>WHTQ01000010.1 GCA_009377645.1 Micromonosporaceae bacterium | reverse complement strand
TTACCGCAAAAGGGGAACCGGCCACCACGATCAGGACATGATCGACTACACCCTACCCGAGATCCGCCGCCTGCTGGTACACCTGATCCTGTGGTACGCCCCGGACCCCGACCACGTCTGGTCCTGGTCCAACTGGCGACGCCGACGACAGTACCAAGCCCGCCTCAGCCACTACCGCCGCCGCGGCCACCAACCACCGTAAGTGCCGTTGCAGTACTAGTACTACAACAGCGGTTTGTTGTGTAATCGGCGTCTTCGCTGGTAGTGGCTGTGTTTGGCGCGGGCTTGGGATCGGCGGCGTAGGTCGGACCAGGCTGCGATGTGGGTGAACGGTCGGGTGAGGGTGTGGATCAGGTGTCCCAGGAGACGGCGGATCTCGCCTGGGCTGAGGGGGACCAGGTCGCTGCTGCTTTTGGGGCGTGGGCGGCGGTGACGGCGAGGAAGGCGTGGGCGAGCATGGCGAGGGTGATGTGCCGGTACCAGGGCTGGTAGCGGCGGATCTGGTAGTGGTCCAGGCCTGTTTCGGTCTTGGCCTGTTGGAAGCATTCCTCGATGGCCCAGCGGGCGCCGGCGACGCGCACGAGGGTGTCGAGGGTGGTGCCGGGCCCGCCGGCGCACAGGTAGAAGGCCAGCTCGTCGGGGTTGGTGATGCTGCGTCTGATGAGTAGCCACCGGCTGCGGTGCTCATCGGTGGCGGGCAGGGTTGCTCGGGCCCAGTCGTAGAGTCGTGGACCTTTCGCGCCATCGCCTGCAGAGAGGCGTTTCCACGCCTCGGTGGGTGCCTGGGTGGTGAGGGTGTCGGCGCGGGCGGTGCCCTTCCCGAGGCCGATGGTTTGGTTGCGGGGTACGGCTACTACGTAGCCGATGCGGCGCTGGTCGCAGAAGGTGCGGAACTTGGAGTCCTGCCCGTAGGCTTCATCGGCGGTCACCCAGCTGGCGGGGACGCCGGCGTCCAGCGCCCGGGCCAGCATCACCGTGGCCTGCGTCGGCTTGGTCGCGAACTGCACCTGATCGGGTATCCCCGCCTGCGCGCAGCGTTGCGGGTCGCCGGTCCAGGATTTCGGCAGGTACAGCGCCCGGTCGATCAGCGCCCGACCCAGTGGGCTGGCGTAGGCCAGGAACACCCCAAGCTGGCAGTTCTCCACCCGCCCGGCGGTACCGGAGTACTGCCGCTGCACGCCGGCCGACCGGGTGCCCTTCTTGACGAACCCGGTCTCGTCCACGACCAGCACACCGTCCCGGTGCCCGAGGTGCTCACCCACATAGGAGCGCAGATCATCGCGTACCGCCTCCGGGTCCCAACAGGCGTTGTTGAGCAAGCGCTGCATCCGGTCCGGAGTGGCGTCCCCGGCCGCCTCGGCCAACTGCCACCCGTTCTTACGCTCCACCGGCGCCAACAGCCCGGTCAGATACGCCCTGGCCTGCCGGCGTGGCTCCACCCGACCGAACCGGCCCGCCACCCGCGCGAACAACGAGTCCAAGCCCGCCACCCACGTCTCAAGATCTGTTTCAGTGACCACATCAGACATGATCCCGTATCATACACAACGAACCGCTGTTGTAGTACTAGCGCACAGCCTGGCGATCTCCGGGCGCAGCGCCTTGAGCTCTCCACGGTCACACAGCCATTCTGCCCGATCGGCAGGCTACCTGGTGCGGTCAGGCTCAGAGCCGGTGCAGGGTGGACCCGTCCGGGACCAGGAACAGCTCCAGCTGGTTCTCGCCGGCCACGAACCGGTCGGTGTCCTCGACCAGACCCGCGAACTGGCGCTCCCCCTCGTCGCCGGCGACCACCGGCACCACCGCGCCGATCCGCCCGTTGACCGCGATCGCCAGCGGGGTCCCCTCCGGCACCCGGTCCGGCACCGTCCCGTGCACCAGCGCCGGCACGATCCCGCTGTCCAGGTCCACATCCTCGAACTGGTCGGCGTTCTCGACCTCCGCCCGCCCATCGCCGTCGAGCACCGGATGGTCGCCGACCGCGGTGCCCACCAGCTCCGGCAGCGGCGCCGGCGGCACCGGCGGGATCGCGGTCGGGTCGGCCAGGATCCGGGCCAGCCCGGCCGGCCCGTCCAGGGTCCCCGGCTGGTCCACGTACGGGTAGTAGGTCTTCTCGGGGGTGGTGCGCTGCTCCCGCCGCCAGGAGATGCCGTCGACCCGCCACGGCACCCGTACCCCCGCGTAGTCGGCGATCGTGGGCAGCAGGTCGACGTGCTGCCAGTTGCCGTCCTGGACCACCGGCTCAGTTTGGTCGGGCTCCTTGATGAACAGCGGCACCCACGCCAGCTCCACGATGCCCGGGTCGGTCGGCCCGAGCTCCCGGCTGCCGGCACCGCCCGGGGTCAGGCTCACCCCGTGGTCAGCGGTGAGCACCATCAGCGACTCGTCGTAGCGCCCGGTCGCCTGCAGCGCATCCAGGGTCTCGCCGAGCAGCCCGTCGGTGTACTGCAGCTGCAGCAGATAGCGCTGCAGCGCCAGCCGGCCCCACCACGGGCCGTCGACCGACAACCCCCGTGCGTTGTGGTAGCGCATCCCGTCCGGCAGATAGCTCCACGGCGTGTGCGGCAGCAGCAGGTGCAGGAAGTCCAGCTCCGGACCCGCGGCGGTGGCCTCCGCCCCCGCTCCGCCCGGAGCGGCGGGCGCGGTCCCGGGCGGCGACGGCTCGGCCGCCGGATCGCCGTACAGGTCGGCCATGAAGTCCTGGAACCGGACCGGCTGGCTCTGGGTCAGCCCCTCCGCGAACCGGAAGTCCGGCCGGTTCGCTCGGGCCGCGGCCATCGCCCCGAGCCGCTCCTGCACGGTCGGCTCGGCGTAGTCGTCGTACGGGTTCCGGACCGGGTCCACCGGGGAGACGATCTCACCCAGCAGGCTGGTGCTCTCGGCCAGCGCCACCGGCAGCCCCCCGCGCGACCATTCCGGCCGGTCGCCGCAGTACCACGGTGGGCACAGCTCGGTGATGCTCTCGCTGGCCGAGATCTGGTAGACCTCGCCGAGCAGCGTGAACAGATTGTCCGGGTACGACGCGTGGTGCGGCGCCAGCTCCTCGGACGGCCACCGGCCACTGAGCATCGCCGGGATCGCGTACGGCGTCCAACCGGCGGCGGCGGTGGCGTTCCGGTACCAGGTGGAGTCCCCGGCCAGCCGGGCGAAGTTCGGGAACCGCTCGGCGTCGACGCCACCGGTCTCGTCCAGCAACGACAGCATCGCCAGCTCGTCCAGGATGATCATGACGATCGGCGGATGCGGCCCGGTCACGTCCGGCACCCCACCGCGGCTGGGCCGGTCGTCGGCGAGCACCACCGCCGAGGCCGGCGACACGAACGCGAACAGCAGCACGAACACCAGTGGCCCGACCGCCGCGAACCGCAGCAGCTGCCGGGCGGCGTCCAGCTGCACGTACCCGACCACGATCACCGCGGTGACCGCCACCGCCAGCGCCACCAGCAGCCCCCCGCGCACCGGGGTGAGATTCTTCCCGACCTCGATCGCGAACAACCCGAACAGGCCGCTGACGGCCGCCAGGTGAACCACCCGGCGGACCCGCGGTCCGGCCAGCCCGGACAGCGCCCCGACCCCCCACAGCACCACCGGCGGGACCAGCACGAAGAGCGCGACCAGCATGACCACCTGGCCGCCGTTCACCCCGTGGAAGATGAAGAAGTCCGGGCTGCCGCCGATCACCTCCAGCAGCGGCTGCACCACCACGAACCCGCACAGCGCGAACAGCTCCAGGAACCGCCACAGCTCCGGGCGCGCGTGCCGGCGCCACCGGCCGCGGAGCGCCGGCGCGGGCTGGTCAGTCACGCGGCACCCCCGCGTACAGCGTGCGGGTCCCGGAGGGCAGCTCCTGGCGGCGCACGATCGTGAACCGCTCGGCGAGCACCCGCTCGAACCCGTCCCGGTGGTAGTCGCCGAACAGGCCGGCCGGCTTGTTCGCCAGCAGCCGCCGGGCCATCGGGTCGGCCGGGTCGACGAACTCCACCACCACGCCGCGACCGAGCGCGGCCAGCAGGTCGACCACCTGCGGCAGCGGCACGTTGCGCCCGATCGCCAGATGGTGGACCAGCGCCAGCGCCAGCACCGTGCCCGCCCTCGCGCGACCGACGAACGGTGCCCGCTCGATCGACCGCCAGCCGCCCCCCGGCGACGGGTCGGCCAGGTCCATCACCAGCGGCAGCACCCGCCGCTCGCCCTCGTCGCGCAGTCGCCGGTAGAGCGCGTCGGTCACCGCGTGGTCGCTCTCCACCGCCACCACCTGCCGGGCGTGCCGGGCCGCCACCCGCGCGTACGCGCCGTCGTTGGTGCCCAGGTCAAGCACCAGGTCCTGCTGCCCGGCACCGGACAGCGCCGCGTCGACGAAGGCCAGCTTGGCCTCCCGGTCGGCATCGGAGTAGCTGCAGGTCTCCCGGTAACCCTCCCAGTGGCTGGCCGGCGGCTGCCAGTCCAGCCGGCGCACCAGCTTGGCCAGCCCCCGGACGGTCGCCACCACCAGCTCGGTGGAGAACCCGGCCGACTTCAGCTCGGCCGACATCTGCCGGGCGCTGGTGGCGGCCAGCCGGGCCTGCATCGCGTCCTGCAGCCGGACGTGCTTGAGCACCCCGGCCTTCCACATCGCCCGGCCGTGCAGCAGCCGCCGCAGCTGCCCGGACTCGATCCCGTCGATCTGCGAGCGCAGCCACGGCTGGAACGCCACCCCCAGGTGGGCGGTGAGCAGCAGCGGGTAGAGCAGGGTCTGGCAGAACTGCCGGTAGCCGGCCCACGGCTCACCCTCGCGCACCCGCTCGAACGAGCCCACGTCGATGAAGACCGGCGCGGTGCCGCGCCACTGCAGGTTGTAGGCGGAACCGTCCTTAGTGGTCATGCGCTCGGCCAGCGCCGCCGCCAGCACCTCCAGGTGCAGCAGCGCCGCGTCCCGCAGCATCGAGAAGGTCCACTCGTACGGGTACGAGACGAACGGGATCTTCGCGTGCCGCAGGGTCAGCTCCCAGCCGGGTTCGCCGCGCTGGACCGGCTCGGTGGCGCAGATCTTGCCGGCCTCGACCAGCCGGCCGAAGAACCCGGTGGCCGCCAGCGCCTGCCAGTCGTCGACCGCCGCGCCGCGTAGCCCCCGGCGCACCTCACCGGCGACGTGGAAGACCTGGTTGGTCGGGTCCCGAAACGACCCCGGGTCCGGACTGGTGACGTGAACCCCCTCCGTCATGATCGGGAGGGGCTCAGCCATTCTGGTCGGAGCCGGCCACCGTCTCCGCGTCGGAGGGCTGCTGGCGGCGGAACTTCCCGAGCACCCGCCGCCACCACAGCTTGACCGCGACCACGGTGCCCGCGAACCCAGCGACCACCGCCGAGGCGAGCATGCCGCCGGTTCCCGGGTCAAGGTAAGCAAGGTTCATCGACGGTCAACACCCCTCTGTCTCGGCTGGGCAGGCCGACAGGTGGCCCAGCCCGCCATCCTACGCAAGCCGCGTGACTTCCCACGTTAACCAACCGGCCGCGTCCCGACGACCCGGGTCGGTCACAGCCCGGTTGCGATCCGGTCAGGCGTAGTCCCCGAGCAGGTCGTTCACCTCGACCCGTCCGGTAGGTCGCTCCAGCAGTAGCACGCCCGGCTCCCTTCCTGCGTCGCCACCGCCAGCGTAGGCTGGTCATTGGCACCACCTGACTGAAAGGCCGCGATGCTCCTGCTCGACCGTCCCGCCAGCGAGGTCCTCCACGCGTCCTTGACGCTGGCGGAGTTTCTCGCGCTGCCGGAGGACACGCGGTGTGAGATCGTCGATGGGATCCTGCGACCGATGGCCACCCCCTCGGAACTGCACCGCGAGGTGCAGAAGTACCTCACCTGGCGGCTCACCGAACAGCGGCCCAAGGACCTGCGGGTGTCATGGGAGCTGTCGGTGATCTTCCAGGTCATCCCGCCGACGGCGTACATTCCGGACGTGCTGGTCTACCGGCCAAGGCCGGCTGGGACGGGAGGGACAAGCGCCAACTCCGTGCCGTGCGACGTGCTGATCGCGGTGGAGATCGTGAGCCCCGGCTCGCAGACCGCCGACCGGTACGAGAAGCCGGTGCAGTACGCCCGCAACGGCATCCCGCACTACTGGCGGGTGGAGGTGGATCCGGCCCTGGAGATCCACACCCATCGGCTGGTCGACGGCGCGTACCAGCCCGCCTTCCGGTTCGGTCGCGGCACCGACCTGGCCGACCCGGCGTTGCCCTGGCTCGACATCGACGTGGACGGGCTGCTCGGCGAGCTCGACTGAACCTCCGCGCTACCGGCGGGCCAGGTCGGCGAAGTCGGCCAGCGACTCCGGGTTGACCAGGGCGCCCTCGGCGGCCGCCTGCTCGGCCGGCGTACCGGTGAGGATCCGCTTGACCGGCACCTCCAGCTTCTTGCCGCTGAGCGTGCGCGGGACCGCAGCGACCGGGACGATCCGGTCCGGCACGTGCCGGGGAGACAGGCCGGTCCGCAGCGCGGCGGCGATCCGGCCGCGCAGCGCCTCGTCCAGCTCGCAACCCGGTGCCAGCACCACGAACAGCAGCAGCTCGTCGGCGCCGTCCTCGGCCAGGTGCACCACCAGCGAGTCCACCACCTCCGGCAGGTCCTCCACCACCGAGTAGAACTCGGCCGTCCCCAGCCGCACCCCGCCCCGGTTCAGAGTCGCGTCCGACCGGCCGGTGATCACGCAGGAGCCGCGCTCGGTGATCGTGATCCAGTCGCCGTGTCGCCAGACTCCGGGGAAGGTGTCGAAGTACGCCTCCCGGTAGCGCTCACCGGAGTCGTCGCCCCAGAACCCGACCGGCATCGACGGCATCGGGGCGGTGATCACCAGCTCACCGAGCGCGCCGGTCACCGGCTGCCCGCCCGGGCCGTACGACTCCACCTTCGCGCCCAGGCAGCGGCAGCTGATCTCACCCCGCCAGACCGGTTGCAGCGGCACCCCGCCCACGAACCCGGTGCACAGGTCGGTGCCGCCGGACAGCGACTGCAGCAGCAGCCGGTGCCGGTCCGGCGGCACGCTCTCGTACACCCAGTCGAAGCCCTCACCCGGCAGCGGGGCGCCGGTGGAGCCGAGGCCGCGCAGCCGGGAGGTGTCGGCCAGCTCCCGCGGGACCAGGCCGGCCCTCCGGCAGGCCATCAGGTACGGCGCCGAGGTCCCGAAGAACGTCATGCCCGACTGTTCCGCCAGCCGCCACAGCGCGCCCAGGTCGGGGTGGGCCGGGTTCCCGTCGAACATCACCACCGCCGCCCCCACCGCCGGCGCCGAGACCAGGAAGTTCCACATCATCCAGCCGGTGGTGGTGAACCAGAAGAACCGGTCGCCGGGGCCCAGGTCGTGGTGCAGCGCCAGCATCTTCAGGTGCTCCAGCAGGATCCCGCCGTGCCCGTGCACGATCGGCTTCGGCAGCCCGGTGGTGCCGGACGAATAGAGCACATACAGCGGATGGTCGAACGGCACCGGCGCGAACCGCAGCGGCTCGCCGGTCGATGCGGCCAGCTCGTCCCAGCGGATCGCGTCTGGGAACCCGGCGGCCGGATCCAGGTAGGGCAGGGCGACCGCGTGCCGCAGCGACGGCAGCGCCGCCCGGATCGCGGCCACCTCGGCGCGCCGGTCGATCCGCTTGTCCCCGTACCGGTAGCCGTCCACGGCGACCAGCACGACCGGCTCGATCTGCCGCCACCGGTCGGTGACGCTGCGGGTGCCGAACTCCGGCGCGCAGGAGGAGAAGACCGCGCCCAGGCTGGCCGTGGCCAGCATCAGCACGAACGTCTCGGGGAGGTTCGGGGCGTACGCGGCGACCCGGTCCCCCGGCGACACGCCGAGCCGGCGCAGCCCGGCCGCCACTCGCCGCACCTGCTCGCGCAGCTCGGCGACCGTGACCGTGACCGGCGCCCGGGTCTGCGACCAGCTCAGCACCACCGGCGCGTCGGCCGCCAGCCCGGGTGCGCGCAGCACCTGTTCGGCGTAGTTGAGCCTGGCCTGCGGGAACCAGCGGGTGCCCGGCAGCTCCCCCCCGGCCAGCACCATGCCCGGGCCGGTCCCGGTGCCCACGTCGAAGTAGTCCCAGATCGACGACCAGAACCCGGCCAGGTCGGTGACCGACCACTCCCACAGCGCCGGGTAGTCCGGAAAGCTCAGCCCCCGCTCCCGGGCCAGCCAGCCCAGATAGTCCCCGATCCGGGTGACCTGCCGGACGTCCTCGGGCGGGGTCCACTCCACGGGCGGCGCGCTCAGCGCCATCGGTTCGCTCCAGCACTCACGAAACCCATCTTGCCCGAGCCCCGCTGCTTCGCGTCACCCCCAGCCGACCACCGTCCGGCGGGCGTCCCCCGCGCTCGCGCCGGAAACGGTACGGTGCGGGAATGCGTCATCTGTGGAGTTTGCTTGCGGGGATCCTGATAGCCCCGCTGGCCTGGCTGGGAGTCGCGGCCGGGCAGTCCGGGTCGGAACAGGCAGTAGCCGAGTGGCAGCAGGCTGGGCGGTTCGACACCGCCGAGCTGATCGGGCCCGCGGCCTTCCTGATCGCGGCCGGAGTCCTGCTCGGGCTGGTCGGCACGCTGCGCCTGTCCCCGGCCGGCCCGCTCGCGGCCGGATTGCTGCTGATAGCACCGACCGTGTTCATGTTCGTCAACCCGTTCGAGGCCCTGGACGCGTTCTCGTACGACGAGACGAGCCGCGTGTTCGGCCAGGACATGCAGCTATGGCGGCCGGTGCAGAACGGCACCCTGCTGGTGCTCGGTGCACTGATGCTGATGGCGGTCTTCAGCACCGGCCGGTGGCGCCGGCCGGAGCCGGAGCCGCTCCGGTCCGCCGAGGCGCCGGAGGCCACCGCCGTGGCGGCCGCCACGCCGGAGCCGGCGGCGACGAGTGACGAGGAGATCGTGGCGGACGCCACGGCGATCGAGGAGCCCGAAGCCGAAGCCGAGCCCGAAGCCGCCGAGGCCGAGACCGAGCCCGAACCCGCCGTGGCCGAAACCGAGCCCGAACCCGCCGTGGCCGAAACCGTCGGGGCCGAGTCCGAGGAGCGGCCAGCAGCCGCCGACGAGCCGAGTACGGCCGAGGAACCGGGGGCGTCGGACGAGAAGCCGGCCAACCCAGGTGAAGGAGCCGAGACCCGGACCTCTGGTTCGAAGGCGTCCGGGAGCTCCGGCCGCTAGCAGGTCCACCGGGCCGGTCCGGAGGTCGGATGCGACAAGTCGAGTCCGTCCTGGTCGCGCTGCTGGCGGCGCCACTGACGTTCGTGCTGACCGGCCGCGGTCTCGGCGGGCTCGCCGAGACCGCGGCCGAGGCGCCGCAGGCGGAGCAGACCGACTACTTCGCGATCACTACGGCGGGAGCCTCGGTCGGCTTGGCGGGCCTGCTGTTCGCCCTGCTCACCATGGCCCGGATCGCACCACTGGGCCCGGCGCTGGCCGGACTCGGCTTCCTCACGATCGGGGTCTGGGCGCTGGTGCGCCCCGATCAGCTGCTGGGCGCCCTGCCCAGCCACCTGATCGGCCTGAATGACGACCAGGTGGCTGCCGCCGCTGCGGTCAGCCCGCTGCTAGCGGTCCCGTTGCTGGTCACGCTGTGCATCCCGCGGCGGTGGCGGGGCCCGGAACGGGATTGGGACTGGGGTCCGGGAGCCCTCCCGCCCGGCCCACCGGCCCCGCCACCCCCGCCGTACCCCGGCGAGCCGACCCGCTGACCGAAGCCTCTCCCGCTGTGGTCGGGCGGCACCCACCCGCGGCGCGGCGCGCAGGAACGGGTAGCTGGCCAGCCAGCGCAGCGGGCGGGCGCTGAGGTCCCGTCCGGGCGCAGCAGGGTGCCGTCCAGGTCGGTCGCGACAAGGCGCGGGGGGACCCGCGGGAGGACCATGGCAGACTCGCTTCGCCGGCTGTCGTTGATCCGACAGGATGAGAGATGCGACGATACCCACCGGTCGCAAGCTGGCCGCCAGTACGCTGGAAGATCCGCCGCGCGGCACCGCCGCCCGCACTTACCCGGAGAGACCCGTGACGATGCCCTACTCCGCCACCCCAGCACCGTTCTCCTCCCCCGCGGTCCCGGAGGTGGTGGCTCCCCCGTCCGGTGCGGCCAAGCCGCGGCTGACGTTCATCGGGACCGGCTACCTCGGCGCCACCTACGCGATCTGCTTCGCCGAGCTGGGGTACGAGGTGCTCGGCGTCGACGTCGACGCTGACAAGATCGCCAGGCTGTCGGCCGGGGAGGTCCCGTTCCACGAGCCCGGGCTGGACGAGCTGCTGCGGCAGAACCTCGCCTCCGGGCGGCTCCGGTTCGGCACCTCGTTCGAGCAGGCGGCGCAGTTCGGGGACGTGCACTTCATCTGCGTGGGCACCCCGCAGCGCGACGACGGGCTCAGCGCCGACCTGTCGTACGTCGAGCAGGCGGTCACCGCGCTGGCCGGCGCGCTGCCCCGGAAGGCGCTGATCGTGGGTAAGTCGACCGTGCCGGCCGGCACCGCGACCTGGGTGCAGCAGCTGGTCGGAAAGCACGCCGACCCGGAGCTGGCGGTCGAGGTGGCGTGGGCGCCGGAGTTCCTCCAGGAGGGGCACGCGGTCGAGGACGTGCTGCGACCGAGCCGGCTGGTGCTCGCGTACCAGACCTCCTGGGCGGGCGGGCTGCTCTACGCCGCCCACAAGGGGGTGTTCGAGCTGGCCGCCACCGAGGACCGGGAGGTCCCGGTGGTGACCTGCGACTTCGCCACCGCGGAGCTGGTCAAGGTGGCGGCCAACTCGTTCCTCGCCACCAAGATCTCGTTCATCAACGCGATGTCCGAGGTGTGCGAGGTGGCCGGCGCGGACGTGACCCTGCTGGCCCGGGCGATCGGCTACGACCCGCGGATCGGGCAGCGCTACCTGCAGGCCGGGGTCGGGTTCGGCGGCGGCTGCCTGCCCAAGGACATCCGCGCCTTCCAGGCCCGGGCGCAGGAGCTGGGGGCGGGCGAGTCGCTGCGGTTCCTGCACGAGGTCGAGCTGATCAACCTGCGGCGCCGGACCCGGGTGCTCAAGCTCGCCGCCCAGCTGCTGGACCGGCCGTTCGGGCCGGCCGGGCCGGACCTGTCCGGGATCCGGATCGCGGTGCTGGGTGCCACCTTCAAGCCGAACACCGACGACGTACGCGACGCGCCGGCGCTGGCGGTGACGGCGATGCTGCACAAGGCCGGGGCCGAGGTCCGCGTCTACGACCCGCAGGGGATGGACAACGCCCGGGCCGCGCTGCCGGAGGTCAGCTACCAGCCGAGCCTGGCCGCCGCGGTCGCCGACGCCGCGCTGGTCTGCGTGCTCACCGAGTGGACCGAGTTCCGCAACGCCGATCCGACCGCCCTGGGTCACCTCGCCACCAGCCGAGTCGTCATCGACGGCCGGAACTGCCTGGACCCGGCCCTGTGGACCGCCGCGGGCTGGGAGTACCACGGCATGGGCCGCCCATAGCAGGTCTGGCCGGTTCGCGGGATGATGCAGGTGGGCCGCTGGCGGGCGTAGTGCCGCTGCGCTCGCACGCCACGGCCAGGCGTTCCTCGCAGTGCGACCGGCCGGAGGTCTGATGGCGGACAAGCCCCCCGACCACCCGCCGCCGGGCGGTCTGGCCTCGGAGCTGGCCCGGCTGGAGAAGGCGATCGCCGAGATGGCGGCGGCCAACATCAGCCTGGACAAGGACCGCAAGAACCTCGCCGGCAAGATGCAGGTGGCACAGCACCGGCGAGACGTGCTGGCGCACGAGATCGCGGAGCGGCAGCGGCGGGCCGGCCCGGCCGGCCGGGGCGGAGGCGCCGCGGCCGGCGGCCGGGGGCGGACCACCACCCCGCCCCCACGGCAGCCGGCCGGACCGGCGCGCACCGCCCCGCCCGGCGCGGCTGGTTCACCGGCCGGTGGCCACCCGCCGCGGTCCGCCCCGGACCGCCCCCGGGTACAGGTGGCGCCGCTGCCGCCGGAGGCCTCCTCCCGCTCGGTCCAGACGATCATGCTGGGGCTGGGTGGGCTGCTGCTCGGGATCGCCGCGATCGTGTTCGCCGGAGTCGCCATCACCGAGCTGGAACCGTGGAGCCAGCTGGTGATCCTGCTCGCCGTGGCCGGGCTGTTCCTGGGCGCCGGACCGGCGGTGGCCGCCCGCGGGCTGACCGCGACCGCCGAGACCCTCGCCGCGGTGGGCCTGCTCATGTTCAGCGTCGCCGGCTATCCGTTGTGGACCACCGGCGCGCTGGCCGACCTGCCCCGGACCGTCTACATCGGGCTGGTCGCGGCGGCCACCGCCGCCGTCGCGTACGGGTATCACCTGGTCACCCGCCTCGAGGTCCCCCGCTGGGCCTCGCTGCTCGCCGCCCAGCCGGTGCTGCCGCTGGTGGCCGCGCCGGTGGTGACCGGACTGACCGGCTGGGCGGTGGTGTTCGCGCTGGTGGCCGCGTACGACGCCGGGCTGGCGATGACCGCCGGGCGGCGGCTGCTGGGCTATCTGGCGTGGGCGCTGCACGGGGTCGCGTTCCTGACCTCGGCCGGGTTGGCGCTGGCCGCGCTGCTGCTGGCCGGCGCCGTCCCGGCCGCCGCGCTGGCCGGGCTCACGCTGGTGCTGGCCACGGCGGTCGGGCTGGCTGGCGCGGTGGGCTGGCGCCGCCCGCCGGTACCGGACCTCGCCGCCGGCCTGGTGACGCTGGCGGTGATGGGCTCCGCCGCCCGGGTGGTGGCGCTGGCGTTGCCCGGCCGCTCGTTGCTCCCGATCGCCGTGGTCATGACCGGCACCACGCTGGCGTGCCTGTTGCTGCCGGCCGGCGCCCGGCGGGGACCGCTGCGCGCATCCGCCTGGGCGCTGGCGGCGCTCGGGGTGGTGGTCGCCGGACTGTCCCTGCGGGCCGGAGCCGCCACCCTGGTGTGGCCGCCGTGGCCGGATGAACTGGTCGGCTACCAGCGCGGGCTGGCGGCGGCGGTCGGCCGGCTGGACTGGCAGCTGGCAGCCACCGCGGCGGCCGCCACGGTCGGTGCCGGGTTCGCCCTGCCGCACCGGTTCCGGCGGGAGATCACGGTCGCCGGGACGGCCCTGTCGGCGCTGGCCGCTCCCGCCTCGCTCGGGCTGGCGCCGACGACCGGAGCCTGGGTGATGGCGGTGGTGGCGGCCGGGCTGAGCCTGACCGGTCTGGACGCGCGGACCCGCCGGGGCGCCGTCAGCCACGTGGCCGGCGCCGGCGTGCTGTTCCTCGCCGCGGCCGGTGCCTCGCTGGCCGGTCCGGCCCTGACCGCGACCATCCTGACCGCGCTGACCGTCACCGGGACGGTGGTGGCCGGCGCCCACCGACCCAGCCGCCCACCCGGACGCTCGCCCGGTAGCCCCCCTGCGGAGCGGTCCAGCGCCGCTGAGCTGGTGTCCGAGTGGTCCGCCGGAGCGGCCACGCTGGCGCTGCCGGGTGCCGCGGCGACCGGTGCGGTGGCGGCCGGCTTCGGCCCACCGCAGGTGCTGGCCGCCGCGTACGCCGCCGTCTGCGGGTCGCTCGGCTACGCCACCCTGACCCAGCTGCGGCGCCGGTTCACGCCGGTGACCGTACGGGTGGCGGCCCCGCTCGGCACGGCCGTGGTGGCGGTGGTAACCGTGGCGAGCGCACCCAGCGCCATCGACCTGAGCATCGCCGCACTGCTGCTGCTGGCCGCCGGGCTGGTGGTCGCCACGCCGCGGATCGACGCGATCCGGCGCCCCGACCGGCTGCTGGACGGCGCCGACCTGGCGGCCGGTGCGCTCACCGCCGCGGTGGTCGCGACGCTGGCCCGGATCGCCGCCCTGGCGCTGCCCTTCTCCGGCCCGGACGCCGGGCTGGCCACGGCCGCCGTCCTGGTGCTGCTGGTGGCGGTCGCGGTCCGGACTCTGCCGGCGTCCTGGCGGCGCGGTCCGGTGCTCGGCGTCGCGGCGGTCGGGGCCCTGGTCGGGGGCGTCGCGGTCGCCGCCGCGGTGGCCAGCGCCGCCCAGGTGCTGGGGACCGTGAGCCCACTCTGGAACGCGGAGCTGGCCCGGTTGGCGCCGGCCACCGAGGTGGCCGGGTTGACCTGGGCGGCACCGTTCGCGCTGGCGGTGCTGTCGGTCACCGCGGCGGTGGTGCTCCCCCGCCGCACCAGCCACCGGGCGAGCGCCGCGCTGGCGGTGCTGGCCACCGTCGGTGCCCCCGGCGCCCTGGGCCTGGACTGGTGGACCCCGGCGGCGCTGAGCGCCGCGGTCGGCACCGGGTACGCGCTGGCCGCCGTCACACTCAGCCCCCGGGCCGCCTGGTCCCGGGCCGCGGCGGCCGGCGTACTGGGCGGGTACGCGGTGTGCGCGAGCCTCGGCCGGGCCTGGAGCACGGCAGCGGTGCTGGCGGTCGTCGTGCTGGTCGGTGTCGCGATGGCCGCCCTGGCGGTGCGACCCCCGATCCGCCGGCTCCGCCCGCGGACCGCCGCCGTGCCCGACCCGCGGCTCCGGATCGGCGGAGCCGCGGTGATCGGGGGGTTGCTCGCCCTCCCCGGCTCGCTGGGGGCGCTGACCGGGCACCTCGGCCACGGGGCCGGCGCCGGGCTGCTGGCGGCGCTCGCCGGCACCAGCCTCGGCCTGGCCGTGCTCACCGTCCGGTCGGCCCGGCAGCCCGCCGGGGCGCCGGTGCTGCGGTACCTGCCCTACGGCACGGTCGGCGTCACGGCCGGCGCCACCGCCACGGCCGCCGCCACCCTGCCGACCGGGCACCCGACTGGGGTGTACGCGGCGGCGGCGGTGCTGCTGGCGGTGCTGGCCGAGCTGGTGCGGTCGGCCGCCATCCGCGGCGCCTACCCGACCGGCCAGCCCTCCCCGCACCCAGCCCCCCGGACCGCCGTCCCCCCGCCGTTGGGAGCGCTGATCGCCGCCTCCGTCCCGGCGGTGATCGCCCTGTTCGCGATCGCGCCGGCGCTGGCCGCCGCGCTGGTCGACCCGTACCAGGTGCTGGCCGCGCCGTGGGATGGCCCACCGGCGACGCTGGTCGACACCGGCGACGTGCCGGCGACCGCCGTACTGGCCGCGCTGCTGCTCACCCTCGCCGCGGCGCTGGCCGCGGTCGGCTTCGGCGGCGCCGTGACCCGGCAGGCCGCGCCGGTGGTGGCACCCGGCCTCGCGGTCACCGTCCTGATCGCGCCGGCGGCGCTCGGCGCGGGCTGGCCGGCGGGGACGGCGGCGGCGCTCGCGGTGTTCACGATGGCGATGCTGGGGGTGGCGTTGACCCCGCCCCCGGTGCCCACCCGGGCGGCCCGGCCGCTGCGGGTCACCCGGCAGGTGGTGCTCGGGATCGGGCTGGCCGCCGGGGGCGCCGGGCTGGCCGGCAGCCTGGCCGATCCCGCGCTGACCTGGGCTACGTTCGGTGGCGCGATCGCGGTCGGTGCCACGGCGGCGATCGGCGGCCGGACCTGGCTGGCCCGGCTGCTCGGCTGGCTGGGCGCGGCCGCCGCGGCCCAGCTGTTCGCGCTGGTCACCGCGTACCTGGTCGGTGCCGGCCGGACCCAGCTCGGCTTCGCGCTGCTCGCGGTCGCCGCGGTGGCGCTGCTCGCGGTCTCCCGCCTGCCCCGGCTGCGACCACCCGCCGCCGCCCAGGAGCTGGCCGCCGTGGAAGGGCTCGGCGGCTACGTGTCGATGGTGGCCGCGGTGGTGCTCGCGCTCGGCTCCGCCCCGGACCTGGCGGCGCTGCTGGTCGGCGTCGGGGCGGTGCTCGGCCTGGCGGCGGTGCGCCCGGGCCGCTCGAACCGGGAGCGCCGGATCCTGCTGTGGACCGCCGCGATCAGCGAGGTCGTGGCCTGGTGGATCATCATGCGGCTGTTCGAGGTCGGGCTGCTGGAGGCGTACACCCTGCCGTTCGCGCTGTTCGCGCTGCTGGTCGGGGCGCTGGAGGTGCGGTACCGGCCGGAGCTGGGCAGCTGGGTCACCTACGGCCCCGGGCTGGTCGCCGCGTTCGCCCCCAGCCTCCTCCTGGTCATCATCACCACCACCCCTTCCCCCAGTCGGCAGGTCTGGGTGATCCTCGGCGGCGTCGCCGCGCTGCTGCTCGGTTCCCGGCTCCGGCAACGCGCCCCCCTGATCATCGGTTCGGCGGTCACCGCGGTCGCGGCGCTGCACCTGCTGAGCCTGGCCGGTCCGTGGCTGATGCTGATCCCGCTCGGGCTGCTGTTGCTGGTGCTCGGCGCCAACCGGGAGAAGCGCCAGCGGGACCTGGAACGGCTCCGCGGCGCCTACTCCCGAATGCGCTGACGCCGCCCCCGCCGCGGCGCGGGTGCCGGCGGTGCCGGCGGCGGTTCTGCTCAGCCCTGCCAGCGGTGCCCGGTGAGGCGCTCGTAGGCCTCCCGGTACCGGGTCCGGGTCGCCTCGACGATCTCCGGCGGCACCTGCGGAGCCGGCGGCTTCCGGTCCCAGCCGGTGGTGTTCGCCCACTCCCGCAGGAACTGCTTGTC
The DNA here is from genome assembly GCA_009377645.1 of Micromonosporaceae bacterium. Lineage (GTDB taxonomy): Bacteria > Actinomycetota > Actinomycetes > Mycobacteriales > Micromonosporaceae > Natronosporangium. Next base: position 71,858 of record WHTQ01000010.1, on the reverse strand, counting down.
GAACGCAAACTGCGCCCGGCCGGGCCGCCAGTCGTCGGCCGGCCAGAACCGCGACGAGTCCGGGGTCAGCACCTCGTCGGCGAGCACCAAGGAGCCGTCAGCGGCCCAGCCGAACTCCAGCTTCGTGTCGGCGACGATCAGACCTCTGGCGGCTGCCCGTTCGGCTCCGCGCCGGTAGACCGCGAGCGTGAGCCGACGCAGGTCATCGGCGACTCCGGCGCCGACCTGGGCGACCACGTCGTCGAACGTGATGAACTCGTCGTGCTCGCCGACCGGAGCCTTGGTGGTCGGGGTGAAGATCGGCTCGGGGAGCCGGGAGCCCTCCACCAGACCGGGCGGGAGCGGCACGCCGCAGATCCCGCCGGTCGCCTGGTACTCGCGCAGACCGAGCCCGGCCAGGTATCCCCGGGCGATGCACTCCACCGGAACCATCCGCAACCGGCGGCACCGGATCGCGCGGCCCGCCCACTGCGCCGGCACGTCAGTGGCGGACAGCACATGATCCGGTACGAGGTCGGCGAGCTGACCGAACCACCAGAGGGATAGCCGGGTGAGGAGCTTTCCCTTCTCCGGAATCGGGGTCGGCAGCACCGCATCGTAGACCGATACCCGGTCCGAGGCGACCAGGATCAGGTCGTCACCGTCCTGATAGACATCCCGGACCTTGCCGGAGTGCAGCAGCTCCACCCGTGATCTCCTCGTCCGCCGCTCGACCAGCCACGATCGTATGCGCCGTCGGACGATCGTCACCCGGTCGGGGGCGACTCACCGGGAGTCGTCGGTGCGGACCGGTCCGGCCCGGGCGGTGGCGCGCGCAGTGCGGTGGAGCCCCGCACCGGCCGGCGGCACCACCTCGACCGTGACGGTCAGGTCGAAGCCGTCGAGCGCGCAGTGGGTAAGCCCAGCGCCGTTCGCCACCGCGATCACGCCCGCCCGCGCGCAAGCGGCCGGGTGCCCGGCGACGGCTCGGGCGGCACCGGCGAGCGCCGCCAGATCTGCGGCGGCCTGTGCGCGGTGCTGGGCGACGTGCGCCGCCCCGACCATGCTCCCCGCCAAGCCCGCCGCCAGCAGCACCAGGCCGGCCGCCAGCACCCACACCGACGCCGAGCCCCGATCAGCTGTCGGCCGGAACGCCGGCCAGGCGGCCCGCGGCCGCCACGGCGGGACGACCCGGCGGCGACACCACGACCGGGCGGCGGCGTACCGCTGGCGGACCGTCACAGCGCCGGGCCGGGTGATCCCGGCTCGATCCCGGCCACCGCCGTGGCGTTGACCCGGAGCGCCGGCAGGTGGCCGCCGAGCAGCGGCACCGGCGCCCGGACGGTCGCCGTGACCGTGTCACCGGACGCGGTGACCGTCACCTCCGCACCGGGCGGTGCCGCCCGCTGGCCGGCCTGGGTGCCGGCTTCACCCCGGCTCGCCGCCAGCACCGCGTCCCGGGACGCGTCCACACATCGCAGCTGCGTGGTGACCGCCCCGACCGCGGCGAGCCCGGCCAGCAGCAGCATGAGCAGTGCCGGAAGCCCGACCGCGAGCTCGGCCGTCGCGGACCCGCGGTCGGTGAACCCGACCCGCTCCGGCCCGACCGGCGACCGGGCCGGACGGATCGGCGGGCTCATCCCAGCGCCCGTTCCACGACCGCCTGCAGCGCCGCCCGGATCGGATCCGACTGCACGACCGCCAGCAGGATTCCGGCGAAGGCGACCGCCGCCAACGTTCCCACCGCATACTCCGCAGTATTCATGCCGGCGTCAGTGCCGAGCCGGCCGAGAACCTTACGCATCCGTACCACTCCTCCCATTGCAGAACCTCGATCTATAGGACATCGCCGAGAATGGCGACGATCACGGGCACCAGACCGGCGAGCACGAACGCCGGCAGGAAGCACAATCCCAGTGGCAGCACGACAAGCACCCCGGCCCGGTGGGCCGCCGCGTCGATCGCGACCGTCCGGTCGGCGCGGAGGTCCTCGGCCAGCCGGGCGAGCGCACCGGCCAGCGCGCTGCCGTGCTCCGCGCTGCGGACCGCCGCCCGGGCGAACCGATCCGCCCCCTCGGCCGGACCGAGCTGCGCCCACGCCTCGGTCGGCGTTCCGCCCAACCCCAGCACCCTGCCCACCCGGGCCAACCGATCTCCGAGCGGTCCCGGAAGCGCCTCGGCGACCGCGGCGGTCGCCCGGTCCACCGGTGCCCCACCCCGCAGCGCCACCGCCAGCAGGTCGGCCGCCAACGGCAGCTCGGCGGCTCCGGCCAGCCGGTGCGCGCGGGAAGTGGTCGACGGCAGCCGGCGCAGCCCGCGGTCGAGCGCAGCCGCGGCGCCAGCTCCGGCCAGCAGACCGAACCAGCCGCCGACCAGCACCGCCACGGCGATCCCGCCGAGCACCGCGGCGCACCGGAGCTTGTCGACCCGCGGTGCTCCGAACGGCCTCCGGCCGGTCGCTCCCGGAACCGCCGGCGGCGGGCTGCTGCCGGCCGCGGCCGCGGCCGGCGACCCGAGCAACCGGTGCGCCGGACGTCGCCGGCGCCGCACCGGCACCGCCACCAGCAGCGCCACAGCCACCAGGCACACCGCGAGCACCGCGGTCACGGCCCGACCGCCGGTACGGTGCGGGCGATCCGGCCGGCCCAGGCCAGCCCGGCCAGCTGCAACCCGACCGCGCCGAGCGCGCACACCGCGCCGACCGGCGTGTGCAGCAGGACGTCCAGCGGATCGGTCCCGATTGCGTAGCCGAGGCCGATGCCACCGAACGGCAGCCCGGCCAGCAACCACGCGGTGGCCTGGGAGCCGGCGGTCTGCGCGGCGGCCGCGGCCCGGGCTCGATCGGTGCCCCGCGCGTCCGCCTCGATCTGGTCGAGCACGCTGGCCAGCGGTGCCCCGGTCCGCTCGGCCAGGAGCACCGCCGCCTTGACTCGAGCCGACAACCCGTCATCCCGGTCGTCGCAGACGCCGGCCAGCGCGGCGCTGGCCGGCAGCCCGGCCCGGAGATCGGCCGCGGCGGCCGCGAGCAGGTCGAGCTGCCCGGCCCGGTGGTCGGTCCGGGCGCGTTCGGCGCGGCGCCGCGCCATCAGCCGGGCCGCCACGGCGGCGTACGCACCCGCCACCGCGCCCGCTACCACCCCGCCGAGGATCGCCCCGGTCACCGCCGCGATGGCCGGGGCGAGCAACGGCACGCGCGCCCGGGGCACTCCGCCGCCGGGCGAGGGGCGGCGGCCGCCGCCGCGGCCCCGGCCCGGAGCACGAAGCCGGCGCACCATCGACTCCAGCCGTCGCACCAGGATGCCGAGCCCGGTGGCAGCCAGCCACCCGCCGTGCCGGTGCGGCGCCGGCTGGAGGATCCGCCGGCGGCGGGCCCGCCGGCCTGGCCGCGGCCACCACACAGCAGCCGCCGCCAGACCGACGCAGAGCGCGGCGACGGCGGTCACCGGGCTGCCCCTGCAGGGTGACCGTCGAGCGGCGCCGGAACCGCCACCGCGCGCTCAGCCAGCAGCCCGGCCAGCGCCGGCGCCGCCGGCCCAGGACCGCGACCGCGCTGCCACGCCGGCACAGCGGTGACCAGTCCCGACGGCCCGCCCGGCTGTAGCAGGCAGACCGCGTCCAGCACCCGGCGGCCATCCGGGGCCGCGGTCCGGCGCAGGTGCAGCACCACCTGTAGGGCCGCCGCCACCTGGGCGTGCAGGACCGCCCGGGGCAGCCCTCCGAGCAGGCCGAGCGCCTCCAGCCGGGCCGGAACGTCGCCCGGTGCGTTGGCGTGCAGCGTGCCGGCACCGCCCTCGTGGCCGGTGTTCAGCGCGGCGAGCAGGTCAGCGATCTCGGCGCCGCGGCACTCGCCCACCACGATCCGGTCCGGGCGCATCCGCAGCGCGTGCCGGACCAGCTCCCGCAGCCCGACCGCGCCAGCTCCCTCCACATTGGTGGTGCGGGACTGCAGCCCGACCACGTGCGGGTGCGCCGGCCGCAGCTCAGCGGCGTCCTCCACCACCACGATCCGTTCGTCGTGCGGCACCAGCGACAGCAGGGTCCCGAGCAGCGTTGTCTTACCGCTGCCCGTGCCACCGGTCACCAGGTACGCCAGGCGGGCGGCGACGATCGCGGTCAGGATCGCCGCCATCGGCTCGTCGATCGCGCCGGCCGCCACCAGCTCGGCCAGTGTGAACGGGCGGGCCCGGAAGGTGCGCAGCGCCAGGTACGGGCCGTCGACGGCGATCGGGGGCAGCGCGGCGTGCAGCCGGGTCCCATCGGCCAGGCGCACATCCACGCACGGACTGCTGTCGTCGAGCCGCCTGCCTCCGGCGGCCGCGAGCCGCTGGGCGAGCCGGCGCACGTCCTCGGGTCCGCCCACCGCGACCGGGACCCGCTGCAGCCCGTTACCACGGTCCACCCAGACCTCGGTGCGGTTTACGAGCACGTCGGTCACGCCGGGCTGACGCAGCAACGGCGCCAGCGGGCCGGCGCCGACCAGGTCGGCATGGACGCGGTCGGCCAGGCTCAGCAGCGCCGTGTCGCCGAGCGCCGCGGCGGCGGGTTGGTCCCGGACGGCCGCCACCACTGCGGCACTCGACGCCGGCTCCCCGTCCCGGGCGAACCGGTGCCGGACCTGGTCGACCACGGTCGCCGGCAACCCGGTGACCGCGGTCACTGGCTGACCGCCCCGACCGGTGCGGACAGCTCGTCCACCAGCCGCCGGCACAGCGCCGCCAGCGGTCCCCGGCCGGTCTCGGTCGGCGCGAGACCACCCTCCAGCGCAGCCGGCAGGCCCAGCTCGGGGCGCAACGACCCGGCCACCGGCAACCCCAGTGACCTGCTGATCTCCTCGGCGGTCAGCCCACCCGGTGACGGTCCACGGACCACCAGGCGCAGCTGCGAACAGTGCTCCCGTGCGGCGGTCGCCACCCGGGCGGCGGCGGTCGCCGCTCGCACCTCGGCCGGCACCACCAGCAGGCCGTCGTCTGCGGTCTGCAACGCCACCACCGCTGCCGGGTGGAGCTGTCGCGGGACATCCACCACCACCAGATCACGGGTGTGCCGGCCAGCATCCAGCACCGCGGTCATCGCTTCCGGCGCGACCTCCGCCGGCACCCGGCGATCGAACGACAGCACCGCCAGCTCGCCCCGGCCGGGCAGCGCACCGACCAGTGCGGCACCGTCCAGCCGGCCGCTCGTTCCGGCCAGCTCGGGCCAGCGCAGCCCGCGGTCGTCCTCCCAGCCGAGCACCAGGTCGAGCCCACCTCCGAGCGGGTCGGCGTCGACCAGCAGCACCCGGTGCCGAAGGCTGGCGGCGGTCACCGCCAGACCGGCGGCCAGCACACTGCCGCCCGCTCCACCCCGACCGCTCAGCACCGCCACCACCCGGCCGGGAGCTCCGCGGAGCTGGCTGTTGGCGAACCGCTCGACCAACCACAGCTGGGCGGCGGGCAGCGTCGCCACGTGGGTGGCGCCGAGCGGCTCCACGAAGTTCCACGGGTCCGGCGACCCGGTCGCCTCGTCCAGCCGGTCGGGCGCGACGATCACGACGTCGGCGCGGCGTGGCAGCCGGGCGCGCAGGCTGGCCTGAGCCTGGTCCACACCGACCAGCACCAGCGGTGCCGTGCCGTATCGCCCGCGGGCGGCCGCCGGGTCCGCGGCCACATCCACCTCCGTCCCGCCCGCGGCGGCGACCCGGAGCACCTCGTCGAGCAGCTGGTCATCACTGGTCACCACCAGCGGCAGGCGCCCGCGGCCCCGGTCGCCTCCTTCGAGTGCCCGATCCGAGGGCGCGGCCTGCGCGGTGCGCGCAATCCGGGTGGTGCGGGTGGTCATCGTGGTCTCCCTGGTGGCCGGTCGGTCAGGTTCGACCACACCGTGCCGGAGCTCCCGCCTCCCACCAAGCTCGGACCAACACCGGCTGTGGACGGACCACCGTCTGTGGATAACGTCCGGGCACGGCGATGATCTGCTATGCAAGCTGCGACAGATCCAGACCAACCGGACGCCGCGCGCGATCGCGCGTGCGGACGTCGGCAGCCGAACTAGGCATCAGATAGAGGACGACCCCCGCCTGGGGGGTAGGCGGGGGTCGTCACGGGGTCGGCTCCGGGGGGCAGAGCCGAACCCACTCAGCGGTCACGGGGGGTGCAACCGCCGAGGGTCAACTGGTTTCCAGGATGCCCGAAGCAGCCACCCAACGTCGAGTGGCGTTCACCGCACGCATCGGGCGACCCTAACATCCACCCAGTCGAGTGTCGCGGCCCACCGTACCGTGCCGGCGCAGACGAATCACGTCGGCCGGCGGCTAGAATTGCGGTTCGTGGGCAAGGGTGCCGCCTTCTTCGACCTCGACCGGACGGTGATCGCGAAGTCGAGCGCGCTCGCGTTCGGCCGACCGTTCTACCGGGACGGCCTGATCAAACGAAGCGATGTGGTCAAGGCCGCGTACGCCCAGCTCACGTTCAGGCTCGGGGGAGCAGACGAGGCCGCCATGGCCCGCACCCGCGACTACGTTGCGCAGCTGTGCAAGGGCTGGAAGGTCGAGCAGGTCCGGCAGATCGTCTCCGAGGCACTCGACGAGCTGATCAACCCGTACATCTACGCCGAGGCGGGCCACCTGATCGAGGAACATCTGGCGGCCGACCGGGATGTGGTGCTCGTGTCCGCCTCCGGCGCGGAGATCGTGCAGCCGATCGGCGAGCTGCTCGGCGTCTCCGACGTGATCGCCACCCGGATGGGCGTCGCGGACGGGCGCTATACCGGAGAGATCGAGTTCTACGCCGCTGGCGAGAGCAAGGCCGCGGCGGTACGGGAGATGGCGGCCGACCGCGGCTACGACCTCGACAAGTCGTACGCGTACTCCGACTCGATCAGCGACCTGCCGATGCTCACGGTGGTCGGCCACCCGACGGTGGTCAACCCGGACCGGACCCTGCGACGGGCAGCGGCCGAGCGGGACTGGCCGGTCCGGGAGTTCCGCCACCCGGTGCCGCTGCGGCAGCGGCTACGGGACCGGCGCGCCGTGCCCGTGGCCGCCGCGGCGGTCGGGGTCGGGGTCGGGCTGGCGGTCGGGATCGCCTGGTACGGCAGGCGCCGCCGGAACCGGACGCCGCCCCGCTGACCAGCGGCTCGAACCGCCCGCCAAGCCACGCCCGCGGCGTTACCGGACGGCACGCCCGCCTGGCCGAGCTCCAGGGACAGCCACATTACCCACACGGGTGATCGGCCGTCACAGATTCTCCCGCCTGAGTGGCGGGCCGCGCCGAAATGGCGTAGACAGGGACTACGGACTCCGTGCGAACGGGCTCCGGGCACGGCCACTGGGCACCCACGCGGCGAGCAGCCACGCATACGGCGCGTTGCGTCGGGACTGTAAGGGGACCGGCGACAACGACTTGACAGGTGCACGCATGGTAACCCGGCTGGACGTGCGGTGACGGCGCCTCATCACGTGAGGCGCCGTCGTCACGCGAGGCACCGTCGGCGCGGGGGTCTGCGCGGGCACCCGCCGGGGGGTCGACGATCGATAGGCTGCCGAGCATGACCTTCCCCGGTTCCGGAGTCCCCCCGCCACCCGTACCGGCGTTGCCGCGCCAGCTGCACCTCGGTGATCTGCTGGTCGGGTTCGGTGGTCTGGTCCTGTTCGGGTTCTCGTTCGCCCCGTTCGTCGCCTACGGCGAGCGGGCCGCCGAGGCGTTCGGCCTGCTGGGCGTCTCGCTCTCGTTCAACGCCTGGTCGCTGCAGACGTTCATGGTGCCGCTGACCACCTTCGTGGTCCTGGCGGCGCTGCTCGGGATCGCGGCCGTCGCGACCCGGTTCGGACTGCGCCGGGACCCGGACCTGCTCGGCTTCCGGCTGCGCCAGGTCGAGGTCGGTCTGGCGATGTTCGGGTTCGTGGTGCTGCTCGGGATGATCGCCTCCGACAAGCATGTGCTCGTCGGAGCCCGCCGGCTGGCCGATGCCGACCCCACGTTCCAGGCGCAGGAGGTCGCGTTGAGCACCGGTTGGGGAGCTGTGGTGATGCTGATCGGTGCGACCATCGCACTGGCCGGCGCGCTGCTCAACCACTTCGGGGTGGGGCCGGCGATCGCCGTGAGCGGCCGGTCCGCGCCGCCCGGGCCGCCGGCAGCCGGCCCGCCGCCAGCACCGGGTCAGCCGCCAGCACCGGGTCATTGGCAGCCCCTGCCGGGCTCCGCCCCGCCGGACGTACCCGCTCGGCCGGAGGGCCCCGGTCGGCCGGACCCACCCGGCCCACCGGACGCGCAGCCGTAGCGGTCAGGCCGGCCGGGCCAGCCCGTCCGCGATCTCGACCAGTCTGTCCGCACCGGTCGCCGCCGCGCCACCGCAGTGCCGCAGCCACGCCCGCACACCGTCCGGCGTGCCGGTCGCGAAGGCACCGGCCGCCCCGACATACTCCGGCTCCCGGGCCAGGTGCGCGGCATCCACCAGCACCAGGCCGCGCGGGTCGAACCCGCCGGTCATCAGCTCCAGCCGGGCGGCGGCCCGCGCCACCACCCCGTACGGGCCGGCGAACGGGCGCAGCGCCAGCAGCTCTCCGTGCACCACCGCGGCCCGTAGCAGTCCGGGTGGGCTGTCCCGGAGCACCCCGTCGACCAGCCCATCCAACCGGGCCCTGACCTCCGGCCCGGCCACCGGCCGACCCAGCTCGGTGTCGTCCACCGCCCCCCGCGCGGCCAGCAGGTGCAGCCGCGCGAGCACCTGCCGGGGTGCCTGCCGCCACCGGTCGGCCAGCCCGGGCAGCGCCTCCGCACACCGCAGCGCCCCCTGCAACACCGGGTCGGTGACCGTGCCGGCACGCACCTCCGCCACCTCGTACCGGCTGCCGGCCAGCGCCGCACTGGCCACCGCGGCGTGTAGGCTGGCCTCCGCGGCGACCTCGCCGCCGCGCCGCCGCAACGCCGGGTGGCGGTACGCGTCGTCGACCGCGGCCCGGGCGCTTTCCAGCGCCGACGCCACGCCGGCCAGTTCCCCTAGCCCGGTCAGCGGATCGCGACGCATCGTCGTACTCTAAACGATTAGGCGCGCTGTAAGGAAAGTAGACAGAAGCGATCGCGAGGGAGCCCAGATGACCCCCGAGAGGACCACCACGCTGGAGAACCTGCTGCGGGAGAGCCGGCGCTTCCCCCCGCCGGAGCAGTTCGCGGCGGCGGCCAACGTCACCGCCGAGGCCTACCAGGCGGCAGCGGCCGACCGGCTCGGGTTCTGGGAGTCGGCCGCCCGCCGGCTGGACTGGGCCACACCGTGGCAGCAGGTGCTGGACTGGTCGAACCCGCCGTTCGCGAAGTGGTTCGTCGGCGGGGAACTCAACCTCGCGTACAACTGCCTGGACCGGCACGTGGCGGCCGGGCGCGGCGACCGGGTGGCCTTCCACTGGGAGGGCGAGCCGGGTGACACCCGCACGATCACGTACGCGGACCTGCTCGCCGCCGTCTGCCAGGCGGCCAACACGCTGACCGACCTGGGGGTACGGGCCGGCGACCGGGTGGCGATCTACCTGCCGATGATCCCCGAGCTGCCGGTGTCGATGCTGGCCTGTGCCCGGATCGGCGCCACCCACTCGGTGGTGTTCGGCGGGTTCTCGGCCGAGGCGCTGGCCGGGCGGATCCACGACTCGGACACGAAGCTGGTGATCACGGCCGACGGCGGCTACCGGCGGGGCAAGCCGTCCGCGCTCAAGGCGGTCGTGGACGAGGCGGTGACCCGCGCGCCCGTGGTCGAGCGGGTGCTGGTGGTGCGCCGCACCGGCCAGGACGTCGACTGGACCGACGGCCGGGACGTGTGGTGGCACGACACTGTGGAGACCGCCGGCACCACCCACCAGGCGCAGCCGTTCGACGCCGAGCACCCGCTCTACATCCTTTACACCAGCGGGACGACCGCCAAGCCGAAGGGCATCCTGCACACCACGGGTGGCTACCTCACCCAGGTGGCCTGGACCCATCACGCGGTCTTCGACCTGAAGCCGGAGACCGACGTCTACTGGTGCACCGCCGACATCGGCTGGGTGACCGGCCACTCGTACATAGTGTATGGCCCGCTCGCGAACGGCGCCACGTCGTTGATGTACGAGGGGACGCCGGACACGCCCCACAGGGGACGGTTCTGGGAGCTGGTCGAGAAGTACCGGGTGAGCATCATCTACACCGCGCCGACCGCGATCCGCACGTTCGCCAAGTGGGGCGACGACATCCCGGCCAGGTTCGACCTGTCCTCGCTGCGGCTGCTCGGCACGGTCGGCGAGCCGATCAACCCGGAAGCCTGGATGTGGTATCGGGAACAGATCGGCGGCAACCGCTGCCCGGTGGTGGACACCTGGTGGCAGACCGAGACCGGCGCCATCTTGATCTCGCCGCTGCCAGGGGTCACCACCACCAAGCCGGGCTCGGCGATGCGCCCGCTGCCCGGCATCGTCGCCGACGTGGTCGACGACACGGGCGCTCCGGTGCCACCCGGCGGGGGCGGCTTCCTGGCGGTGCGGGAGCCGTGGCCGGCGATGCTGCGCACGATCTGGGGCGATGACCAGCGGTACATCGACACATACTGGTCCCGGTTCGAGGGGCTCTACTTCCCGGGGGACGGCGCTAAGCGGGACGAGGACGGCGACCTGTGGCTGCTCGGCCGGGTGGACGACGTGATGCTTGTCTCCGGCCACAACATCTCCACCACCGAGGTGGAGTCGGCGCTGGTGTCCCATCCGTCGGTGGCCGAGTCCGCGGTGGTCGGGGCGAGCGACCCGGTGACCGGGCAGGGGATCGTCGCGTTCGTGATTCTCCGCGGCGAGGTCCAGGGATCCAGCGAGCTGGCGGCCGACCTGCGCGACCATGTGGCGGCCACGCTCGGGCCGATCGCCAAGCCGCGGCAGATCCTGCTGGTGCCGGAGCTGCCGAAGACCCGGTCCGGGAAGATCATGCGCCGGCTGCTGCGGGACGTGGCCGAGAACCGTTCGCTCGGCGACGTCACCACCCTGCAGGACTCATCGGTGATGGACCAGATCGCCGGCGGTCTGAAGGCCGGCAAGTCCGACGAGGACTGACCGGCTTACATCCGCACGTTAGTCGAACAGCTCGCCCAGGAAGCCGCCGCGCTTCTTGCGCTTGCCGTACCCCCCGTGCCCGCCGTGCCCGCCGCGCCCATACATCGGGTACTCGTCCGAGTCGTAGTCGCGGTACCGCGGCTGCGAGCCCGGGTGCACCTGTGGTTGCGGCGCGGGCGGCGCGGGCGGCGCGGAAGCCTGGTGCCAGGCGTTCTCCGCGTCGATCAGGCGGTCCAGCTCACCCCGATCCAGGAAGATCCCCCGGCATTCGGTGCACTGGTCGACGGTCACGCCGCCGCGCTCGTACTGTCGCATCTGGCCTTGGCACTTCGGACACGTCATCTCCACCCACATGATGTTAATGGGCCTTTCCTGAGAGATCCCTGTCAGCCGGCCAGGTCCAGCCAGGTGTAGGCATGCTGGCAGGGCGGGCCCTCGGCGATCCCGAACCGGCGCCCGGTCAGGTCGAGCAGCACCGAGCAGGCCGACTCCGAACGCTCCACCGGCGGCACCCGCTCGTCCACGTGGCGGCAGATCGCGTGCGGGAAGCTGGCGTGGTCGACGAAGACCGCCGCCAGGTCGTCCGGGGTGGTCTTGCCGGCCGCCACCGTCTCGGCCAGCAGCCGCCGCGCCCGGGCCGCCCGGAACAGCGACGAACCGCCCCAATCCCGCTGGATGTCGTGCACCGGCAGGCTGGTCTCCAGGTGGTTCGCGTGCGTGATCATCCCGCCGGTCGGGTGCAGCCAGCCCACGTCGCCGGGCACCAGCTCCAGGTCGATCAGCTCAGCGTCGACCGGTTCCGCTCCGGCCTGGCCGAGCAGCAGGTTGACCGAGGCGTTCCGGGGGCTGCGGCAGGCCACCCGCAGCGCCCACCCGAGCGAGTCCGCCTCCAGGGTGGCGCGGGCCAGGACGTGGTACGGCACACCGGGCGGGCGGGTGGCCCCGAGCCCGTCCCGATCGCAGGCCAGCATGGTCAGGCACTGCCCCACCCCGGCGGAGTTCAGCCCGGTCTTGGCGAGCATCCCGGCCTCGGCCAGCGTCAGCACCGTATGCCCGCGCTCGTCGGTGGTGCGCAGCAACAGGATCGCGTCCCGCTGGTCGGGGTGCCAGTCCCAGTTCTGCCCCAGCAGCAGGTGCCCGGTAGCGGTGTGGGTGCCGAGCACCCCGACCGCCGTACACCCCTCCCGCTCGGGCTGCCCGTACAGCAGCTCGGTGCGGGCGTTCAGCGCGTAGATCTCCTCAGCCGGCACCCCGGAACCCTCGGCCAGCCCGTCCAGCATCGCCGCGATCCGCGGGTGGTGCTCGATCGTCGCCGCCCGGAACGCCGCCCCGGCGGCCCGCACCGCCGGTGGCGAAAGCCCCGCCTGGTCCCGGAACCGCCGCCGGTAGGCGACCAGGTTGGCCGCGGTCCGGTCCCGGGTCTGCTCACCATAGGCCGCGCCGCACTCGGCCGGCGACCCGCTGACGGAGATCTGCGGCAGGCCCATCTTCATACCTTACCCGGGCTTCGCCCAGCGCAGGATCTCCGAGACCACCAGCTCCGGGGACTCGACGTGCGGGAAGTGACCGATCCCGTCGAGCAGCCGCCACTCGTACCCGGCGATCACGTACCGCCCCGAACCGAGCGCGGTCCGTGGCAGCACCGCGGTGTCCCGCTCCCCGTGCAGCTGCAGGGTGGGGGTGACCAGCGGCTGCTGCATCAGCCGCACGAACCGGTAGCCGCGCAGCCGCAGCACCGACCGGAACGCCCACCGGTAGGTCTCGAGCGCGCAGAACGCGGCCTGCGGGATCTGCATCGCCTGCCGGCACTTCGCCGCATAGTCCGGGAACTCCCCGGAGCCGGCCCAGCCCGCGCCGCTCCACCGGCGCAGGAACTCCTCGACCAGTGCCGCGTCGTCGCGGGTCAGCACGTGCTCGTACCGCGGGATCTGGAACCGCAGCACCGGCGCGGCGGCCGACAGCTGCCCCCGCGGGTCGACCACCACCGCGGCCCGCATCCGCAGCGGGTGCGCGGCACCGACCACCACCAGCCGCCGGACCAGCCGCGGGTGGAACGCGGCGGCGGTCCACGCCACCATCCCGCCGTAGCCGGCACCGACCAGCGTCGCCGACCGCTCCCCCAGCCCCCGGATCAGTCCGGCGATGTCGCCGGCCATGGTGTAGCCGTCATACCCCCGCGGGGGCTTGTCGGAGGCGCCGTAGCCGCGCAGGTCTACCGCCACCGCCCGGTATCCGGCTCCGGCCACCGCCGGCAACACCTTGTGCCACGCCCACCAGAACTCGGGGAACCCGTGCAGGAACAGCACCAGCGGGCCGGCGCCGGCCTCGACCGCGTGGAACCTGGTGCCGTTGGCGGTGACGAACCGGTGCGTCCATGGCCCCTCGATCAGCACGTAGCTGTCGTCCACCCCGGTCGCCATGCCCGTCACCATACCCGCGCCCGCCGGTCCCGGGGTCAGACGCGGTACTCGCGCAGGTCGGTGACCTCGGCGGCCGGCACCCAGCCCTGGTAGACGCCGAACTCGAACTCCTCCAGCCCGAGCGAGCCCGCGACCGTCGCCTTCCCGCCGGTGTACTCCACCCGCAACCAGCTCTCATACTCGGCCAGCACGATGAACGGCTCGCCGCGCCAGGAGCAGGTGGTCCGCACGTACCGCAGGTCCTCGATCTCGGACATCGCCGCCACCTTGACGTGCCGCCCGTCCCGCACCCGGGTGAACCCGTCGGCCGGGGACGGCCGGTACAGCCGCACCGACGCGCCGTCCGGGCTGGCCTCGTACTCCACCCCTTGCCAGCGGGCCACGTATCCGTCGCGCATATCAGGACTCCTCGACCCGGCGCCAGGTCGGGCCGTCCGACTCGAGCAGCGCCACCAGCTGCGAGCCGCCGTCGACCCGCAGCCGCCACAGCTGCGCGCCGTGTGGCAGCCGCACGCTGTCCACCTTGAACTCCGCGATCACGTCTTCGCTCTCGGCCGGGGTGAACCCGTTGCCCCGAAACGGTGCCCGCTCGATGACCCACCCCTCCATCGCGGCCATCGCGGCCTCGGTGCGGCCACCGTACGGGATCCGGTAGAGGGTCGGCCGGTACGCGAGCCACCGGAGAATGTAGATCTCGTCGGCGTCCGGGGCGAACGGGCTGCCTTCGTAGCGGAGCCCGAGCGCGCCCGCCAGCTTGGCCGGGGTCCGCAGGTGGGCCACCTCCTGCTCCCGGTGCACGAAGCCGCAGACCCGGTCGTAGCCCCGATCCAGATACCACCCGAGCTGGCTGCTCGCCACCACCTTCTGCATCGGGATCGGCTGCTCTACTGTGGCCTGTCCGGTGGCGGTGGCGGTGGCGGTAGCCCGGGCGGTCGCGCCGGAACCGGACTCGCCGGCCGCCCCGGCGTCGTCGTCCAGACCGACCTCGGCCGCCGAGCTCACCAGCCCGGTGATCTGGCTGCCCGGCAGGGTGGCCCCGACCGGCGTACCCGGGTTCACGGCCAGCGACCACGACTCGTCCGGCCAGGCCCGGATCAGCTGCATGAACCGGACCCCGATCGGGTCGGCCGGGTGCTCCAGATGCTCGGCCATCCGCTCGGGAGAGGTGTAGACCACCACGTACGGCTGGTCGTCGATCTTGTCGGTCCGCCAGACGAAGCCGGGCTCCCCGGGTCGGGTCGCCGGGTCCGCCCCGTCGGCGACCGGCAGCAGCACCTTGGCCAGCAACAGGGTCGACAGGAACTGGTCCGGGCTGCCGGAGGAGGCGGCGGCCAGCAGCCGCGCCTCCAGGTCGTTGGCCGGGTCGAAGTCCGGCCACTCCGGCTCGTCCGCCGTCGCGGCGGGAGCGGGCTCCGGGGCGGCCGCCGGAGCGGCGACCGGACCCGGAGCGGGGGCGGGGGCGGGAGGGGGAACCGGAACCGGCGCGGCCGTCGCCGGGGACGGGCCACCGGGTACGGCGGCGGGCGGGAACGAGGTCCTCGGCATGGCCGCCGGGGTCAGCGGGGCCGCCGCCCGGGACGCCTCCACCGGCGGGCTCACCAACTGGCCCTCCAGCAACATCCCGGAGCGACCCAGCGGGTGGGCGGTGGCCGCCCGCCCGAGTGTCTCGGCCCGCTCGGCCCGGCTCTGCGCCCCCGGCGCCCGGCTCGGCAGCCGGACGTCCCCGCGGGCGAGCTGGGACACGAACCAGGCCGGCAGGTAGCCCTCGATCGGCAGACCCGGGTTGACCGCGAGCCACCAGTCCAGGTTCGGCCAGGCCGCGGCCAGCTCGTAGTAGGGGATCTTGCGGGCGGAGCCGGCGTGCTCGGCCAGGCAGGCGTGCATCGCCTCGGACGAGGTGAAGGCGAGCACATGGGTCCGCTCGCCGGCGGTCCAGGTGCCCCAGCCCATCGGCACCCGCCCGGCGATCGCTTCCGAGGAGATTGGCAGGAGCAGCTCGACCCGGGCCAGGATCTGGAAGTATAGTTCCTGGTCGTCGGCGCGCAACGCCTCCCGCATCGCTGCCTCGGCATCGGTGGCCGGCGCCCAGTCGGTCACGGCCACCTCCTCGGTCTCGGCTGTGGCTAGCGTTCGCGTACAACCTACACAGTGGCCGCACGATCACATAGACCGGCGTTCCGGGTACGCGGGGGTGCCGCTCGAACGGTGGCCGAGTAGGACCAACCGTAGTCAGCCCATCACCTTACGTTATCCATCCTGATCACTGTGGAACACCGCAGATCGGCATCGGGGCGGCGGAACCGCCCCGGACGTGACAAGATCCGGGGCATGAGACTGATCCTCAGACTCGTCATCAGCGCCGTCGCGCTGTGGGTGGCCACGCTGCTGTTCTCCGACAACGTCATCAGCTCGGTGTTCGGCCGCGAGGCCCGGATCGAGCTGACCGACGAGACGTTCAGCGGTCGCTGGTTCGGCACCGTGCTGCTGGTCGCGGTCATCTTCGGCATCGTCAACGCGGTGCTGCAGCCGATCATCAAGACGATCGGCTGCGCCGCGTACGCGCTCACACTCGGGCTGGTCGCGATCGTGGTGAACGGGGCGCTGCTGTTGCTGACGTCGTGGCTGAGCCAGGAGGTGTTCGGGCTCGGCTTCGAGGTCGCCAACTTCTGGCCCTCGGCCATCCTGGGCGCACTCGTCATCGGGCTGGTGAGCTGGCTGCTCAACATGATCGGGAAGGCCCGCTGAGCTTCCCGGGCCTCCCAGGTGGAGTCAGGAGAAGCTGCGGGCCAGCAGCGCGGTGCCGCTGGAGCTGTGCAGCTCCAGCCGCACCAGCTGGTCGCCGGCGAACCGGGTCAGGCCGGTCAGCGCCACCTCGTCGCCCGGGGCCGCCCACCACGAGCCGAGCTGCTCGCGCTCACCGTCGGGTCCGATCGCGACCAGCCGGAACGTGCCGGCCGGTGCGTTGTAGGCCACCGGCAGATACCAGCAGGTCATCCGCACTTCGGTCCCGCCGGTCACCGGTTCGGTGGCCACCTCCGCGGCCACCGGCACGACCGAGACCACCGGCTCCATCGGCACCATCGGAGCGTCCGGTCCGGACGCGCTCCAGCCGCCGGCCAGGCCGGTCCCGGCGGTGGTGGCCGCCACCCCGAGCAGCGCCGCGGCGGCCGCCACGACCGCCAGCCGCCACCGGCGCACCCGGGTCTGCCGGCGCCGCTGCGCGGTGACGCTCCGGAGCAGCTGCGGCAGCCGGGCCGGGCCGGGCGCGCCCCGGTTCAGCGCCTCCGGGTCCACCCGGCCGAGCAGCCCGGGCACCGGCGCCAGCCGCGCCACCGCGGCGGCACACTGCTCGCACCCGGCTAGGTGAGCCTCGTAGCTGGTCCGCTCGGCCGGGCTCAGCGCGCCCAGCACGTAGGCCCCGTCGGAGTGGCTGTACGGGCAGGTCACGTCAGCACCCCCGCTTCCTCCAGCACCACCCGCAACGCCCGCAACGCGTAGTGCGTGCGGGACTTGACCGTGCCCGGCGGCACGCCCAGCCGGGCCGCCGCCTCGGCCACCGAACGCCCGCGGTAGAAGCACTCCATCAGCACCTCCCGGTGGGCCGGCGAGAGCCGGTCCAGCGCCTCGGCGATCGTCCACGCCTCGACCGCCCGGTCCGCCTCGTTCACCTCCGGCAGCGGTTCGGGCAGCTGGTCGGTGACCACCTCCGCGACCCGCACGCTACGCCGCCGCCAAGCGTCGATGGCCAGGTTCCGGGCGGTGGTGAACAGCCAGGCGCGCACCGAGCCCTGGGCCGGGTCCATTGAGGCCGGGTGCCGCCACGCCCGCAGCAGCGTCTCCTGCACCAGGTCCTCGGCCCGCTGCCGGTCGCCCTGGCACAGCCGCTGCGCGTACGCGTGTAGTGCGTCCCCGTGCTCCTTGTGCAGGGTACGCAGCAGCGCCGCTTCCTCCTGCCCGTCTTCTCGCACCGGCGGCTCCCCCTACTGCTAGCCCCCGTTGGTCCCGCGTGAGCCCCCCGGTGGACCTACCTTCGCACACGCACCCTGACCTGGCCAGGTTCAGACCCAGGGTGGGGGTCAGGCGGCCGGCTCCACCCCGGCCGGCGCGGCCCGCACCAGCAGCGGCGCCAGCACCCGGGCGGTGGACTGCAGCCGGTCCCGCAGCTGCTTCGCGGAGTGCATGAAGTCCCGGATCGGCAGCGCGCACCCGAGCACCGCCAGCTGGTCCAGCTCCCCGTCGCCGATCACCGGCACCGCCCCGCAGGCCACCCCCGGCCGGTACTGACCGGTTTCGATCTGCATGCCGCGCTTCCGGCCACCGGCCAGGTCCGCCTCCAGCGCCAGCGGGTCGGTCAGGGTGGCGTCGGTGAACGGCCGCATCCCGGACTCCTTCAGGTACCGCTCCCGGCGGTGCGGCTCCAGCAGCCCCAGCAGCGCCTTGCCGAGCGCGGTGGCGTGCGCCCCGTCGTCGAACCCGGGCACCAGGTCCTCCAGCCAGGGCGAGTAGGGCCCCTCCACGACCGCCGTGATCGTCACCCGGCCACCCACCAGCTTGGCCAGGTAGTGGCTGTACCCGGACTCCACCACCGCCCGCCGCAGCGCCACCGTGATCGTGTCCGGTCCGCGCAGGGTGCGGGCCAGGTCCCGGAACCGGTCCGAGACCGCCGGCCCCATCGTGTAGTTGCCGAGGTCGTCGCGGATCAGGTAACCCTCGTAGACAAGGGTCCTGATCAGGTGGTACGCGGTGGTGGGGTTCAGCTCCAGGCGGCGTGCCATCTGCTTGACGGTGAGCCCCGGCTCGGAGCCGATGATCTCCATTAGCTGCACCGCTCGCCGCACGCTCTGCACCAGGTCCCGCGGTGCCGGGGCACTACCCCGACCACGCGGTCCCGTTAGCCACTGTTCGATCACCGCAGTACCTCCCAGGTGACCTCCACCATAGGAAATCCCGGCGCCGCGCGATACCCCGTACCGTCACAGCATGAGCGTCGGTCGCCAGCGAGGCGTAGCGGGACTCACTGCATGAGCTTGTGGAGGCCGTCGGCACCGGTGCGGACAACGGTCGGTGCGGTCACGACCACGATCGCCAGTGTGGCTCCGGTGTTCCTGGTCGGCGGGCTGGCGGTGCAGATCGGTGCCGAGCTCGACTTCTCCCCGGCCGGGCTGGGCGTGGCGGTGGCGATCTACTTTGGGGTGAGCGCGCTCACCTCGGTGCCGGCCGGTGCGCTGGTAGAACGGTTCGGGCCGGCGGTCACCGCCCGGGCCGCGATCCTGCTGGCGGCTGGCTGCCTGCTGGCGATCGCGGCCGCCGCGAGCTACCTGATGCTGGTGGCGGTGCTGGCCCTCGGCGCGGGTGCGAACGGGCTCGGGCAGCTGTCGTCCAACGCCGCACTGACCCGGGTGCCGCCCGGCCGGCAGGGGCTGTCGTTCGGGATCAAGCAGTCCGCGATCCCGCTCGCCACGCTGCTGGCCGGCGTCTCGGTGCCGGCGGTGGCGCTCACCCTCGGCTGGCGGTGGGCGTTCGGGTTCGCGGCGGTAGCGGCGATTGGCGCGCTGGCGCTGGTCCCACCGGACGGCCGGAACGGTCGCCGGACCCCCCACCGGGGCCGGGCGCGGGCCCCCCGGTCCGGGGTCGGCCCGCTGGTGGTGGTCGGGATGGCGGTGGCGCTGGGTGCCGGGTCGGCCGGGTCGCTGGGCACCTTCATGGTCGACTCCGCGGTGACCCGCGGGCTGGCACCGGGCACCGCCGGGCTGACCCTGACCCTGGGCAGCATCGCCTGTGTCGCCACCCGGGTCGGGGGTGGCGCGCTGGTCGACCGGCGCGGCCGGCCCGGCGACGTGGCGACGGTGGCGGTCCTGATGGCGGCTGGGGCGGTCGGGCTGGCGCTGCTGGCGGTCCCCGGCACCGGTGCGCTGGCGGCCGGTGTCCTGCTCGGGTTCGGTTTCGGCTGGGCCTTCCCGGGCCTGGTCAACGTCGCCGTGGTGCAGCTGCACCCGCACGCGCCGGCGGCGGCCACCTCGATCACCCAGACCGGGGTGTACGCGGGCGGCTGCCTCGGCCCGCTGGCGTTCGGGCCGGTCGCCGCGGTGCACGGCTACCCGACCGCGTGGCTCGGTGCCGCGGTGGCGATGCTGCTCGCGGCCGGGCTGATCCTGCTCGGCCGGCAGCTGTTGCGCCCGCATCGAGCGGCACTCGCGTCCCACCGGTAACGCCCGCCCCACCCCTACCAGACCTGGGATGCAACCGAACCACGCCGGCAGGCGTCTTCTGATCGAGCGATCGATCGGTGTCCGACGAACTGTGCCCGCTCGCACCGTCTGGGCATGCATGCTGGTATCTGTTGGGGAACGGGCGAGGGGGGTCCGATGACCGGAACGGGGATGGGCCGGTGGGCGGTAGCCGCCGGGCTGGCGGTCGGGATGCTGCTTTCAGGGGCGGCCTGCGGCGGGCCGGACGGGGCGCGATGGGGCCCCGAGGCGGCCGACCCTCCGGCCGCCGCCCCACCGGCCGCCGCCCCACCGGAGCTGGCGGTCACGCCCGCGGCCGGCAGCACCGGTGCCCTGCTCAGCACCGAGATCGGCACCAGCACCGACGGCGAGATCACCGAGGTGAAGCTGGCCGCAAAGGACGGCGATCGAGTCTCCGGGGAGCTGCGACCGGACGGCAGCTCCTGGGTGCCGGACCGGCCGCTGGCGCCCAGCACCGCGTACACGGCGATGGTCACCGCGGCCGGGGCGGACGGCGCCACCACCTCGGTCGAGACCCGCTTCACCACCATGCCGGCGCCCGGCCAGCGCACCGGGACCGGCCTCTACCTGTTCGACGGCCGCACCTACGGGGTGGCGATGCCGGTGGTGGTGGAGTTCGTCGAGCCGGTGCCGGCCGAGGCTCGGGCCGAGGTCCAGCGCCGGATGTTCGTCACCACCGATCCGCCGCAGCCGGGCGTGTGGCACTGGGTCGAAGACGGCCGGCAGGCCTTCTACCGGGCGCCGGAGCACTGGCAGCCGGGCACCACCCTGCAGATCCGGATCGCGCTGGACGGCCACCCGACCGGCGACGGCCGGTACGGCGACGCCGACCGGTCGGCCACCGCCACCATCGGTGACCGGCTGGAGCTGAAGGTGAACAACGCGACCAAGTCGATGTCGGTGCTCGAGGACGGTAAGCGGACCGAGACCTTCCCGGTCAGCCTCGGCAAGCCGAGCACGCCGTCCTCGTCCGGCCGGATGGTGGTGATGTCGCGGGAGGAGCAGACCGTCTTCGACACCCTCGACGAGCTGGGTCCGGTGGAGGGCTACCGGGTAGACATCTCGTACGCGCTGCGGCTGACCTGGGGTGGCGAGTACATCCACTCCGCGCCCTGGTCGGTAGGCGACCAGGGGGTGCGGAACGTGTCGCACGGCTGCGTGAACCTGGCCCCGGACGACGCGAAGTGGCTGTTCCGCCGGATCAAGGTCGGCGACCCGGTGATCGTCACCGGCACCGAACATGACCTCACCCAGGGCAACGGGTGGACGGCGTGGGACATGTCCTGGGAGGAGTTCGTCGCCGGCAGCGCCCTGCCGATCCCGGACGAGCTCCAAGCGGCCGCCGCGAAGCCGATGCCGCACGCAGTCCCGAGCTGACCCGCACGCTTCGCCGCGCCACGTGTGCCAGCCCGCCGTCAGGGGCTGCCCCGCGCCATCCTGGTCGGCGCAGTCACCGGGCGATGTCGTACCCGGCTCCTATGGTGAGGCCATGCCGAGTGCCGAGCATGAGTCGCCAATCGCGTTAGCCAAGCTGGACCCGGGCCTGGTGGCGTGGCTGTTGGTCAACCTGTTCGAGGTCAAGGTTCCCGACTACCACCATGCCCGGGCGCAGGCCACCGATGTGCGGGTGATGGTGCCGCGCACCTACCATGCCGATGGCATGTTGGTGTTCTGCAACGCCGCTGACCGGCCGGTGCTGGCGGTGGTGCTGGAGGTGCAGCGCGGCTGGGACCAGTCCAAGCACCGCACGTGGAAGCTGTACGTGGCCCAGCTCGAGGCCGAGTTGGATGCCAGTGTTGCGTTGCTCGTCTACTGCCCGGATCCGGTCATCGCCGGCCGGTACCGGGACCTGTTCGCCTACGACGGGATCAGCTTGTGGCTGCGGCCGTTGATCTTCACTCCGGAACAGGTGCCGCTGGTGGTGGAGGTGGAGCTGGCCCGGGCCAACCCGGCGTTGGCGGTGCTCTCGGCGCTGTGCCACGGCGGCGACCCGGAGGTGGACGCCATGTTCGCGGCGCTGGCGGCGGCGCTGCAGGCGCTCGGCCCGCGAAACGCGATCTTGTACTATGACATTGTGCTGGCCGGGCTGCCCGAGGCACCCCGAGTTCGTTGGGAGGCGTTCATGACCACCACCGTCGACTCCGAGTATCGCAGCGAGCTGTTCCGAGAGATCGACGCCCGCGCCCGGGCCGAGGGTGAGGCCCTCGGCGAGGCGAGGGCGGTGCTCACCGTGCTCGACGCGCGCGGCGTCGCGGTGCCCCCCGAGGTTCGCGAGCAGATTCTCGCCTGCACCGACCTGGCCCAGCTCGACACCTGGCTTCGCCGCGCCGGCACCGCCACCACCTCCGACGACGTCCTCCACCGATAGGCCACCCCGCGCTCCGTTCGCCGTGCTGAATCGGTAGCACGCGTCCGAGGTCAGCCGCAGGTCAGCCGGTCCGGTCGACGACCACGTCGCACAAGCCGGCCAGCGCCCCCCGGACCGGCCCGTCCGGGATCGGGGCGAGCTGCGACCGGGCCTGCTCCGCGTACCACCGCACGGTCTCCCGGGCCCGCTTGAGCGCCGGCGACTCGCGCAGCAGCGCCAGCGCCTCCTCCAGCCTGGCCTGGTCGGTGACCGGGCCGCCGGGCAGGATCTCCCGGAGCCGGGCCGTGGCCGGGTCCGGATCCGCCTCGGCCGGGGCGAGCGCGTAGAGCACCGGCAGCGTCGGCACCCCCTCCCGCAGGTCGGTACCGGGCGTCTTACCAGACTCAGTGGACTCCGAGGCGATGTCCAGCAGGTCGTCGGAGAGCTGGAACGCCACCCCGATCGTCTCCCCGAACCGGGCCAGCGCCGCCACCACCGCCGGCTCGGAACCGCCGAACATCCCGCCGAACCGGGCCGAGGTGGAGATCAGCGAGGCGGTCTTGTCGGTGACCACCTGCAGGTAGTGCGCGACCGGGTCGGTGTCGCGCGGCCCCGCCGTCTCGGCGATCTGCCCGTGCACCAGCCGGGAGAACGTCCGCGCCTGGATCCGTACCGCCTCCACCCCGAGGTCGGCCGCGATGTCCGCCGCCCGGGCGAACAGGTAGTCGCCGATCAGGATCGCCACCGAGTTGGACCAGCGCGCGTTCGCGCTCGCCGCACCCCGCCGCACCTGCGCCTCGTCCATCACGTCGTCGTGGTAGAGCGTGCCGAGGTGGGTGAGCTCCACCACCGCCGCCGCCAGTACGAGCTGCGGTGCCGCCGGGTCACCCAGGTGCCCACCCAGCCCAACCAGCAACGGGCGGAACCGCTTGCCACCGGCCACCACCAGATGCTGGGCCGCCTCGGTGATCAGCGGGTCGGCACTGGCCACGCCGTCGGTCAGCAGCGCCTCCACGTTGCCCAGGAGGGCCGAGACCGACGACTCCAGCATCGGGTCGGCGATGTCGAACACGCCCCAACCATGCCACATCGACCCGGCCGCGTCGGCGGACGGCTATCGCAGGAACAGGGCGGCGTCGTGCGCCAGGTCCAGCACCGGACCCGGCACCACGCCCAGCCCGACCACCGCGAGCGCCCCGATCCCCAGCGCGGTGCCGGTCAGCAGGCCCGGGGCGACCATCGTCGCGGTCGACTCGCTCGGTTCGGACAGCCACATCATGACCACCACCCGTAGGTACGGGAACGCGATGATCACACTGCTGACCACCCCGGCGATCACCAGCCACCCCTCGCCGACCTCCAGCGCCGCGCTGAACACCGCGAACTTGGCGGTGAACCCGCCGGTCAGCGGGATCCCGGCCAGCGCGAGCATGACCACTGTGAACACCCCGGCCACCAGCGGCGAGCGGCGGCCCAGCCCGGCCCACCGGGACAGGTGGGTGGTCTCACCCTCCCGGTCCCGCACCAGCGAGATCACCGCGAACGCACCGAGCACCGCGAAGCCGTACGCGACCAGGTAGAACATCGCCGACGAGGCGCCGGTCCGGCCCACCGCCAGCACCCCCACCAGCACGAACCCGGCGTTGGCGATCGACGAGTAGGCGAGCAGCCGCTTCAGGTCGGTCTGGGTGACCGCCAGCACCGCACCGACCAGCATGGTCAGCACCGCGATCACCCCGATCACCGGCAGCCAGTCCCAGGCCAGCCGCTCGAATGCGACGTAGGTGACCCGCAGCAGCGCGCCGAACGCGGCCACCTTCGTGCACGCGGCCATGAACGCGGTGATCGGGGTCGGCGCACCCTGGTAGACGTCCGGTGCCCAGACGTGGAACGGGGCGGCGGCGGTCTTGAACAGCAGCCCCATCACGATCAGCGCCAGCGCCGCGTACAGCAGCGCCGGGTTCATCTGCGAGGTGTCCACCGCGGCGTGGATCGCCGCCAGGTCCACCGACCCCGCGTACCCGTACGCGAGCACCACGCCGAACAGGAAGAACCCGGAGGCGTACGCGCCGAGCAGGAAGTACTTGACGGCCGCCTCCTGCGAGATCAGCCGGTGCCGGCGGGCCAGCGCGCACATCAGGTAGAGCGGCAGCGACAGCAGCTCCAGCGCGATGAACATGGTCAGCAGGTCGCTGGCCGCGATGAACAGCGCCATCCCGCCCAGCGAGAACATCGCCAGCGGGAACACCTCCGTGGCACCCGGCGCGCTCGCCTGCCGCTGGTCCGCCTCCGACCCGACCGTGATCGCCGGCTGGGCCACGAACGCCCCACCCGGCTCCACCCGCCGCTCGCCGATCAGCAGCAGCGCCACCACTCCGAAGGCGAGCAGCGCCCCCTGCATGAACAGGGCCGGTCCGTCCACAGTCACCGACCCGCCCGCCGTCACCACATTCGTCCCCGCTAGCAGGACTACCGCCCCCAGCGCGGCCAAAACCCCCACCAGCGCCATCCCCAGCTGCACCCGACGCCGGGCCGGTCGCGGCACGAACGCCTCCACCAGCACCCCGAGGCAGGCCACCCCGAACAGGATCAGCAGCGGTGAGATCGCCTGGTAGTCGATCGCAGGCAGCTGGAAGTCGGTAGTCATGTCGTCTCTTCCTCGCGGGTCATGGTTGCGCCTCCGGCACCTCGGGCGCCGGGTCGGTGGCGTCGACGTGGGTCAGGGTCGCCTCCACCGCCGGGTTGATCACGTCGGTGAGGGGCTTCGGGTAGAGCCCGAGGACGATGATCAGGACGATCATCGGGGCGACCACGAAGGACTCCCGCAACGACAGGTCGCGTCGCATCGGCTCGACCGAGGACAGGGTCGGGTTGAGGGTGCCCTGGGTGGTGCGCTGGATCATCCAGAGGACGTAGCCGGCGGCCAGGATGATGCCGATCGTGGAGATCACGGCGACCGGCTTGTTGACCGTGAAGGTGCCGACCAGGACCAGGAACTCGGAGACGAAGGGAGCCAGGCCAGGGAGGGAGAGGGAGGCGAGGCCGGCGAACAGGAGGACCCCGGCGAGCACCGGGACCAGCTTGCCGGCGCCGCCGAAGTCGGTGATCAGGGCGGAGCCGCGCCGGGCCACCAGCATCCCGACCACCAGGAACAGCAGCCCGGTGGCGAGACCGTGGTTGACCATGTAGAGCACGGCACCGGTGCCGGCCTGGCTGGTGAACGCGAAGATCCCGACCCCGATGAATCCGAAGTGGGCGATCGAGGTGTAGGCGACCAGCCGCTTGAGATCGTTCTGGCCGACCGCCAGCAGGGCGGCGTAGATGATCCCGATCACGGCCAGGGTCAGGGCCGCTGGGGCGAACCAGCGGGCGGCGTCCGGGAACAGCGGCAGGCTGTAGCGCAAGATGCCGAACGTGGCTACCTTGTCCAGCAGCCCGACCAGCAGCGCGGCCACCCCGGCCGGGGCGGCCCCACCGGCGTCCGGCAGCCAGGTGTGGAACGGGAAGAACGGTGCCTTGATGGCGAAGGCGAGGAAGAACCCGAGGAACAGCCACCGCTCGACGCCCGTGGACAGGTCGGCCTGGGTCAGCAGCTGCCAGTCCAGGGTCTGTCCACCGGCGACCCACAGGCCGACCACCGCGGCGAGCATGAACAGGCCACCGGCCAGCGCGTACAGGAAGAACTTCACCGCCGCGTACTGCCGCCGGGCGCCGCCGTAGGAGCCGATCAGGAAGTACATCGGCACCAGCATGACCTCGAAGAACACATAGAACAGGAACACGTCAGCGGCGGCGAAGACGCCGATCATCGTGGTCTCGAGCACCAGGATCAGGGCGAAGAACGCGGGCACGGAACGCTTCGCGCCGGGACTGTCCGCGTCGTGCCAGGAGGCAAGGATCACCAGCGGCACCAGCAGCGCGATCAGCGCCAGCATCACCAGCGCGATCCCGTCGGCGGCGAACGTGAAGCTGACCCCCCAGCGGGGGATCCACGGGTACGACTCGCGCAGCTGCATCCGGTCGCCACCGGCCTCGAACGCGGCCCAGGCGGCGCCGGCCAGCACCAGCACCGCCAGCGACCAGCCGAGCGCGACCCGCTTGGCCAGCTCCGGCCGGTGCCGCGGCAGCAGCGCCACCACTACCGCCCCTACCAGCGGGGCGGCGGTGAGGACTGACAGGTACGGGAAGTCGTTCATGCAAACCACCCTGCTTGGACCGCGACGAAGGCGCCCACGATCAGCAGCGCGCCGAGCAGCATCGACATCGCGTACGAGCGCACGAAGCCGGTCTGCAGCCGCCGGATCCGGGCCGAGCCGCCCCCGACCGCCGCGGCCAGCCCGTTCACGATCCCGTCGATGCCCTTGTTGTCCACATAGACCAGCGCCCGGGTGAGCCATCGCCCGGGTTTCTCGAACAGCGCCGCGTTCACCGCGTCCCCGTACAGGTTCGCCCGGGCGGCGGTGACCACCGGCCCGGCCGGTGCCGGTGCCAGCGCGGTGCCGTTGCGGAACATCGCCCAGCCGCCGACCCCGCCGATCACCACGACCGCCATCGTGAGCGCGGTGACCTGGCCGTGGCTGAGCAGGCCGTGCGGCTCCGGCGCCTCCCCGAACACCGGGGTCAGCCAGTCCACGACCGAGGTCGACATCAGCCACCCGGCCGCCACCGTGCCGACCGCCAGCAGGATCAGCGGGATGGTCATCACCGGCGGCGACTCATGTGGACGCTGTCCCTCGGTCCAGCGCTTCGGCCCGTGGAAGGTGAGCACGAACAGCCGGGTCATGTAGAACGCGGTCAGCCCGGCCCCGAGCAGCGCGGCGCCGCCGAACAGCCAGCCGGTCCATCCCGGACGGTCGAACGCGGCCGCGATGATCGGGTCCTTGCTGAAGAACCCGGACAGCGGCGGGATCCCGATGATCGCCAGCCAGGCCAGGCCGAACGTGGCCCAGGTGATCGGCAGGAACCGCCACAGCCCGCCGAACCGCCGGATGTCGACCTGGTCGTCCATCCCGCGCATCACCGAACCGGCGCCCAGGAACAGGCCGGCCTTGAAGAAGCCGTGCGCCAGCAGGTGGATCAGGCCGAGCGCGTACGCGACCCCGCCCAGCCCGACGGCAAGGAACATGTACCCGATCTGGCTGACCGTGGACCAGGCCAGCACCCGCTTGATGTCGTCCTTGGCGCAGCCGATGATCGCGCCGATCAGCAGGGTGGCCGCCCCGACGCTGACCACCACGGTCTGCAGGGTCAGGTTCGCCGAGAAGATCGGGTGGGAGCGGGCGATCAGGTAGACCCCGGCGGTGACCATGGTGGCGGCGTGGATCAGCGCCGAGACCGGGGTCGGGCCCTCCATCGCATCCGGCAGCCACGCCTGCAGCGGGAACTGGCCGGACTTGCCGGTCGCGCCGAGCAGCAGCAGCAGCCCGAGCACCAGCAGCACAGTGGACGACATGCCGGCCACGCCCGCGAACACCCCGCTGAACTGCACCGTGCCGACCTGCGCGAACAGCAGGAAGATCGCCAGGATGAAGCCGGCGTCCCCGACCCGGTTCATCAGGAACGCCTTCTTGCCGGCGGTGGCCGCCGCCGGCCGGCTGAACCAGAACGCGATCAGCAGGTAGGACGCCAGCCCGACCCCCTCCCAGCCGACGTAGAGCAGCAGGTAGTTGTTGCCCAGCACCAGCACCAGCATCGCGGCCACGAACAGGTTGAAGTAGCCGAAGAACCGGCGCCGGGCGGTGCCCGCGGACTCGTGCGTCTGGTCGTGCGGGGCGTGCGCCAGGTAGCCGACCGCGTAGACGTGGATCAGGAACCCGACCCCGGTGATCAGCAGTACGAACACCGCCGCGAGCGGGTCGAACAGCAGCCCGAAGTCGACTCGCAGGTCGCCGACGGCCAGGAAGGTCCACAGCTGCTGCTCGACCGCCCGCCGGTGCTCGTCCAGGTCGGCCAGCTGGCCGAACATGCCCAGCCCGAGCAGGAACGCGGCGCCGACGCTGGCGCAGCCGAGCAGGTGACCCCACCGGTCGGCCCGGCGCCCGGCCAGCAGCAGCACCGCCGCGCTCGCCGCCGGGATCGCCACCAGCAGCCAGACGTAGCCCAGCAGCCCGGAGGCCTCGGATAGCTCGCTCATTCTGTGTCCTGGCTCCTAGTACTTGAGCAGGTTGGAGTCGTCGACGCTGGCCGAGCGTCGGGTCCGGAAGATCAGCATGATGATGGCCAGCCCGACCACCACCTCGGCCGCCGCCACCACCATCACGAAGAACGCCATCACCTGGCCGTTCAGGTCACCGTGCAGCCGGGCGAAGGTGACCAGCGCCAGGTTGGCCGCGTTCAGCATCAGCTCGATGCACATGAACAGCACGATCGCGTTGCGCCGCACCAGTACGCCGACCGCGCCGATCGTGAACAGCAGCGCGGACAGGGCGACGTAGTGCTCCGGCCCCGGCATCAGCGGCCTGCCTCTCCAGATCGCGCCGAGTTTGTGTCGCCATGGCGGCAAAAAGTCGGCGCGATCGCGCGTACGGCGGCGGTCATCGTTCGGTCTCCTTGTCGGCGGCCTCGGCGGCAGTCAGCTCCCGGATCGGCAGGATCGGCGAGATGCTGCGCGGGGAGGCGGTGCCGTCCGGCAGCTTGGCCGGGGTGGTGTTCGAGGACGAGGTCGCGAACACACCGGGGCCGGGCTTCGGGGCCGGGTAGTTGCCGGGGGCGAACCGCGCCCGCATCTGCTCCGGCTGGGACAGCCGCTCGCCGGGCTCGCGGACGATGTGGGTGAGCATGAGGGCACCGAGCGCGGCCACGATCAGCAGCGCGCCGGTCAGCTCGAAGCCGAGCACCCAGCGGGAGAACAACAGGTTCGCCAGGCCCTCGGTGTTGCCGCCGTGCTCGGCGTTGGCCTCGGCCAGGCCGGCCGCCGGAGTGCCCTCCAGCCACCGGTAGGTGCCGGTGGCGAGCAGCGCGGCCAGGCCGCCCCCCACCAGTACGGCGGCCGCCCGCTGGCCGCGCAGCGTCTCGATCAACGAGTCCGCGGCGTCCCGTCCGACCAGCATCAGCACGAACAGGAACAGCATCATGATCGCGCCGGTGTAGACCACTACCTGCACCAGCCCGAGGAACGGTGCCGACTGGACCACGTAGAACACGCCCAGCGCGAGCATGGTCAGCACCAGCCACAGCGCCGAGTGCACCGCGTTGCGGGCAAGCACCATGCCGAGCGCGCCGATCACCGCGATCGGGGCGAGCAGCCAGAAGGTCCAGGCTTCGCCGGCGGTGACCTCGACTCCCTGGGCGAGCAGGACACTCACGCGGCATCACCCGACCCCGGGTACGTCTCGACGTGCTCGGCCCCGGCACTGGTGCCGGGGTTGGACAGGCCGTCCAGGTAGTAGTCCTGCTCGGTCTCCCCCAGCCGCATCGGGTGCGGCGGCTGCTCCATCCCCGGCAGCAGCGGCGCCAGCAGCTCCTCCTTGGTGAAGATCAGCTCCCGCCGGTCGTCGCTGGCCAGCTCGTACTCGTTGCTCATGGTCAGCGACCGGGTCGGGCACGCCTCCAGGCACAGCCCGCAGAAGATGCACCGGGCGTAGTTGATCTGGTAGACGCTCGCGTACCGCTCGCCTGGCGAGTAGCGGGCGGTCTCGGTGTTGTCGGCGCCCTCCACGTAGATCGCGTCGGCCGGGCAGGCCCACGCGCACAGCTCGCAGCCGATGCACTTCTCCAGCCCGTCCGGGTGCCGGTTCAGGATGTGCCGGCCGTGGTAGCGCGGTCCGGTCGGCTCCGGCTTGTCCGGGTAGTCGATGGTCACCTGCTTGCGGAACAGGTGCGAGAACGTGACCCCGAACCCTTTCACGGCGTCCACCAAGCCTGAGCGGCTGGGAGCGGATTTCGGCTCAGCCATCCTGCTCGCCTCCTTCCGGATCGGTACCGGCCCTACCTTCAAGAGGCCGCTTGACCGCGGGCTCCGCTTCGCTACGCCCGCTGGCGGCCGTGCGCTTGGCGGCCACCGCCCGGCGGGCCTGCGGGCTGGGCGGCACCTGCAGGTCCAGCGGCGGCAGCGGGAAGCTGCCCGGCGGGCGGGCGGCCACCTGCTCGGCCGGGCTCGGTCGACTCGGCTGCCGGCGGGCCGGCCAGAACAGCACCGCCAGCAGCAGCACCGCCGCGACCGCCCCGCCCAGCCACAGCTGCTCGGACCGGCTCAGGTCGGACACCTGCGCCACCCGGGTCCCGCCCAGCACCAGCACCCAGCCGAGCGCCAGCGGGATCAGCACCTTCCAGCCCAGCCGCATGAACTGGTCGTAGCGCAGCCGCGGCAGGGTCGCCCGCAGCCACACGAACACGAACATGACCAGCACCACCTTGCCCATGAACC
The DNA here is from genome assembly GCA_009377645.1 of Micromonosporaceae bacterium. Lineage (GTDB taxonomy): Bacteria > Actinomycetota > Actinomycetes > Mycobacteriales > Micromonosporaceae > Natronosporangium. The sequence goes on along the minus strand of WHTQ01000010.1, from coordinate 41,461 downwards.
ACAGCAGCGGCCACCAGCCCTGGTTGGCGCCGTCCCACACCGACACCGGCCACGGCGCCCGCCAGCCGGCCAGGAACAGGGTCGTGATCACCGCCGAGGCAACCACCATGTGGATGTACTCGGAGAGCATGAACAGCGCGAACTTCAGCGACGAGTACTCGGTCATGAACCCGGCCACCAGCTCCGACTCCGCCTCCGGCAGGTCGAACGGGAGCCGGTTGGTCTCCCCCACCGCCGAGATCGCGAAGATCACGAAGGTGGGCAGCAGCAGCAGGACGTACCAGCCCGGGACGGCCAGGGTGGCGCCGCCGATCGACAGCTCCGGGTTGCTGGCCTGGGCGGCCACGATCTCCGAGGTGCTCATGGAGCCGGCCAGCATGAACACCGTGACCACCGCCAGCCCCATCGTGACCTCGTACGAGATCATCTGCGCGGAGGCGCGCAGCCCGCCCAGCAGCGGGTACGGGGAGCCGGAGGCCCAGCCGCCGAGCACCACCCCGTAGACCGACAGCGCGGACACCGCCAGCAGCACCAGCACCGCCACCGGCACGTCGGTCACCTGCAGCGGGGTCCGCTCCCCGAAGATCGAAACGATCGGGCCGAACGGGATCACCGCCAGCGCGGTGAGCGCACAGACCGCCGAGATGCACGGCGCGATCAGGAACACCAGCCGGTCCGAACCGCGCGGCCGGAGATCCTCCTTGAACGCCATCTTGAGCCCGTCGGCCAGGGTCTGCAGCAGCCCGAACGGGCCAGCCCGGTTCGGACCCGGGCGCACCTGCATCCAGCCGATCATCCGCCGCTCGAACCACACCCCGAGCAGGGTCATGACCACGCCGAACACGAACGCGGCCAGCACCTTGATGATGATCACCCACCAGGTGTCGTGGCCGAAGTCGGCCAGCGTGGGGGCCTGCGAGAGCATCACCGGGAGCCTCCTGGGGACACCGACACGAACACCGACGCGGACACCGGCACGGACACCGACACGGACACCGACACCAGCGCGCCGGCCGCGGCGCCGAGGCTGCGCCGGACGGTCGCGCCGGGGGAGTTGGTCGGCAGCCAGACCACCGCGTCGACCATGTCGACCACCTCCACCGGCAGCGTGAGCGCCCCGGTCCCGGTGCCGACCGTCACCGGGTCGCCGTCGCCGACCCCGAGCCGGGTCGCCAGCTCCTTGCCCAGCCGCACCACGCTCGGCCGGGCGGTGCCGGCCAGCTCGTCGTCCCCGTCCTGCAGCGTGCCCAGGTCGACCAGCTGGTGCCAGGTCGCCAGCACCGCCTGCCCGTCCGCCGGCACCGGCGGCGGCGCCGGGGCGACCTGCGGCGGCGGGTGGCGGGGCGAGTCGGTGGCCGGCAGCGCCGCCAGCTCGGCCCGGACCGCCGGCACGTCCCGGGTGTTCAGCTGCACCCCGAGCTGGCTGGCCAGCGCGTCCAGGATCCGGGCGTCGGTCATCGCCCCGGTGGCCAGCACCGCCTCGAACGGGCGCAGCCGACCCTCCCAGGTCAGGAACGAGCCGGCCTTCTCCACCGTCGGCGCCACCGGCAGCACCACGTCGGCGCGCCGGGCCACCGCCGAGTTCCGCAGCTCCAGCGAGACCAGGAACGGCACCGCGTCGAGCGCCTGCTCGGCCGCCCGGGCGTCGGACAGGTCCGCCGGGTCCACCCCGGCGACCACCAGCGCACCGAGGTCACCGGCGGTGGCCGCGGCCAGGATCGCGCCGGTGTCCCGGCCGGGCCGGCTGTCCAGCACCCCGGCTTCCAGCCCCCACGCGCCGGCCAGCTCGGCCCGGGCGCGCGGCTCGGTTACCGGCCGGCCACCCGGCAGCAGGTGCGGCAGGCAGCCGGCCTCCAGCGCGCCCCGCTCGCCGGCCCGCCGCGGCACCCAAGCCAGCCGGGCACCGGTCCGCTCGGCCAGCGCCACCGCCGCCGACAGCCCGCCCGGCGCCCCGCCCAGCCGCTCCCCGACCACCAGCACCGCGCCCGGCTGGGACAGCGCGGCGGCGAGCGACGCGTCGCCGGCCAGCAGCGTGGCCTCGGAACCAGGGGCGCACGGCAGCACCGTCGCGCCCAGCTTCTCGTACCCGGTGGTCCGGAACGGCGCGAGCGCGTGCACGGCCAAGGCGCGCTTGCGGTACGCCTTGCGCATCCGCAGGAACAGGATCGGGCACTCCTCCTCCGGCTCCAGCCCGGCCAGCACCACCGCGCTCGCCTGCTCCACCTCCGCGTAGGTGGGGCCCTGCCGGCCCGCCACCGCGGCGGCCAGGAAGTCGGCCTCCTCAGTAGACAGCGGCCGGGCGCGGAAGTCGACGTCGTTGGTGCGTAGTGCGATCCGGGCGAACTTGCTGTACGCGTACGCGTCCTCGACGGTCAGCCGGCCGCCGGTCAGCACCCCGACCCCACCGGAGGAGTCCCGGGCCCGGCGCAGCCCTTCGGCGGCGACCGCCAGCGCCTCGCTCCAGGCCGCCGCCCGCAGCGCTCCGGTCTGCGGGTCCCGCACCATCGGCTCGGTGATCCGGTCGAACGCGGTGACGTACCGGAAGCCGAACCGGCCCTTGTCGCAGTCCCACTCCTCGTTCACCGCCGGGTCGTCGCCGGCCAGCCGCCGCATCACCTTGCCCCGCCGGTGGTCGGTGCGCTGAGCGCAACCGGCCGCGCAGTGCTCGCACACGCTCGGGGTCGACACCAGGTCGAACGGTCGCGACCGGAACCGGTACTGGGCGCTGGTCAGCGCCCCGACCGGGCAGATCTGGATGGTGTTGCCGGAGAAATAGGAGCGCAGCGGTTCGGAGCCGAGGTCGCTGTGGCTGCCGGCCGGCCCGGGCTCGCCCCCGAACATCTCCTCCCGGTAGACGTTGACCTGCTCGTCGGAGGTCCGGTCCATCAGCTCGATGAACGGGTCCCCGGCGATCTCCTCGGAGAACCGGGTGCAGCGGGCGCACTGCACGCACCGCTCCCGGTCCAGCAGCACCTGCGTGGACAGGTTGATCGGCTTCGGGTAGGTCCGCTTCACGTCCTGGAACCGGCTCTCCGCCGCGCCGGTGGACATCGCCTGGTTCTGCAGCGGGCACTCCCCGCCCTTGTCACAGACCGGGCAGTCCAGTGGGTGGTTGATCAGGAGGAACTCCATGATCCCCTGCTGGGCCTTCCGGGCCACCTCGGAGGTGAGGTGGGTCCGGACCACCATCCCGTCCGCGATCGGGGTGGTGCAGGAGGTGATCGGCTTGCGCTGACCCTCGACGTCGACCAGGCACTGCCGGCAGGCGCCGACCGGCGCCAGCAGCGGGTGGTCGCAGAACCGCGGGATCTCGATCCCCAGCTTCTCGGCCACCCGGATGATCAGGGCGCCCTTCGGGGCGGTCACCTCCACCCCGTCGATGGTCAGCGTGACTTCGTCGGTCGGGGTGTCCAGCGCAGTCATCGGGCCGCTCCCGCCAGCTCGGTGGCCGCCCACGCCGGCCGCGGTGGTGGGCTGCCGAACAGCGGCGGCCGGCGACCCTCCACGTAGTCCAGATAGGTCTGCCGGAAGTACTTGATGGACGACTGCACCGGGCTGGCCGCCCCGTCGCCGAACGCGCAGAACGACCGTCCCAGCAGGTTTTCGCACGAGTCCAGCAGGGTGTCCAGGTCCGCGTGGGTGCCCTCGCCGCTGAGGATCCGCCGCAGCACCTGCTTCATCCAGAAGTTGCCCTCCCGGCACGGGGTGCATTTGCCGCACGACTCGTGGTGGTAGAACTCGATCCAGCGGTACGCGGCGTAGACCGGGCAGTCCTGGTCGGAGAAGACCTGCACGGCGGTGGTCCCGAGCATGGTGCCGGCGGCCGCCATCGCCTCGAAGTCGAGCGGCACGTCCAGGTGCTCGGCGGTCAGCATCGGGGTCGAGGAGCCGCCCGGGGTCCAGAAGCTCAGCTCGTGCCCGTCCTGCATCCCGCCGGCCAGCTCGATCAGCTCCCGCAGGGTGACCCCGAGGCCGCACTCGTACTGGCCCGGGTCGTTGACCCGCCCGGAGACCGAGTAGATCTTCGGGCCCGGGGACTTCTCGGTACCCATGCCGCGGAACCACTGCGCGCCGCCCAGCACGATGTACGGCACGGTGGCGATCGTCTCGACGTTGTTGACCACGGTCGGGCACGCGTACAGCCCGTGCGTGGCCGGGAACGGCGGCCGCAGCCGGGGCTGGCCGCGGAACCCCTCCAGCGAGTCCAGCAGCGCGGTCTCCTCGCCGCAGATGTACGCGCCCGCGCCACAGTGGATCACGACCTCCAGCTCGAACCCGGAGCCGAGGATGTCGGTGCCCAGGTAGCCGGCCGCCCGCGCCTCGGCGACCGCGTGCTGCAGCCGGCGGGCGGCGTGCACCGCCTCACCACGCACGTAGATGAAGGCAAGGTTGGCGCGGATCGCGTAGCTGGTGATGATCGCGCCCTCGATCAGCGAGTGCGGGTCGACCATCATCAGCGGCAGGTCCTTACAGGTGCCCGGCTCCCCCTCGTCCGCGTTCACCACCAGGTAGTGCGGCTTGCCGTCGGCCTGCGGGATGAACCCCCACTTCAGGCCGGTTGGGAAGCCGGCACCGCCGCGCCCCCGCAGGCCGGAGTCCTTGACCAGCGCGATCAGGTCGTCCGGGTGGGCGGCCAACGCCTTGCGCAGCGCCGTGTAGCCGTCCAGCTGCTCGTACACCTCGCGGCGCCAGGCGTCCGGCGACAGCCACCGCTTGGTCAGCACCGGGGTGAGCCTCGCCAGCGCGCCTTCCGATGGGGTCACCGGCTGTCCTCCTCCTTTGGCTTGATCGGGGTCTCCGGGTCGAAGCCGGCCACCGCGATCCCGTGCCGCTGCGCCAGTCGCGCCCCGGCCAGCGTCGGCTCGCCGGCCGGCCCGTCGGCGATCCCCTCCGGCCGCGGGTCGGCGAAGCCGGCCAGCTGCAGCGACAGCTCCGGCAGCGGGCAGAGCCGGGCACCGCGGTCCGGCACCGGCCGCTTCCCTTCCTGCAGCTGGTCCACGATCTCCACCGCCTGCTCGGCCTGCACCCGGTCGAAGAACTCGTAGTTGACCGTCAGCACCGGGGCGTAGTCGCAGGCCGCCAGGCACTCGGCGTGCTCCAGCGTGATCGTGCCGTCCGGGGTGGTCTCATCGTGCCCGACCCCCAGGTGCTCGCGCAGGGTCTCGAAGGTCCGGTCCCCGCCCAGCACCCCGCACATCGTGTTGGTGCACACGCTGACCAGCCAGTCGCCGGCCGGCCGGCGCTTGAACATGGTGTAGAAGCTCGCCACCCCGGCCACCTGTGCCCGGGTCAGCCCGAGCAGCTCGGCACAGAACTCGATCCCGGCCGGCGAGACGTGACCGTACTCGGCCTGCACCAGGTGCAGCAGCGGCAGCAGCGCCGAGCGCTCCCGGCCGGCCGGATAGCGGGCGATGATCTCCCGCGCCCGGTCCCGGGTCTGCTCGCTGAACTCTATGCTCGTCTGTTTGCTCAACTCGCCCTGACTCACGCTCACCGGTCGCAGCCTCCCATCACCGGGTCCAACGACGCACCGCCGACGATCACGTCGGCGATCATGCCACCCTCGGCCAGCGCCGGGAGCGACTGCAGGTTCACGAAGCTGGGCTCCCGGAAGTGCACCCGGTAGGGCCGGGTGCCGCCGTCCGAGACCGCGTGCACCCCCAGCTCCCCGCGCGGGCTTTCGATCGGTACGTACACCTGGCCGGGCGGCACCCGGAAGCCCTCGGTCACCAGCTTGAAGTGGTGGATCAGCGCCTCCATCGACTGGCCCATGATCTTCGCGACGTGGGCCAGCGAGTTGCCCAGCCCGTCGGTGCCGGTGGCCAGCTGCGCCGGCCAGGCGATCTTCTTGTCGGCGACCATCACCGGGCCGGACGGCAGCCGGTCCAGGCACTGCTCGATGATCTTGAGGGACTCCCCGATCTCGTCCAGCCGGATCTCGTAGCGGGCGTACGCGTCGCCGGTCTCCCGGGTCACCACGTCGAACTCGTAGCTCTCGTAGCCGCAGTAGGGCATGGTCTTGCGCAGGTCCCAGGCCAGCCCGGCGCTGCGCAGCACCGGCCCGGTCACTCCGAGCGCCAGGCAGCCGGTCACGTCCAGCTCGGCGACGCCGATCGTGCGGGCCCGCCAGATCGGGTTGCCGGACAGCATCGCCTGATACTCGGCCACCCGCTTCGGCAGGTAGACCAGCAGCTCCCGGATCGCGCCGACGGCGGTGTCCGGCAGGTCCTGGGCCAGCCCGCCGGGCCGGATGTAGGCCATGTTCATCCGCAGCCCGGAGGCCAGCTCGAAGATGTCCAGGATCTTCTCCCGCTCCCGGAACGCATAGGTCGCGATCGACACCGCGCCCAGCTCCATCCCGGTGGTGGCCAGCCACACCAGGTGCGAGGCGATCCGGTTCAGCTCCATCATCAGCACCCGGATCACGGTCGCCCGCGGCGGGATCGCCTCGGTGATCCCGAGCAGCTTCTCGACCGCCAGGCAGTAGCCGGTCTCGTTGAAGATCGGCGCCAGGTAGTCGGCCCGGGTGACGAACGTGACCCCCTGGGTCCAGTTCCGGAACTCCAGGTTCTTCTCGATCCCGGTGTGCAGGTAGCCGATCACCAGCCGGGCGTCGGTGACGGTCTCCCCCTCCAGCTCCAGCACCAGCCGGAGCACGCCGTGGGTGGACGGGTGCTGCGGTCCCATGTTGACGATGATCTTCTCGTCGTGGATCGGGTCCCGGTCTCCCAGCACCTGGTCCCAGTCCCCGCCAGTGACCGTGAAGACCTTCCCTTCCGGCGTCTCGTGCACCGGCGCGTAACTGGTCACTGCTGCAACCTCCGTTCGGCCGCTTGACCGCTCGGCTCCGCTGCGCTCCACCTCGCTGGCGGCCTCACTGGTAGGACCTCCTCCGGTCCGGCGGCGGGATCTCCGCTCCCTTGTACTCGACCGGCACGCCACCGAGCGGATAGTCCTTGCGCTGCGGGTGGCCCTCCCAGTCATCCGGCATCAGGATCCGGGTCAGCCCCGGGTGCCCGTCGAAGACGATCCCGAACATGTCGTAGGCCTCCCGTTCCTGCCAGTCCGCGGTCGGGTAGACCGAGGTGACGCTGGGCAGGTGCGGGTCCTCGGCGGTGACCGCCGCCTCCAGCCGGATCACCCGCCGGTAGGTCATCGAGGTCAGCTGGTAGACCGAGTGCAGCCGCCGTCCCTCAGCGGCATCCAGGTAGTCCACACCGGACACGCTGCTGCACAGCTCGAACCGCAGCGCCGGGTCGTCCCGCATCACCTGGCACACCTCGGCGATCCGCTCCGGCCGGATGTGCAGGGTCAGCTCGCCCCGGTCCACCACCACCGCCTCGATCGCGTCCGGGAACTGCGGGTACGCCTCGGCCAGCGCGTCGCACGCCTCGTCGAACCAGCCACCGTACGGGCGGGTGGTGGGCTGCGGCACCACCCGGCGGCGCTGCAGCCCTCCGAAGCCGGAGGTGTCCCCGGATCCGGAGACCCCGAACATGCCCCGCCCGGACCGGCTGGCCGGCGGCAGCTCGGCCGGAGGCAGCTCGGCCGGGGCGCCGCCGGTGGCGCTGCCCGGCGCTGGCGGGCCGGGCTCCGGCACCGCCGGGTCACGCCGCTGCTCCGGTGTGGTCACCGCCGGGCACCTCCCGTCGAGTCCGCCTGCTCCGCCTGCTGCCTGCGCCGCTCCATCCAGTCGGCGATCCGCAGCTGTTCCTGGCGGCCCTCGGCCACCGCCTGCGCCCACTGCTCCCGGCGGCGCTTGTCGAACCGCCAGCTGGACGGGGTCTTCCCCGGCAGCACGGCCGGCCCGCGCCCGGCCGCCCGGTCCGCCTCCTGCTGCGCCCGCCGCCGCGGGCCGAGCGGCTCGTGCTGGATCTTCTCGTGCAGCCGTAGGATCGAGTCGAGCAGCATCTCCGGGCGGGGTGGGCAGCCGGGCAGGTACATGTCGACCGGCACGATGTGGTCCACCCCCTGCACGATCGCGTAGTTGTTGAACATGCCGCCCGAGCTGGCGCAGACCCCCATCGACAGCACCCACTTCGGCTCGGCCATCTGGTCGTAGATCTGGCGCAGCACCGGCGCCATCTTCTGGGACACCCGACCGGCCACGATCATCAGGTCGGCCTGCCGCGGGCTGGCCCGGAACACCTCCATCCCGAACCGGGCCATGTCGAACCGGGGCGCCACCGTCACCATCATCTCGATCGCGCAGCAGGCCAGCCCGAACGTGGCCGGCCACACGCTGCTCTTGCGGGACCAGTTGACGAGCTTCTCCACACTGGTCAGCAGGATGCCGTTGGGGAGCTTCTCTTCGATGCCCATGTCAGTCCCACTCCAAGCCGCCGCGGCGCCACTCGTACACGTACGCGATGGTCACTGCCACGATGAACAGCGTCACCGCCAGGAAGCCGCCGAGCGCCAGCTGGTCGAACGCCACCGCCCACGGGATCAGGAAAACCACCTCGATGTCGAAGATGATGAACATCATCGCGGTCAGGTAGAACCTCACCGGGACCCGCCCGCCACCGACCGGCTGCGGGGTGGGCTCGATCCCGCACTCGTACGGTTCCAGCTTGGCCCGGTTGGCCCGGCGCGGGCCGGCGATCCGCGCCGCCACCAGGGACACGACCGCGAACCCGACCGCCAGGCCAAACAGCCCGATGATCGGTACGTACGCCGAGAGCTCCATCCCTACGTCCTCATGTCCTCTGGTCAGACCGCCGGGGTCACCCGGGCCAACCCGTTGATTACCCGATCCGTCGCATCCCCACCCCGCGGGTCGGTGAGGTTCGCCATCAGCTTGAGCGAGAACCGCATCAGCGCCGGGTGCGGCAGCCCGTGCCTGGTGCCGAACCGCATCACCGATGGGTACCCGATCAGCTTCACGAACAACGCACCGAGCCGGAAGTAGCCGCCGTACCGCATCCGCAGCAGCTGCGGGTAGTGCTGCAGCGCCCGCTCGGCACCGGCCGCGGTCGGCCGGGCCAGCGCCTGCGCGGCCACCTCCGCAGCCAGCTCGCCGGACTCCATCGCGTACGCGATGCCTTCGCCGTTGAAGGGGTTGACCATACCGCCCGTGTCGCCGACCAGCATGACCCCCCGGGTGTAGTGGGGCACCCGGTTGAAGCCCATCGGCAGCGCCGCGCCCTTGATCGGCCCGTCCGCGTTCGCCTCGTCGGAGAGCCCCCAGTCCGGCGGGGTGCCGCCGAGCCAGTCGGTCAGCAGCTTGCGGTAGTTGGTCTTGCCGAACGCCACCGACGAGTTCAGCGCGCCCAGGCCGACGTTGACCCGGCCGTCCCCCATCCCGAAGATCCACCCGTAGCCGGGCAGCAGCCGGTCACTGCCCTTCCCGCTACGCAGCTCCAGCCAGGACTCCAGGTAGTCGTCGGCGTGCCGGACCGGGCTGCGGTAATAGCGCCGGACCGCCACCCCGATCGGCCGGTCGTCGCGTTTGGTCAGGCCCAGCGCCAGCGGCAGCCGGCCGGAGACCCCGTCGGCCGCGATCGTGACCGGGGCGTGGAACCGCCGCGCCGGGCCACCGTCCTCGGTGGTGGCGCTCACCCCGACCACCCGCCCCGCACCATCCTGGACCGGCCCGCTTACCTGGTGGCCAGTCCGGAGGTCGGCGCCGGCCGCGACCGCCCGCTGGGCCAGGATGTGGTCGAAGTCGTGCCGGGTCCGGGTCAGCCCGAACCCGGGAAAGCTGGACAGCTCCGGCCAGGCCAGCTCCAGCCGGACCCCGCCGCCGATGATCCGCAGTCCGTGGTTCCGCAGCCAGCCAGGGGCGTCGATGTCGACCCCCATCCGGACCAGCGCGGCCACCGCCCGCGGAGTCAGCCCGTCGCCGCACACCTTCTCGCGCGGGAACTGGGACTTCTCCAGCACCAGCACCCGAGCCCCGTGGCGGGCCAGGTGGTAGGCGGCGGTGCTGCCGCCCGGCCCGGCGCCGACGACGATGACGTCCGCATCGCGCTCCGGCACCACCGGCACCTCCCGGCTCGTACGTCGTGGCCGTCCCAGCCGGCGCTAGTGAAAGTCTTCACAAGCGCCGTCCGTTGGCGAGTCTAGAACCCCGGCTGCGGCCCGGCATCGGCGGGGGCGGTCACCGGGTCGCCCGGTGCAGCGCCACGATCCCGCCGGTCAGGTTGCGCCAGCCCACCCGCTGCCAGCCGGCCTCGGACAGCCACCCGGCCAGCCCGGCCTGGTCCGGCCAGTCCTGGATCGACTCGGCCAGGTACACGTACGCCGCCGGGTTGCTGGAGACCACCCGGGCCACCACCGGCAGTGCCCGGACCAGGTAGGACAGATAGACGGTACGCAGCACCGGGTGGGTCGGGTGGCTGAACTCACACACCACCAGCCGGCCGCCGGGCCGGGTGACCCGGCGCAGCTCCCGCAGCGCGGCGACCGGGTCGGCGGTGTTGCGCAGCGCGAACGAGATGGTGACCGCGTCGAAGGCGGCGTCGGCGAACGGCAGCGCCAGCGCGTCCCCGGCCAGCAGCGGCAGCTCCGGACGGGCCAGCCGGCCGGCGGCCAGCATCCCGAGCGAGATGTCCACCCCGACCGCGTACCCGCCGCCGGCCGCCAGCTCGACGGTGGAGACGCCGGTGCCGGCTCCGACGTCCAGCACCCGCTCGCCGGGCTGGACCGCCAGGGCGTGCCGGGTGGCCCGCCGCCAGAGCCGGTCCCGGCGCAGCGAGAGCACCGTGTTGGTCCGGTCGTACTTGGCCGCCACGTGGTCGAACATCGCCGCCACCTGGTCCGGCCGCCGGTCCAGTCCGGCCCGCCTGCTCCCCGGCTCCGGTTCCGGTTGCGCGCCCATCCCCCCACTCTGCCAGGCCGCCCGGCCGCCCTTCGCGAGACATCCGACCGCCGCGAACTGTGTGGGTCGTCATGGCGATCCTCCCGGCCGACGCTGGGCCTCGGTGACCTATTCGCGGCGAGGCATGCCGTGCGCGCGACGAGGCGCGGTGAAGGCAGGGCCAGGGCCGTAGGTTACCGCCGGACCTCGACGAGCCTCGGAGGTGCGGACCAGGACGCCCCGCTCCACCAGCCCGGCGAGCATCCGGGAGGTAGCCGGAGCATCGAGGTCGAGCGCAATCCGTACCATCCGGGCGTTGATCTGTCCGGCGGCCGCCACGAGTTCGACAACCTTTCGCTCGGCCTGGTCGGTGTGCCCCCGGTGATACCGCACCGCTGGTCCCAGCGCCTCCAGTGCCGCCCGCCCCAACCGGTAGTTCGGGTAGCGGCGACGTGCGGTCTCCCTAGTCGGTTCGAGCATCGAGACCGGCTCGGTGCTGAGCCGCCGCAGCACCTCCTGCGCCTCCACGTCATCCTTCTGTAGCATCACTCGCGCCTGCGAGGCGTTGATGGTGCGGCTGGTCAGCAGGTGATAGAGGATCAACAGGGTGTCGGCGTCCTCCTGTTCCGCCTCGGGCAAGATCGCCACGTAGCGGGCGACGTGCCGATTGGGGGCCCCACCCAGCAGCGTGACGGTCACCTGCTCCGGCTCCTCGGTGAACCGAGGCGGTTGGTGGCCTACCCGCACCATTTCGCGGTACATCCGATCCACCCCCACACCCGCCTCTTCCGCCAGACCGAGGGTGCGGATCGCCGCCGCCAGGGCCGGGTTCCGCGGACGGGAGGTTGTAGTCAGGATGTTATCGATCGTCACCCCGAAGACCAGCGGCCCTGGCGAGGCCACCGTCAGCCGAGTCGGCGCGTGCTCCACCTGAACCGGCCGGACAATCCGGTAGTCGCGGTGCATCACCGCGTTCACCACCGCCTCCCGGACCGCCGCCTGCGGAAGGTCCGCCAGCTGAACCTGCTGACCGCCGGGAAGGTTGACCGGGGTCTCGTCCACCCGCGCGCTGATCAGCTCCAGAACCCTCGCCAACGCGGACAGCAGCGGCGGGCCGAGCCGATCGACCACCACCGGCTCGCCGGCCGGCGTCCGACGGTACTGGTACACCAGGTGATCATGCGATGGATCGGGCCTGGCGAGCAGCAGCTCGCCGGCCCGGGTCAGCCGGCTGTCCGGAGTGACCACCCCGAGCACCCGGAGCAGGTCGGCGTCGGTCTCGGCCGCGTACCGGCGGCGCGCCGGGTCCGGGCTCTGCCGGAGGTAGTTGCGCGCCAGCTCCATCGCGATCGGGGAGACCGCCGTGCTGGACAGCTGGGCGGGCTCGGCCGACCAGTCCGTTCCCCGCCGGTCGGCCAGGGCCGCGGCGATCTGCGGCGCGGTCATCGGCACGCACGACGTACCGATGCGATGGGATGCCCGCTGGTCGACCTGGTGGATATCCGGGCTCCGCGGGACGGTAAGGACCAGCAGCGACACCTGCCCGACCGGGACCGTCCGGGCCGACACGGTGAGCGCAGGTTGCGTGATCTCATAGATCCGCTGCACCAGCCAGACCGGGTCCAGGTCGGTGCCCTCGAACGCGGACGGGCCGGGCACCCGGTCGTGCACCCCAACCACCACACTGCCGCCGAGGCTGTTCGCGAAGCAGGCGGAGGCCGCGGCGAGGTCCTTGGCGGTGTCGTTACGCGAGCGACCCTGCCGCTTGAAGTCGAGCGTGCGCGACTCCAGCGAATCGGCGGTCGCGCCCGCCCTGATTGCGTCGAGGGCAGCGATCACGTCGGCGTCGGGAGGCACGGTTTCTCCTGAGTTTTGCGTTACCCTTCACTGTGAAGGGTAACGCAAAACTATCGGAAAACACCGCAGCCGGCGTACGCGTTCTGACGTAGCCGGCCACCGACACCCGGCCCAGCGACGGCGCCGGTGGTACGCGCACCGGCGGCTCCGCAGAGCCGTCCGGCAGCCGATGCCCGAGCCGGCGTTCGCGGCGAGTCTGGACCCGTCAGCGCCCATCCGGGGCTGTCGACGACGGGAGGCGGACCGATGACTACCAACCTGACGATGCCCAGGCCACCGGCGACCGAACCGGCCGGTGACCGGTCGGTCGGGCCGCGGGACCGGCTGGACCGGGCGACCGAGCGGGTGGCCGGCTGGCTGACCGGCCACAGCATCCCGATCCTGCGGGTCAGCCTGGGCCTGGTCTTCCTGACCTTCGGCGTGCCGAAGTTCTTCCCGGGCGCCAGCCCGGCCGAGGAGCTGACCGTGCGCACGATCGAGACCCTCACGTTAGGGGTCGTCTCGGGCGGCACCGCGCTGCTGCTGACCGCGATCGTCGAGTGCTTCATCGGGCTGACCCTGGTCACCGGAAAGCTGCTTCGGGTCGGGCTGCTGGTGCTGGCCGGAGCACTGGTCGGGATCATGTCCCCGCTGGTGCTGTTCTTCACCGACATGTTCCCGGGCGCGCCGACCCTGGAGGCGCAGTACGTGCTGAAGGACATCGTGCTGGTCGCCGCCGGCCTGGTGGTGGCGGCGACGGCGCTCGGCGCCCGGCTGGTGCCCGGCCGGTGAGCGCCCAGCTCCGCATAGGGGTCTCCTGCTGGGGCTACCGCCCCAGCAGGAGACCCCTATGGCGGCTCAGTTCGGGAGCAGGGTCACCTGGTCGTGCAGGATCAGCCACTGGCCGTGCTGCAGCGTGAAGGTCAGCCCGATCAACGTGTGCTGCGCGGCGGACGGGAAGGTCAGCACCGAGTCGAACAGCACAAAACCGGTCTGGCACCCGTGGACGGTCCGGGTCACCTCGTCGAAGGTCTGGGTCCACGAGGGATCGGCGAAGAACGGACCCAGCGCGGCGACCGCGGCGTCCCGTCCCTGGAACACGGCACCGCTGGCCAGGACCACCGTGATCTCGTCGTGCATGAGCTGGCCGAGGCCAGCCAGGTCCCGGGCCGGGAAGGTGTCCCGGTAGGCCTGGACGGCCTGGTCGAAGCGGCGGGCACAGAGCTGCCCGATCCCCTGCGTACCGGCCGGGTCGTCCGCTCCGGCGGGTTCGGTCGCCGCCGCGGAGGCGGTCGGCATTACGGTGAGCGCCGCGAGGGCCAGGCCCAGCACGGCGAACCGGAAACGAATGCGCACAATTCAGTTCCTCTCAGTCGGATTCAGCTGGGACGCAGACCGCACCGCGTCCGTTACTGACGCGTCTTCAACGTCAGGTTCGCCGTGTCGAGGATCTCGAAGATCGGCTGGTAGTGCGTGGTGCTCGAGTTCCCCCTGCTGATGATGCCCAGCGCCGCCACGTTGATCGTGCCGGGAATCCGGCGGTAGAGCGGGCCACCGCTGTCACCGCCGGCGTGGACGATGTTGGTGGCGATGTACCGCCCGGGCGCGAAGTGCGTGACCGTGCCGCACCTGGTGCCGGTGGTACGGCCGGTGCTGCACACCCGCATCCCCTCGACCGGCTGGCGATGCCGCACCACGTACTTGGTGACGCCGGCATCCTTGATCTGCGCCGGGGTGTGGTGTACGCCGGCGAACGCCCCGATGATCCCCCAGTCGTTCACCCCGATCCCGGTACCGCCGTAGTTGCGGCGGTTCATCGCCCCGAGGAAGCCGCCGATCCGCTCGCTGAACCAGTTGCTGCCTACCGGTCCACAGTGCCCGGCGGTGATGATGACCGACTTCCCGGCGGCGTTGCGGGCGTTGAAGCCGGCGGTGCACAACGTGGGCTGGGTCGGCCCGCGCCAGTTCGAGGTGATCCCCCAGCCCCCGTAGTGAGCGGCCAGATCCACCACGTCGCCGGCGCTCTGCACGGTCACCGGCACCCTAGCGGCGCGGACCCGGGCGACCGCCTCCGCCGCCCGGGCGTCCGGCTCCGCGCCCGGGACGGTGACGTAGAGCCGGTTCTCGGAGATGTCCGGGACCGCCACCAGCACCGATCCGCCGGCCTGCGCCGCGACCCGGGCCGCCGCGCTCTCGAGCTTCGCCAGCGGTGTCGAGACGACGCTGGTCGCGGCGCCGAGGCTAGACAGCTGCGCGGCCAGAGCCTGGCTGGTCACGTTCACCGTGGGGACGTCATTCACGAGGTGGACGCCGGCGTAGCCCGGATCGTCACCGAACCTGGCCTCCAGGTCGTCGATGAACGCGTACAGCTGCTGGTCCGCATCCCTGGCTACGGCCGGGTCTGCTCCGGCCGGCGAGGCCGGCCCGGCCGCCAGGCTGGTCGCGGCAAGCACCAGGATCACCGCCCCGGTTATCACCCGGGACCGTCTTGACCGATGTCTGTTCTCGCGCATGTATATCAATTCCTCTCAGTCAGGTTCAGCTCGGGCACGAAGGCCCAGCGCGAGAGTAGGTCTGGAGGAAGGCACCATCGCGGGCCAACTTTCAACCAAGCTGGCTGGGCCAATCTAGGCTTCCGGGGTGGACCTGCACGTGAGCCTGACCGGCCGGCGGGACCTGTCCGGCCAGCTGTACCGGCAGATCCGGGCCGCGATCCTGGACGGCCAGCTGCGGGCCGGCGATGCCCTGCCACCGACCCGGGAGCTGGCCGGCAGGCTGGCGGTCGCCCGGAACACCGTCGCCGTCGCGTACGAACGGCTCGCCGCGGAGGGGTTCCTGGTCGGCCGGGTCGGTGCCGGCACGTTCGTACGCGCCGACCTGCCGGAGCTGCCCGGTCGGCGGCCGGCCCGGCGGCCGCCGACCACCCGGGCGCCCCGCCCCCGGCCGGTCTGGGAGGAGGTGCCGGTGCCGGCCGGGCTGGGCCGCGGCCGGGCCGAGTTCGACTTCCGGCCCGGCCTGCCGGACGCCCGGCTGTTCCCGTACCAGACCTGGCGCCGGCTGGTCGCCGACCAGCTGCGCAGCTCGGTCGCGGCCACCGGCCGGTACGGCGACCCGGCCGGCCACGCCGGTCTGCGGGCCGCGATCGCCCGGCACGTGGCGGTGTCCCGGGCGGTCCGCGCCACTCCGGACGAGGTGGTGATCACCAACGGGGTGCAGCACGCGGTCGACCTGATCGGCCGGGTGCTGGTGCCGCCCGGCGACTGCGTGGCGGTCGAGGACCCGGGCTACCCGCCGCCGTACTGGCTGTTCCGGTCGCTGGGAGCCCGGGTGGCCCCGGTGCCGGTCGACCACGACGGCCTGGTGGTCGACGCCCTGCCGGACGACGCCCGGCTGGTCTACGTCACCCCGTCCCACCAGTTCCCGCTCGGCGTGTCGATGTCGCTGCCCCGGCGGATGGCGCTGCTGGCGTGGGCGTACCGGCACGGCGCGGTGGTGCTGGAGGACGACTACGACAGCGAGTTCCGGTTCACCGGCCGGCCGGTCGAGCCGCTGCAGAGCCTGGACCGGACCGGGTCGGTGATCTACCTGGGCTCGTTCTCGAAGGTGCTGCTGCCCAGCCTCCGGCTCGGGTTCGCGGTGGTGCCGCCGTCGCTGCACCCGGCGGTCCGGGCGGCGCGGTACGTGGCGGACGGGCACTCCCCGGTGCCGATCCAGGCGGCGCTGGCCCGGTTCATCGAGGAGGGCCGGCTGGCCCGGCACATCCGCCGGATGCGGCACGAGTACCGGGAGCGGCACCTGCGGATCGCCGAGGCGATCGAGGCCGGCGGCCGGGACCGGCTGGAGCTGGTGCCGTCGGTCGCCGGGATCCACGTCAGCGCGTACCTGCCGGCCGGCACCGACCCGGCCGCGGTGGTGCGGTCCGCCCGGGCGGTCGGGGTGGCGGTGGACTCGCTGCGGGCGTACGCGAGCAGCCCGGCGGTCCGGCCTGGTCTGGTGCTCGGCTACGGCCGGATCCCGGCCGACCGGATCGGCGCCGGGGTGGCCCGGCTGTCCCGCTGCCTCTAGGCAGCGCCGGCCGCCAGCGCGATCGACGAGAAGTGGGAGACCACCCGGTGGTCGGTCGGGTCGTCGGCCGGGTCACGGTGCACCCGCAGGTGCCGGTAGAGCGTGTCCCGTTGGGCCGGGATCCGGTCCGCCGACCGGATCATCCAGATCAGCTCCGCCAGGTTGGACCGGTGCCGGGCGCCGGCCGACGAGATCACGTTCTCCTCCAGCATGATCGAGCCGAGGTCGTCCACCCCCAGGTGCAGCGACAGCTGGCCGACGTCCTTGCCGGTGGTCAGCCAGGACGACTGCAGGTGCGCCACGTCGTCGAAGAACAGCCGGGCCACCGCCAGCAGCCGCAGGTACTCCAGTGACGTCGCCTGGGTCCGTCCCTTGAGGTGGTTGTTCTCGCTCTGGTAGGTCCACGGGATGAACGCCCGGAACCCACCGGTCCGATCCTGCACGTCCCGGATCATCCGCAGGTGCTCGATCCGCTCGGCGTTGGTCTCCCCGGTGCCCATCATCATGGTTGCGGTCGACTCCACCCCGAGCCGGTGCGCGACCTCCATCACCTCCAGCCAGCGCTCGCCGGACTCCTTCAACGGCGCGATCGCCCGGCGGGGCCGCTCCGGCAGCATCTCCGCGCCCGCCCCGGCGATCGAGTCCAGGCCGGCCGCCCGGATCCGGCGGAGCGCCACCTCGACGCTCACCCCGGACACGCCGGCCATGTGCAGGATCTCGCTGGGCCCGATCGAGTGGATGACCAGCTGCGGGTACGCGGTCTTCACGGCCGAGAACAGCCGCTCGTAGTAGTCCACCCCGTACTCCGGGTGGTGGCCGCCCTGCAGCATCACCTGGGTGGCGCCCAGCTCGACCGCCTCTCCGCACCGGCGCAGGATCTCGGGCAGGTCGTGGCTCCACCCCTCGGCGTGCTTCGGCGCCCGGTAGAAGGCGCAGAACTTGCAGGCGGTCACGCACACGTTGGTGTAGTTGATGTTCCGGTCGATCAGGTAGGTGACGATGCCGTCCGGGTAGCGCCGCCGCCGGACTGCGTCGGCCGCCTCCGCCAGTGGGTGGAACGGCGCGTCGGTGTAGAGCAGCAGCGCCTCCTCAGGGCTGATCCGACCTGCCCCGGCGGCGCGTTGCAGCACGTCCTCGATCTCCCGGCTCACACCCCGAGGGTACGCGGACCCGCTGCGTGGTCTGCTAGGCGTTCGCGAACCGGAAGTAGTGGCTGGCCTGCTGCCCGCTGAGCAGGCCGATCACCACGAGGTTCAGGATCACCCCCAGGCAGGTGCTCAACGGGCCGGAGGCCTCGGCGTCCCCGAAGCTGGCGAACTGGTTGACCACCGAGACGATGACGCCGATCACGCAGAGCACGATCGTGGTGACCCGCGCCCACTGCCGCCCCTGCAGGATGTAGTAGCCCAGCACGCCGGTCAGGAGCGCGGACCCGAGCAGGATCGCGCCGAGCACCAGGACCAGGTTCTGCTCGGCCGACGACAGGTCCGCCTGGCCGGCCAGATAGTTGACGCCGCAGCAGCTCAGCACGCCGAGGCCAGCGCCGATGAACAGGATCACCGCCGCGGCGGTGACGGTGCCGGGCCGGTCCGCCACGATCGGCTCGGGCACGCGCGGCCGCGCGACCGGCGGCCCGGGCGGTCGCGGGGGCCGCGGCGCGGACCCGAGCGGCGGCACGCCCGCCCCGGACGGCCCCCCGGAACCGGAACCGGAACCGGTCCGGTCCGATTCGGCCTGCTGCCGCAGCCGCCGGATCGCGGCATCGCGCCGAGGGTCGGCCGCCGGCCCCGGACCCGCCGGCCCGGACGGCGCCTGCCTCGGATCCGCCGGGTCGACTGGCGCCCGTCCTGCACCCGGCCGGTCGACCGGCGGCGGCTGCGGGCGCTCATCCGGCCAGCCGAGGCCGGTCTCGGCCACCTCCGGCTCGTCGCCCCCATCCTCCGGCGGTGCGGTCACGACATCCTCCCCTTGATCGTCGGCGGGTTCACTCTAGTGCCGCCGCGCAACCACACCGGGTCGACCGCGGGTCAGGACCAGTCCCGCGCCAGGCTGACCTTCGCCTCGTGCTCCAGCAGCCACCGCTTGCGGTGCAGACCACCGCCGAACCCGACCAGCTTGCCGCCCGCCCCGACCACCCGGTGGCAGGGAACGATCAACGGGACCGGGTTGCGGTTGCAGGCGGTGCCGACCGCCCGGGCGGCACCGGCGTCACCGACCGCTCTCGCCACCTCGCCGTAGGTGCACATCTGTCCGAACGGAATCCGGGCCAGCTCCTGCCAGACCGCCCGCTCGAACTCGCTTCCCCGATCCTCCGGTATGGACAGTGGTAGGTCGAAGCCGGTCCGCTCGCCGGCGAAGTAGGCCGCCAGCTGGGCCACCGCCTCGGCCAGCAGCGACCCGGCCGGTGCGGCGTCGAGCCGGGTCTCCCGCGGCTGCAGCCGCAGCCCGCGCACCGCGTACCGGTCGGCGCCGACCGTCACCGGGCCGATCGGAGTCTCCACCAGCGCCCACCGGTCCACCACCCCATTGTATGGTCCGGGGATGGGTGAGATGCGTTACCGCCGGCTCGGGAACTCCGGCCTGATGGTGTCGGTGGTCGGCCTCGGCTGCAACAACTTCGGCTCCCGGATGGACGCCGAGGCTACCCGGGCGGTGGTGCACGCCGCCCTGGAGGCCGGGGTCACGCTGTTCGACACCGCTGACCGGTACGGCGGGCTGGGCGTGTCCGAGGAGTACCTGGGAGCCGCACTGAAGGGCCGCCGGGACGAGGTGGTGATCGCCACCAAGTTCGGCCACGACATGGAGGGGGGCAACGGTCCGGACTGGGGTGCCCGGGGTGCCCGCCGCTACGTCGTCCGGGCGGTCGAGGCGTCGCTGCGCCGGCTGGACACCGACTGGATCGACCTCTACCAGCTGCACTTCCCGGACCCGGGCACCCCGGTCGAGGAGACTCTGTCCGCACTGGACGACCTGGTGCACGCCGGCAAGGTCCGCTACCTGGGCAGCTCCAACTTCGCCGGCTGGCAGGTCGCGGACGCGGCGTGGGTGGCCCGGTCCGCCGGCTTGACGCCGTTCGTCTCCGCCCAGAACGAGTACAACCTGCTCCGCCGGGAGGTGGAGGCGGAGCTGGTCCTGGCGTGCCAGCGGTTCGGAGTCGGCCTGCTGCCTTACTTCCCGCTCGAGAGTGGCCTGCTCTCCGGCAAGTACCAGCGCGGCACCCCCGCCCCGCCCGGCAGCCGGATGGCCGGGGAGCGGTTCGCCCGGCGGTTGGCCGAGGCGCCGTGGGACACGATCGAGGCGCTGGCGGCGTACGCGGCGCAGCGCGGAGTCGGCATCCTGGACGTGGCGATCGGCGCTTTGGCCGCCCAGCCGGCGGTCGCCAGCGTGATCGCCGGGGCGACCAAGCCGGAGCAGGTACGCGCGAACGTCGCGGCCGGCGCCTGGCAGCCCTCGGCCGACGACCTCGCCACCCTGGACGAAATCACCCAGGGGTAGCGTCGACCGGTGGAAAGCCGGGTCCGGCGACTGCTGCGGATCTGACCGTGCCTGCGCACGAAGTCAACGACGAACCCGACCACCGCCTCACGGCTCGTACGGTGGTACGGCAGATCGGTTGATAATTTGATCTTCTGTTGCAAGCAACAGAAGATCAAATTAGTTCAGGAGTCCAGCCCGATTCGCCCGTGCTCAGGCGTCGTAGTCGACGGTGAGGTGGTCGGTGACCGGGCTGGACTGGCAGGTGAGCACGTAACCGGCGGCCAGCTCGTCCGGCTCCAGCGCCCAGTTGCTGGCCATCGTCACCTCGCCCTCGACAAGCTTCGCCCGGCAGGTCGAGCAGACCCCGCCCCGGCACGCGTACGGCAGCTCGCCGCGCACCCGCAGCGCCGCGTCCAGCACCCGCTCCCCGCGCCCCATCGTGAGCTCGGAGGTCCGCCCGTCCAACCGGACGGTCACCCCGACCTCTCCGGTGCGGGCGCCCTCCGGGGGCGGGGTGGGCGGCGGCGACTCCCCGGACTCCGGCACGTGGAACAGCTCGGTGTGCACGGCCCGTTCCGGAACCCCACGTCGGCCCAGCACCTCCCGCGCGTCCAGCACCAGCCCGTACGGGCCGCACAGGAACCACTCGTCCGCCGGCTCGGGCAGGAGGGCGTCCAGCAGCCGGGGCAGCCGGTCGGCGTCGATCCGGCCGGAGAGCAGCTCGGCGTCGCCCGGCTCCCGGGACAGCACGTGCACCACCTGCAGCCGGGTCGGCCACCGGTCCTTCAGGTCGGACAGCTCCTCGGCGAACATCACCGACCGCGCGTACCGGTTTCCGTACAGGATCGTGAAGGTGCTGGACGGCTCGACCGACAGCGCGGTGGCCACCAGCGACAGCACCGGGGTGATCCCGGAGCCGGCCACGATCCCCGCGTACCGCTGGGTGCGGGCCGGGTCCAGCGCGGTGGAGAAGTGCCCCAGCGGCGGCATCACCTCCACCGCGTCGCCGACCGTCAGGTCGGCGGCGGCGAACCGGGAGAACGCCCCGCCCGGTAGCTCCTTCACCCCGATCCGCAGCCAGCCCCGCTCGGCCAGCTCGGCCGGCGTGGAGCAGATCGAGTACGAGCGGCGGACATCATCGCCACCGTCGGCCACCGGCGCGCGTACGGTCAGGTGCTGGCCGGCCTGGAACGCGTACGCCTCCCGTAGCGGCTCTGGCACCTGGAAGGCGATCGCGAGCGCGTCGTCTGTGAGCCGGTCCAGCGCGGCCACCGGCAGCGGGTGGAACACCGCCCGGCGCCGGGTGGGCCGGGAGATCGTGACCTGCGTCATCCGGTGCCTCCCGCGGCCGGCCGCTTGATCGCCGGCTCCGCTGCGCTCCGCCGGCTGGCGGCCGGCCGCTCGTTCGCTGCGCTCACAGTGCCTTCAGGTGGTCGAACGGCTCCGCGCAGGCCCGGCAGCGCCACAGTGACTTGCAGGCGGTCGAGCCGAACCGGCTCAGCTCCTCGGTCTCCACCGACCCGCAGTGCGGGCAGCGAGGCGGGTCCGGCCGCCGGCCAGGCAGACCCAACGAGACGGGACCTGACCCGGCCACCGGGCCGGGCGGGGCGATGCCGGCGGCGGCGAGCTTGGCCCGGCCCGACTCGGCGATCCAGTCGGTGGTCCAGGCCGGGCTCAGCTTGGTCACCACGGTCACGTCGGCCCAGCCCTCGGCCCGCAGCGCCGCCGCGACGTCGTCCCGGATCACGTCCATCGCCGGGCAGCCGGAGTAGGTCGGGGTGATCGTCACCACCGCCCGGTCCCGGTCGGTGTCGACCGCCCGCAGGATCCCCAGCTCGGCGATCGTGACCACCCGCAGCTCCGGGTCGACCACCCGGGCGGCCACCTCGAAGGCGCCGCTCACCAGGACGCTCCCGCGTGCGCGCGGTGCAGCACCTGCAGCTCCGCCAGCAGGTAGGACAGGTGCTCGGTGTGCCGGCCCTCCCGGCCGCCGCGGGGCGCCCAGCCGCCGTCGTCCGGCCGGGTCAGGGTCGCCTCGGCCAGCACCGGCTCGACCGTGGCCAGCCAGCCGGGCCGCAGCTCGTTGCCCTCGAACAGCTCGTACGTGTAAGGCCAGATCTCGTCCACCGCCGACTGCATCCGGCGGTGCGACTCGGCGGTCCCGTCCCCCAGCCGCAGCGTCCACAGTGCGGCGTGGTCGAGGTGGTAGGCGGACTCCTTGACCGTCTTGCCGGCGATCCCGGCCAGCCGCTCGTCCTCGCCAGCGGCCAGCTGCCGGTACCGGTCCCGCTGGTAGGCGGCCAGGAACAGCAGCTTGGCGACGGTCACCGCGAAGTCGCCGTTGGGCAGCTCCACCAGCAGCACGTTGCGGAACTCGCGGTCGTCGCGCAGGTACGCGAGCGCGTCCTCGTCCCGGCCGGCGCCCTCCAGCTCGCCCGCGTAGGACAGCAGCAGCCGGGCGGCGCCGAGCTGGTCCAGGGCGATGTTGGCCAGCGCCACGTCCTCTTCCAGCTCGTGCGCGCGGGCGGTCCACTGCGCCAGCCGCTGGGCGGCGACCAGCGCGTCGTCGCCGAGCCCGAGCACCTCCTCCACAGTGGTCACAGGTGCTTGGCCCCATCCGGCACGTGGTAGAAGGTGGGGTGGCGGTACACCTTGTCGGCGGCCGGGTCGAAGAACGCGTCCTTCTCGTCCGGGCTGGAGGCGGTGATCTCGGCGGCCGGCACCACCCAGATCGAGACTCCCTCCTGCCGGCGGGTGTACACGTCGCGGGCGTTGTGCAGCGCGGTCGCCGCGTCCGGCGCGTGGATGCTGCCGGCGTGCACGTGCGAGAGGCCGCGCCGCGGGCGCACGAACACCTCCCACAGTGGCGACAGCTCGCCCATGCCTACGCCTCCGCCCCGGCCTGCTTGGCAGCGTAGGCCGCGGCGGCCTCCCGTACCCATCCGCCGTCGGCGTGGGCGGCCCGGCGGTGGGCCATCCGTTGCCGGTTGCACGGCCCGTCGCCGCTGATCACCCGCATCAGCTCGGCGTAGTCGGGCTCGGTGAAGTCGTGGGCGCCGCGCTGCGGGTTCCAGCGCAGCGCCGGGTCGGGCAGCCGCAGCCCGAGCACCTCCACCTGGCCGACGCACATGTCCACGAACCGCTGCCGCAGGTCGTCGTTGCTGAATCGCTTGATCTTCCACTGCATCGACTGCTCGGAGTGGGTCGACTCCGAGTCCGGCGGGCCGAACATCGCCAGTGACGGATACCACCAGCGGTCGACCGCGTCCTGGGCCAGCTCCCGCTGGGCCGGCGTGCCGTGCGCGAGCGTGTACAGGATCTCGTACCCCTGCCGCTGGTGGAACGACTCCTCCTTGCAGATCCGGATCATTGCCCGGGCATACGGCCCGTACGAGCAGCGGCACAGCGGCACCTGGTTGACGATCGCGGCACCGTCCACCAGCCACCCGATCACCCCCACGTCGGCCCAGGTCAGGGTCGGGTAGTTGAAGATCGAGCTGTACTTCTGCCGGCCGGTGAGCAGCTTGTCGACCAGCTCCTCCCGGGCCGCGCCGAGGGTCTCCGCGGCGGCGTAGAGATACAGCCCGTGGCCGGCCTCGTCCTGCACCTTGGCGAGCAGGATCGCCTTGCGCTTCAGGCTCGGTGCCCGGGTGATCCAGTTCGCCTCGGGCTGCATCCCGATGATCTCGGAGTGGGCGTGCTGGGCGATCTGCCGGATCAGCGTTTTCCGGTAGGCATCGGGCATGTCGTCCCGCGGCTCGATCTTCTGGTCCGCGGAGATGATCCGGTCGAAGTAGCCGGCGCGCTCCTTACCGGGATCGCGGGCGCCGGGGTCCCGGTCGCCGGCCCCGTGGCGGCCGGCGTCATGGCCGCCGGCGTCGCCGGCCTCGCCGGCCAGCTCCCGCCCGGCCGCCTCCCGCAGCGCCGCCTCGGCCGCCTCCACCTCCCCGAGCAGGTCACCGGCGGAGGTCTGGAAGTCATTGCCATACACCATCACAGTGTTACAGATTGAGCCCTTACGCTGCAACATCTTGTAACAGACTCCGCCGGTTTGTCGGGGCGATCGAGGCGTTAATCCCATTCGTACGGGGTAGACGGCCGGCTCTCTGGATCGATAGGCTCGCGTACACCCTGCCCGACCTGACCAGGGAGCCACCCCTCCCGTGCACCCAAGAGTCATCCTGGCAGCCGTCCTCGCCTCGCTGGTGGTCGGCGGGACGGTGGTGGTCTCCGCCCTGCTGGCCGGCGGTCCGAGCCGGGGGGCGCTGACCACGCCGAACCGGTCCGCCGACCCGCAGCCGGCGGCCGCCGCCGCCGATCCGGTCCGGTCCCCGGCACCCGGCGACGCCGAGGAGCCCACAGAAGACGTGACGGTGGAGATCGAAGGGTTCCTGACCTGGGCGATGCTGGACCGGTCCACCGGCACCACGCTCAGCTCCCCGAACGCGACCGAGACCAGCTCCACCGAGTCCATGATCAAAGTTTGGATCGTCGCCGACCACCTGCGCCGGGTCGCCGAGGCGGGCGACCAGCCCGGCGACCGCGACCTGCGGGACGCCCGGCTGGCGATCCGGGACAGCCACAACGCCGCCGCGCAGCGGCTGTACGTGGCGGGCGGGCAGGACGCGGTCGTCGAGCGGATGATCGATGTCTGCCAGCTGGTGGAGACCCACATCCCGGACGGCGGCTCCGGCTGGTGGAGCCGCACCCAGATGTCGGCGGTGGACGCGGTCCGGCTCGGCGGCTGCGTCGCGGACGGGACCGCCGCGGGGCCGGAGTGGACAGACTGGCTGCTGGCCGAGATGCGCACGGTACGCGGCAGCACGGCCGACGTGGACCAGCGACCGGGCGAGAACTTCGAAGGTGGCCGGTGGGGCATCATCGACGGCCTGCCGGAAGCCACGGTGTCCAAGGGCGTGGCGATCAAGAACGGCTGGACCCGGATCGGCGCGACCAGCAGCTGGCACGTGAACTGCCTGGCGATCACCGACGAGTGGGTGATGGCCGTGATGATGCGGTACCCGGTCGAGTACAGCTTGGACTACGGCGCGCAGCGGTGCGCCAGCGTCGCGACCCAGCTGACCGACGACCAGCCCGCGCCGCCGATGGCGCCGCAGTGAGATGACGAACCCCGGCGAGCGCCCCGGCGGGGCCGACGCGCGCCGCCGCACCACCCCGAAGCGCCTGCTGGCCGTGCTGCTGGCCACCGCCCTGCTGACCGCCGCCGGGGTGGCTGCGGTCGCCGGCTGGCCCGGTGGGCAGTCGCTGGCCGGCTGGGCGAGCGGCTCGGACCGGACCGAACCAGACCCGCCGGCCCCGACCGCGACCCCGACCCCAGCCCCGACTTCGCCCCCGACCCCGACTCAGACCCCAGGCCCGGTCCGCGAGCCGCCGCGGCCGCTCGCGGACCGGCCGGCCATCCGGCCCCCGCAGCCACCGGACGACCCGGCCGCCCCGGCCGGCGACTTCACCGGATGGGCGATCCTGGACCAGCGCACCGGCACCATCACCGGCTCCGGCAACCTGGCCGAGACCAGCACCACCGCCTCCATGATCAAGGCCTGGATCGTCGCCGACTACCTCCGGCTCACCGCCGACGGCGGCGACCAGCCCACCCCGACCCGGCTGGAGCAGCTGCGCGTCATCATCCGGGACAGCCACAACGGCTACACCGAGACCGTGTTCCAAGAGATCGGGGCACACGCCTCGATCGAGCGGCTGATCGAGCGCTGTGAGCTGACCGACTCGCAGGCCGTCCCGAACCGCTGGAGCAACACCCGGCTCTCGCCGCGCGACACCGTCCGGATGGGCGCCTGCCTGGCCGACGGCCGGGCGGCCGGTCCGGAGTGGACAGACTGGCTGCTGGACGAGATGCGGGCGGTACGCGGCATCGGGGACTTCGGGATCCGGCACGCCTTCCCGGAAGACCAGCGGGCCGGCATCGCGATCAAGAACGGCTGGATCGTCCGGGACGCCGAGGGCGCCTGGCACGTCAACTGCCTGGCGATCGGGGACGGCTGGACGATGGGCGTGCTCACCCGCTATCCGGAGCACCTCGGCTACACCCACGGCGCCGAGATCTGCCGCTCGCTGGCGGCCGAACACCTGCCCCCACCCTGAGCGGTTTCAGACCTCGGCGAACCGCGGCCCGTCGGCCGGCAGCGGCGGGGCGGCGCCGGCGTCGGCCGCCCGCCGGGCGAACTCCCGCAGCCCGGTGACCTGCCGCGGCCCGAGCGAGAAGTCCAGCGTGCGGAAGTAGGACGCGAGCGTGTCCGCGTCGAACGGCTCCCACCGGGCGGCCGCCGCCGCCACCCGGTCCAGCTCCGCCAGGCACAGCTCCCGGGACCGCAGGAACGCCTGGTGCACGTCCTTGACCAGCCCCGGATGCTGGTCGGCGAACCGGCGCCGGACCGCCCAGACCGCGAACACCATCGGCAGGCCGGTCCACTCCCGCCACGCCTGCCCGAGGTCGGTCACCGCCAGGCCGCGCGCCGCCGCCTCGTAGTGCGCCCGCAGCGCCGCGTCCCCGATCAGCACCGCGGCGTCGGCCTCCAGCAACATCTCGGTCAGGTCGGGCGGGCAGTTCAGATACTCCGGCCGCACCGCGTACCGCTGCGCCAGCAGCAGCCGGGCCAGCAGCACCCCGGTGCGGGAGGTGGAGCCGAGCGCCACTCGGGCACCGTCCAGCTGCGCCAGCGGCCGGGTCGAGACCAGGTTCACCGAGCGCACCGGGCCGTCACTGCCGACCGCCAGGTCCGGCAGCAGCAGCAGGTCGCCGGTGTGGCCGAGGTAGTCCACCAGCGAGATCGGCCCGACGTCCAGCTCGCCGGCGACCAGCGCCGCGCCCAGCCGGTCCGGCGCGTCCTTGTGCAGGTCGACATGGAGCAGCTCGCCGGAGCGCATCAACCCCCAGTACAGCGGGAGGCAGTTCAGGAACTGGATGTGCCCGACCCGGGGCCGCCGCACCGCACTCACCCAGTGAACGTAGCACCCGCTGGTGCCTGCCCCCGAAAACCGGATGCGCTCCGCTGACCGGCCGGTAGGCTGTCTGGTTCGTGCGCACCGACGAGGACCCGGAGCTGGCCCGGGAGCGGGAACACCTGACCGCTGCCCGGGCGACGTTGCGCCGGATGCGGGAGCGGGCCCAGGAGCTGTTCGCCACCGGCGAGTCGGTGGCGTCCGACGCGCTCGGGGCGGAGTCGCTCGGCGCCACGCTGGCCCGGCGGGTCGCCGAGCTAGCCGACCAGCCGGGCGTACCACTGTTCTTTGGGCGGCTGGACCTGGACCACGGTGAGGTGCACCACATCGGCCGGCGGCACGTCGCCGACCGGGCCGGCGAGCCGATGGTGGTGGACTGGCGCGCGCCGATCTCCCGAGCGTTCTACCAGGCCAGCGCCGCCGACCCGCAGGGGGTGGCGGTCCGCCGCCGGTTCGGGTACGCGGGCGGGGAGCTGACCAGCTTCGAGGACGAGCACCTGGACCGGGGCGAGGAGCTGGGCACCGCCAGCCGGATCCTGGTCGAGGAGATCGAGCGCCCCCGGGTCGGGCCGATGCGCGACATCGTCGCCACCATCCAGCCCGAGCAGGACGAGCTGGTCCGGGCCGACCTGGACCGCACCATCTGCGTGCAGGGGGCGCCCGGCACCGGCAAGACCGCGGTCGGGCTGCACCGCGCCGCGTACCTGCTCTACCTGCACCGGGAGCGGCTGCGCCGCTCCGGCGTGCTGATCCTCGGGCCGAACCGGACCTTCCTGCACTACATCGAGGCGGTGCTGCCGGCGCTCGGAGAGGTGGACGTGCGGCAGGCCACCATCACCGACCTGCTCCCGGCGCCGCCGGTCCGGGCGACCGACCCGCCGGCCGCCGCCGTGGTCAAGCACGACGCGCGGATGGCGGCGGTGCTGCGCAACGCGCTGTGGCGGCGGGTACGCGCACCGGCCGAGCCGCTGGTCGTCCCGGACGGGTCAATGCGGTGGCGGATCGGGGTGGACGCGCTGGCCCGGGTGCTCGAGCAGGTGCGCGGCGAAGGGTTGCCCTACGCTGCCGGCCGGGAGCGGGTCCGGGCCCGGCTGGTCGGGCTGCTGCAACGGCAGGCCGAGCTGCGCCGGGCCGACTCCCCCGGCGAGGCGTGGCTGCGCCGGATGAGCCGGTCGAAGCCGGTGACCACCTGCCTGGACGCGACCTGGCCGGCGGTCACCCCGGAGGAGCTGGTGTCCGGGTTGCTCTCCGACCCGGCCGCCCTCGCCGAGGCGGCCGCCGGACTGCTGGACGGGGCCGAGCAGCGGCTGCTGGTCTGGGCCCGGCCACCGCGCTCCCCGGGCGCCGCCCGCTGGAGCGAGGCCGACCCGGTGCTGCTGGACGAGGCGGCCGGCCTGCTGGAGCGGGTGCCGAGCGTCGGTCACGTGGTGGTCGACGAGGCACAGGACCTGTCGGCGATGCAGCTGCGGGCGGTCGCCCGGCGCAGCGCGCACGGGTCGGTCACCCTGCTCGGGGACCTGGCGCAGGGCACCGCGCCGTGGGCCGCCGTCGACTGGCCGACCAGCCTGGCCCACCTGGGCAAGCCGGACGCGGCGGTGGTGCCGCTGACCACCGGGTTCCGGGTGCCGGCGCAGGTGCTGGCGCTGGCCAACCGGCTGCTGCCGGCGCTGGCGGTGGACGTGCCGGCGGCGGAGTCGCTGCGCCGGGACGGCAGCCTGGCGGTGCGGGCGGTGCCCGACCTCGCCGAGGCCGCGGTCGCGGCGGTACGGGCGGCGCTGGCCGGCGAGGGCTCGATCGCGGTGATCGCGGCGGACCCGGCGGCCGAGCCGCTGCGGGACCGGCTGGCCGCCGCCGGGGTTGCGGGCGGCGCC
Organism: Micromonosporaceae bacterium; assembly: GCA_009377645.1. GTDB lineage: Bacteria > Actinomycetota > Actinomycetes > Mycobacteriales > Micromonosporaceae > Natronosporangium. The sequence goes on along the minus strand of WHTQ01000010.1, from coordinate 12,433 downwards.
GGGGTGGCGGGCGGCGCCGGGCTGGACGGTCCGGAGCGGGTGACCGTGGTGCCGGCATCGCTGGCCAAGGGGCTGGAGTTCGACCACGTGATCGTGGTCGAACCGGCCGCGATCGTGGCGGCCGAGCCGCGCGGGCTGAACCGGCTCTACGTGGTGCTGACCCGCGCCGTCTCCCACCTAGTGGTGCTCCACACCGAGCCGCTGCCCCCGCCGCTGCGGGGCTGACCCGGCCGGCCTGCGAACGCATCCCTGGGCCAGCAGCTCGCCTTCCTTGCTGGTGTTCGCGAGGGCATCCACCTCCGGCGCGGTGACCTCCGTCACTACCACACACATCCGCGTACTGTGGCTCGAAGACTACCTTGACAGTCATAGTATCCCGGGCTACATTGCTGGAGGGAGGTGGGAGTATGAGCACGAGCAAGGTCACATCGGATTTGCTACGCGGGAACACCGACACGATGATCTTGCGGCTGCTGACGGAATCGGACTGCTATGGCTACGAGATCGTCAAGTTGATCGCCGAGCATTCGCACGGCGAGTACGAGCTCAAGGAAGCCACGATGTACTCCAGCGTCCGACGCTTGGAAGCCGACGGCGACATCACGTGGTACTGGGGCGACGAATCGCAGGGCGGGCGGCGCAAGTACTTCCGGATCACGGAGAAGGGCAGAGCGACCTATGGCCGCAACAAGAGCAACTGGGAGTACGCGAAGCGCGTGCTCGACACATTGCTGTGAGGAGACGAATCGATGAACGACAAGCTAGACGAGTACGTGGACGGCGTCTTCGCGCCCTACGAGGGCACGAAGAGCATCAGCGAGCTGAAAGCGGACCTGCTCGCGGACTTGCATGAGCGCTTCCGCGAGCTCCGCGCCGAGGGCAAGGATGAGGCGACGGCCTTCGAGCTGACCGTCGACAGCATCGGCGACATCGAGCAGACCGTGCAGGAGGTCTCCAACCTCTCCCGATCGCTCGAGCGGAAGATGGTGACAAGGTTCGATGCGAGCGACCTGCGGGGAAGCGACTTCGCGGGCGTGACAGTGCGGGACGGGACGTTCAAGGCGAGCGCGCTGCGCGGCTCCGATTTCTCGCAAGCTGATCTCACCGGCAGCTCGTTCAAGACCAGCGATCTGGCGGAGGCGAACTTCGACGGCGCCAATCTGACCGATGCGAATATGACGGTGCTCGAACTGGCACGCGCCAGCTTCCACAGGGCCATCCTGGTGCGCACCGACTTCAGCATGTCGGGACTCACCGAGGTCCGGTTCGTCGACGCCGCGCTCACGGATGTCGTGTTCCGCATGACCGACCTGCGGCGCACCGTCTTCGAAGGCTGCACCTTCACCGGCGTGGACTTCTCATACTCCGATCTGCGCGGCCTGGACCTGGACGGGGCGGCCTTCACCAGTGTGAAGTTCGACAGGGCAGCGCTCGAAGGCGTCACGTTCCGGGGCGCGACACTGCGGGATGTGTCCTTCCGCGCCTCCCAGCGGTCGTACCGCAAGGCCATCCGCACGGTGAACTTCGATGGGGCGCGAATGGACAAACTGACCTACGCCGGACTCAAGAGTCTCGGGGCAGAGCTGTCCAACGTGACTGTTGCATAGGAGACGCGAAACATGGAAGAACAGAACCTGGCGATCCGGGTCCACGGATTGCACAAGTCCTATCAGAAGCTGCAGGTGCTCAAGGGCGTGGACTTCGATGTGGCCAGCGGGAGCATTTTCGCGCTGCTCGGCTCCAACGGTGCCGGCAAGACCACGATCGTGAGGATCCTCGCCACCCTGCTCAAGCCGGATGACGGCACGGCAAGCGTGAACGGATTCGACGTCCTGTCTCAGCCGGCGCGGGTGCGGGAGTCGATCAGCCTGACCGGGCAGTTCGCAGCGGTGGATGAGATCCTCACCGGCCGGGAGAACCTGGTCATGATCGCCAAGTTGCGGCAGGTGGAGCACCCCCGCCGGGTCGCAGACGATCTGCTCGAACGATTCGGCCTTGCCGATGCGGCCGGACGCCGGGTGGCGACCTACTCGGGCGGCATGCGCCGCCGCCTCGACATCGCCATGAGCCTCATCGGCGACCCGCCGGTCATCTTCCTCGACGAGCCGACCACCGGACTCGACCCGGAGGGCCGCATCGAAGTGTGGCAGGTGATCCAGAACCTCGCTGACAGCGGCACGACAGTCCTTCTCACGACCCAGTACCTGGAGGAGGCCGAAAAGCTCGCCGACCGGATCGCGATCCTGCACGAGGGCACGATCATCGTGTCCGGCACCTTGGCAGAACTGCGGGAGCTGCTCCCGTCCGCGAAAGTGGAATACGTGGAACGGCAACCCACCCTGGAGGAGGTCTTCCTGGCGATCGTCGGAAGCGACAAGACTCCCGAAAACGACAAGGAGAGGCAGTGATGAGCGCGCATTCCTTCAGCAACACCAGTGTGATGCTCGGGCGCTCCGTGCGACACGTCACCCGCAGCATGGACACCATCATCACGGTCACGATCATGCCGATCGCGTTCATGCTGCTGTTCGTCTACGTGTTCGGCGGCGCCATCCAGGCGGGCACCGACAACTACGTCAACTACCTGATGCCCGGCATCCTGCTCATCGCGATCGCCAGCGGCATCGCCTACACCTCCTACCGACTGTTCAACGACCTGCAGAGCGGCATCTTCGAGCGGTTCCACTCCATGCCGATAGCGCGTTCGTCCGTGCTGTGGGGACACGTGCTGACCTCGCTGGTGGCCAACGCCATCTCCGTGGTGATCATCATCCTGGTGGGGCTTCTCATGGGCTTCCGCTCGTCGGCGGGGGTCCTCGCGTGGCTCGCCGTGGCCGGGATCCTCGTGCTGTTCACGCTCGCGTTGACGTGGGTCGCGGTGATCTCCGGGCTGTCGGCGTCCTCCCCGGATGGAGCGAGCGCCTTCTCGTATCCGCTCATCTTCCTGCCGTTCGTGAGCTCGGCGTTCGTCCCCACCGACACGATGCCCGGGCCGGTGCGCGCCTTCGCGGAGAACCAACCGGTCACCTCCATCGTCAACACGATCAGGGCGCTGCTGGAGGAGCAGCCGGTCGGCAGCGATATCTGGATCGCCCTCGCCTGGTGCGTCGGCATTCTTATCGTCGCCTATGCGTTCGCTATGGTCGCCTACCGACGCAAAATCGCCTGAAACACCGGGGAGCCGGACGCTCATGGCCTCTCGGGCGGCCGGTCGCCCCTTCGACGGACCAATCACACCATCGCCAACGTGAGCCAACCCGGGCACAGATCGGGTCCACACGGTCGCAGTCGCCCGACGGAGGCTGAGTGCGGCTGTGGTGACTGACGCCACCTGGCGCACAAGAAGGGCCCAATTCACCGGGTTGTGATACTGCCCGTTCCCAGTTCGCCGCCGCCAGAGCGGTCTGCTGGATGCCGGTCTGGGATCATCGGTATATGGGTCCGGACGTGATGGTGGCGATCGACGTCGGCGGCACCGGGATCAAGGCCGCCCAGGTCTGCGCCGACGGAACGGTCCGGCACCGGCAGCTGGCGGACGGGCTGCTGATCGGGGCGCTGTTCGATGTGGAGCGGATCGTGGTCGGTGGTCGCCTGGCCAAGGCGGGCGAGGCCCTGCTGGCACCGGAGCCGGTGTGATCGTCAGCGGCCGGGTGGTGACCCCGGAGCGGGTGCTGGCCGGCTTCGTCCGCCTCGACGGGGACCGGATCGCCGAGGTCGGTCCCGGCGCCGGCGGGGACCAGCTGATCGTGCCCGGGTTCGTGGACCTTCACAACCACGGCGGCGGTGGCCACAGCTTCACCACCGGGGACCCGGACGCGGCCCGCGGCGCGGCCCGGTTTCACCGGCGGCACGGCACCACCACCCTGCTGGCCAGCCTGGTCTCGTCCCCATACCCGCTGATGCGGGCCGCCACCGAGGCGTACGCGCCGCTGGTCGCCGAGGGCGTGCTGGCCGGTGTCCACTTCGAAGGGCCCTACCTGTCGCCGGTGCGGCGCGGGGCACAGGACCCGGCACATCTGCGCGACCCGTCCACGGACGAGCTGGCCGAGCTGATCGCGCTGGGCAACGGAACAGTCCGGATGGTGACCCTGGCACCGGAGCGGGCGGGCGCGCTGGCCGCGATCCGGCTGCTCGGCGAGGCGGGGGTGGTGGCGGCGATCGGGCACACCGATGCCTCGTACGAGCAGACCCGGGCCGCGGTGGCCGCCGGCGCGACTGTCGCTACCCACCTGTGCAACGGGATGCGGCCGGTGCATCACCGGGAGCCGGGTCCGGTCGTGGCACTGCTCGGCGCCTCCGATGTGGTCTGCGAGCTGATCGCCGACGGGGTGCACCTGCATGACGGGATGCTGGCCTTCGCGGCCGGCGCCGCAGCGGGCCGGGCCGCGCTGGTCACCGACGCGATGGCCGCCGCCGGGATGCCGGACGGAGCGTACGAGCTGGGCGGGCAGTCGGTGGTGGTGGCCGACCGGGTGGCCCGGCTGACCACCGCGGACGGTGACCCGGGCCCGATCGCCGGCAGCACGCTCACGATGGACGCCGCCCTGCGGCGGGCGGTCGGGGCCGGAGTGTCGCTCGTGGACGCCGTCCGGATGGCGGCTACCACGCCGGCCCGGGTGCTCGGTCTGGCCGGCACGGCCGGGGCGCTCGCCCCCGGCCTGCGCGCCGACCTGGTGGTGCTCGACCCGCACCTACGGGTACTCCGGGTGATGCGCTCCGGCACCTGGGTGGCGTGATGAACAACACGCTGATGGTCGACTTCTACCGGTTCTCGGACGCCACCCGGATGGTGGCGTTCCTGACCGACTGCCATCCGGATGCTGGGCAGCTCATGTCAACGGCGCTCCGGCGAGCGCTGGGCGGTTAGGAACGCCCTGGCGGCGTAGCCGAGCGCGCCGGCGGCGAGGACTCCGGCGCCGGCGACGACACTGCTCACCGGCAGGGTCGCCGCCAGCAGCAGGCAGCCGGCCAGGCCGGTGACGGCCACCGCCTGCGGCCAGCGCCGGGCACCGCCGGCCTCCCGGCGCAGGGTCAGCGCCGAGGCGTTCGTGATCGCGTAGTAGACCAGCACCGTGAAGCTGGAGAACCCGATCGCGTCCCGGAGGTCTCCTAACGACACCAGCACCAGGACCACCACCGCCACCGCCAGCTCGGCCCGGTGCGGGACCCGGCGGCGCGGATGTACCGCGCCCAGCACCGCCGGGAGGTCCCGCCGGCGGGCCATCGCCAGCACCGTGCGGGCGAGCCCGGCCAGCAGCGCCAGCAGCACGCCGGTGACCGCGATCCCGGCCCCGACCCGGATCGTCCATACCAGACCGGGCAGCTCGGCTGCCCGTGCCACATCGGCCAGTGGCGCCACCGAGCCGGCCAGCCGGTCCGGCCCGAGCACCGCCAGGCTCACCACCGCCAGGGTCAGGTAGATCCCCAGCACCCCCGCCAGCGCGACCGGGATCGCGATCCGGATCGTGCGCCCCGGATCGCGTACCTCCTCGCCGAGGGTGGCGATCCGGGCGTACCCAGCGAACGCGAAGAACAGCAGGCCGGCGGCGGTGAGGGTGCCGTACCCGCCGGCGGTGCCCCCGGCGGCGACCCGGTCCAGATCCGGCACGGCGGGGCCGACGCCGGCGGCCACGACGGTCGCCAGCACCAGCAGGGTAAGCAGCACCAGCACCCGGGTGGTCCGGGCGGTCTTCGCCACTCCGCCCAGGTTCACCGCGGTCAGCGCGAGCACCGCGACGACCGCCACCAGGCGCGCCTGCCCGGGCCATAGGTACGCCCCGATGGTCAGCGCCATCGCTGCGCAGGACGCGGTCTTGCCCACCACGAATCCCCAGCCGGCCAGGAACCCGGCGAACCCGCCCAGCCGCTCCCGACCGTACACATAGGTGCCGCCGGACTCCGGGTAGCGGGCCGCCAGCCGGGCCGAGCTGGTGGCGTTGCAGTAGGCCACGAACCCGGCCACCACCAGCGCCGCCAGCAGCCCCGGCCCGGAGCCGGCCTGTGCCGCGGCCGGCGCCAAGACCACGAACACCCCGGCGCCGAGCATCGCGCCGAGCCCGAGCACCACCGCGTCCGGCACGCCGAGCCGGCGCTCCAGTGTGGTCACTCCAGCCGCCGCAGCAGGCACAGTGCCCGGTCGATCGCCAGCCCCAGGGCCAGCCCGGCCAGGCTGTCGGTCAGCCAGTGGAAGGACAGGTAGGTCTGCGCGGCGACGACGACCACCGGCGGGGCGAGCCGGGCCGTCCACCCGGCCACCGGGGGCAGGCCGCCACCGCCGCGGCGGTACGCATGCAGCAGGGCGCTCGCCAGCAGCACCAGCACCCCGTACCAGACGATCGTGTTGACGGCGTGGCCGGACGGGTAGCCGGCGGCGTACTCGCCGGGGGGCAGCGGGCCCAGCAGCGGGACGGTCTGCTCCGGCGGCAGCAGAGAGCTGGGCGCCCCGCGCTCGGTGGCCCGCTTGACGGTCGCCACGCTCAGGTAGACCGCCGCCGCGGCGACCAGCACGTAGCCGATCGGCTGCCCGGCCCGCCACCAGCCGGCGCCGCGCCGCCACCGCACCAGCCCCAGCAAGCCGGCCAGGGCGGCGCAGACCCCGAGCAGGACCCCGCCCTGGCCGAGCCGGTTCAGCGCCCGCGCCACGGTGTCGGCGGCCGCCGGGCGGTGCTGGTCGGACCACTCGTGCACCGCCAGATCGAGATCGATCAGCGGCCCGCCGGCCGCGAGCGCCGCGGTCAGCAGCGCGAAGGCGGCGACGGACACCGCCACCAGCAGGGCATCCCTCCGCACCCGGACACCTTAAACCCGCCCCGATCCAGTCGGCTGATCAGGGAGTTGCGACACGACACGCCGGCGACACGCCCGGGACACTCCATGATCAACGCGACGGCGGCTACGAGGGCTGGAGCCAGTCGGCGATCCGGTCGTGGATCAGGTCCATCCGGACCCCGGAGTTCGGGCAGCCGCCGAGATGGTGCAGCGCCACCACCCGATGACTGTTCCGGGACAGCACCGGTGAGCCGGACGAGCCGCCCTGGGTGTCGCAGTAGTAGGAGACGTCGGTGTACCAGCCGTAGCCGTGGGCGCGGGGGTCGGCGACCGCGCAGCTTCCGCCCCGGGCTTGGTCGCTGTTGAGGGCGACCCGGGTGGGCAGGCCGGCGGGGTGCTGGGGGATGTAGAGCTCCTCGCCGGCGCGGGCCGACCGGTCGTCCAGCTCCAGCTGCCCGAACTGCTCCACCGGGCCGAAGTCATCCACTGTGAACAGCGTGAAGTCGAGCACCCGGTCGGTGTCGAGCACCCGGTCCCCGCGTACCTTGGTCGGGCGGAACACCCCCCACCCGCCGCAGGTCGCGCACTGGTAGTTGAACCACACCTCGGTACGCCGGGCCTGCGCGGAGCTGGCCAGGCAGTGGTGGTTGGTGAGCAGCCGGTTGCCGGTGCCGACCCGGAACGCGGTGCACAGCTCGACACCGTCGATCAGCAGCCGCGCCACCGGTTTCGTGTTCCGGTAGATGGTGGGGTAACGGGAGCGGTAGCACACCGCGTCCCGGCTGTCGTTGCGGCCGCAGACGCTCTCGGGCACCCGATCCGCGGGCGGCGGTTCGGCCGGGGCGGTCCCGCGGGCGACCCGGTCGACGAGCGCCCCCAGCCGGGCCAGCTGGGCGGCGGCGCCGGACGGGACGGGTCCGGTCCGGTGCAGGGTGAGCACCGCCGTGTCACCCGTCACCGACATCGCCCACCGGCCGCCGGCCCGGTACCGGTGGGTCTCCGCGCCGGTCGGGTCGGACACGGTCAGGTAGTCGCCGGGCAGCAACGCCAGCCGCCGCAGGTGCACCTTGACATACTCGGCGCCGGGGTAGTGGAACCGCGCCGACCGGGCCGCTCCGGGCTGGTAGCCGAGCGCCGTGTCGACCTGCTCGAACGTGCCGACCTGCTGCCGGGGGCCGGCGGCGGCCGGGTCGGGCTTCGCCGGTGCCTGCGGCGATGCCGGTGCCTGTGGCGATGCCGGTGCCTGTGGCGATGGTGGCGGCAGCTCCGGACCGGTGGCGCTCGAGGCCACTCCGCTGGCGGCGAGGGCGGCCAGCACTCCGGCCACCAGAGCCACCCTCACACACCGGCGCATCCAGCCCTCCTCCGCCAGCACCCACCACCACCCGCCCCGGGGCAGTCCGGGTGTTAAACGAGCCACTGGCGGTCCCGGTCGCGTCGGACGGTCAAGCGGTGCTCCCCTGATCCGTTGGTCCGCGGTGGGTCAGGTGGGCGGGGCCGGGGTGGAGGAGCGGGCCAGCAGCCGGCTCAGGCCGGTCCGGTTCGCGATCACGAGCAGCCGGTCACCGGCTCGGACCATCCGGCTGGGCGGCGGTGTCCAGGTGGGCGAGTGTTCGTCGGGCCCGGTCTGCGCGATCACCCGCACCCGGCCGACCTCCGTCACGTCGGCCAGCTGCCCGCCGTCCAGCGCAGAGCCGGCCGTCACCGGGATCTCGGCGATCAACAGCACCCGGCGGTGGACCGCGATCGTGCCGATCACCTCCCGCTCCAGCAGGGCGGCGGCGAACGCCGGCGCGGCCAGCGAGGACACGCTGCGGGAGATCGGGATGTCGAACGCCTGCTCCACCCGGCTGGCGAAGTCGCCGTCGAACAGCCGCATCACCACCTGCAGACCCGGCCGGAGGGTACGGGCGTGCAGCGCCGCCTCCAGGTTCGCCACGTCTGAAGTGGACAGAGCCAGCAGCGCCTGGCAGGTCCGCACCGACGCCTGCCGCAGTGTCTCCTCCCGGCTGGCGTCACCGATGATCAGCGGGATGTCCAGCTCCCGGGCCAGCTGCACCCCGCGGGAGGTCTCGGACATGTCGATCGCGACCACGTCGTGGCCGAGCTCGTGCAGCAGCCGGATCACCCGGGTGCCGACGTTGCCCAGGCCGATCACCACCACGTGGCCGGAGATCGGGGTACGCAGCCGCCCGGCGACCGCCGCCAGCCGGGCGTTCACCGCCGCGTTCACCACGGTCGCGGTGAGCACCGGGACCATCGCGAGCCCGGCCACCGCGACCACCGCGTGGGTCAGCTGCCGGACCACCCCGGCCTCGACGTTCGGTTCGCCGGCGTCGGCCGCGGTGATCACCGTTTCGTAGAGCGCCTGGAGCAGCGACACGTGGTCGTCCAGGGCGATCGCCACCACCCCGGTGATGAAGATCGCGGCCAGGATCAGCACCGCGATCTCCAGCTTGCTGTCGACCAGCGAGATCAGCGCCCGGGACAAGGCCAGCCACCGGCGGCGGCGGCGGGCCCGCCCGCGGTGCCGGCGGGCGGCCGGCACCGGCTGGTCGTCGTCCAGCGACCGGACCGGCCCGGAGCGCCGGTTGGCCACCGCCAGCACCAGGTCGGCGTCGACGTCCCGCTCCGGCAGCAGCGCGGGCGGACCGTTGCCGGTGGTCGCCGCGATCCCGCAGATCACGTCCCGCTGGTGGACGTCGGAGCGGCGGGCGACGTAGAGGGTGCGGCCGGGCAGCCGTACGAAGTGCGGGGCGACCTCGCCGAGCGCCGCGGCGACCAGCTCCGGGGCGGCCATCTGGGCGTCCGAGAGCACCGCGCAGTCGCGGAACAGCCGCCGCACCCCGTACCCGAGGTTCATGTTGAACATCCGGATCACCAGCCGCAGCCGCGGGTGTTGCTCCTGGGCGCGCAGCGCGGCGTGGATGTTGTCGACGTCGTCCTGCCGGACCAGCGCCAGGCCGGAGGCCCGGCCCAGCTTCGCCGCCCGGAACGTGTCGGCGTCCAGCCGGTCCGCCTCCACGATCCGTACGCCGGGCAGGGTGGCCAGCTGCGGGCCGTAGTTCCGGTCCCGGTCCGGCAGGATGACTGTGACCTGGGCGTCGTACCGGCTGATCAGCTCGTCGACGAGATCGTGCGCGAGCGGGTCGTCGCCGCACACTACGAACCGGGGTGGGGGCACGCCGTGAGCGTACCGGCGCCACGCACTCCGGCTGTTTGTGAAGTTACGTACTGTTCCAGAACGGTTTGCACCATTAGTCGTTGGACATCCGGACGTAACCAGCGACCGAGGAGATGACTATGAACAGGTGGCTCTACCGCGCTGTGGGCACCGTCGGGATAGCCGGCGGTGCCCTGGTGTTCGGCGCCGGCGCCGCACAGGCAGACCAGACCGACCTCGCTGACCCCGCGCTCGCGGACGTCTTCTCACCGACCAGCGGCCTGCCGCCGCTGGACCTGACCGGACCGGACCGAACAGCTCCGGGCACGGCGGGCGCCGGTGAGCTCCGGCTGGACCCGGCGGACGGCCGGCTCGGCCAGGGTGCCGGGGCGGAGGGTGAGCCGGCGCCGGAGGTGCTGCCGGGGCTGCCCGGGTTGCCCGGGCTCGACTCGCTGCTGGGCGGGCTACCGCTCGGCGGGCTCCCGTTGGACGGCCTCCCGTTGGACGGCCTCCCGCTGGACGGCCTCCCGCTGGACGGCCTCCCGCTGGCCGGCCTTCCGGTCGGGGGGCCCGGCTCTCCACAGGACCAGCCGCCGCCCGGGGAGGCACCGCTGGACGGGCTGCCGGTCGACGGGCTTCCGGTCGCCGGCCTTCCGCTGGACGCGGTTGGAGTGCCCGGCGGGTCGGTCGGTGCCGGGGTTCCGCTGGACGGCCTCGCCACGTTCGACGGGCAGGCGATCGGTCTCCCGACGGACGCTGGTGCGGCGGCCGAGGCCGACCGCCCGGCGGAGGTGATCGGCCCGATGCCGTTCCTGGCCAAGCCGCTCAGCGATGCGCTGCTGGACGGCCGGTCGTTGGGTGAGGTGGTGACGGTCGGCAACCTGACCAGCCAGGTGCCGGTGGCTGGCCCGATGGTGGGGCAGACCGCGGGCAACCTGCCACTGGTCAGCGACGTGGTGCCGGCCCAGCAGACAAACGTGTCGGATCCCCGGAACCTGCCCGCGCACCCCGCCACGCCGGGGCGGCTGGACCCGGCCGCCGCTGAGCTGCGCCCGGTGATCGCCGACCAGCTGGCGGCCGAGGGCCGGTTCTCGCCGGAGATCACCGGAGCGGTCCCGCTGCTCGGGCCGGCCCTTGAGCCGGTAGGCAAGATGGTGGGGGTCGGCAACCTCGCCGACCAGCTGCCGCTGGTGGGTCCGGTTGCCGGCTCCGCACTCGGCAGCCTGCCGATGATCGAGCCGACGGCCGGTCCGGCCCTCGACCCGGCTGCTCCGGCGCCGGACCCGACCGGCCCGACCCCGGACCCGACCGGCGTCGGCGGCGACGAGCGGCCGGTCACCGGTGACGACCCGGAGTTCGCCCCGCCGCCCGGCCTGCCGGTCGAGTCCCGGGCGGCCAGCTCCGCCGAGCAGCTGCCGGTCGGCCCGGCCGGCCCGGCCGGCCCGGTCAGCGGCCTGACCCAGGGGCTGCCGGTGCCGCTGCCGCTGGAGGCGCTCAGGTCGCTGCCGGTCCTCGGCCAGCTCACCGGTGGACTGCCGGTCTGATCCGAGCCTTCCTCCCGGGTAGATGTGGGTGGGGTGGCGCGTACCGCGCCACCCCACCCACGTCTACCCGGCCGGTACCGAGCACCCGTTACGATCGTGACGCCGGCCGACGTAGCTCAACCGGCAGAGCAGCTGCCTTGTAAGCCGCAGGTTAGGGGTTCGAGTCCCCTCGTCGGCTCCACTGTTATTCCGGCGGCGGGCCGGCGAGGTGGCGCTCCACCGCGTCGACCTTGCCGGTCAGCGCCTCCGAGGCGGCCGGGCGGGAGTCGACCTTGATCACCGTGCTCACCCGCGGCGCCCGGGCCGCCACCGCCGCCACCGCCTGCTTGACGACGTCCATGACCTCGTCCCACGAGTCGCCCTCGATCAGCGTGAACATCGCGTCGGTCTGGTTCGGCAGGCCGGAGCCGCGGACCACCCGGACCGCCTCGGCGACGATCTCGCCCACCCGCTCGCCGACGCCGAGCGGCGTCACCGAGAACGCGACCACCACGGACACGCTCCGAGCCTACCCGGGTGGCGGGGCCGGCTGGGCTGTTTGTCTGCCTCTGTCCACCCGCTGTCCACCCGCGATGGCGTTCCCGCAAGGTGTGCTTGGCAGGCGGACCGGGAGCGTCTAAGTTAGCTGCACCGGCGCGGTCCTCCGTGGCCCGCTCCGGGGTCCGGGAGCTCGCCCCCCGTACCGCCCACTTCTACTCGGATCGTCCGGCACGTTCCTGCCGGTGGAAGGATGGCCCACGATGGCTACGGTTACGTTCAGAGAGGCTTCCCGGATCTATCCGGGCACCGACAACCCGGCGGTCGACCGGCTCGACCTGGAGGTCGGTGACGGCGAGTTTCTCGTCCTGGTCGGCCCGTCCGGCTGCGGCAAGTCGACCACCCTGCGGATGCTCGCCGGGTTGGAGGATGTCGACACCGGGTCGATCTACATCGACGACCGGGAAGTCACCCATCTGCC
>WHTQ01000008.1 GCA_009377645.1 Micromonosporaceae bacterium | reverse complement strand
GCCACCGTGCACCTATCCACCTGGGCAATGGAAATGTCCCTGTTCACCGACGAAAACGGCGGCTACGCCCACTGGCTCGACTTCCGCAACAGCCCCTTCTTCATGATCGTGGCCAAAGACGGACACCAGCCACAGTTCCGCCAAACCACCGTCAACCCCGGTGAAGTAACCACCGAAAACTGGACCCTCCACGCCCAATGCACCACCACCACCCAACAACCCGACCAACACCTCCAATAACCCCAACCCACAACCACCAGGGGCCCCTCCAACCAACCAGCTGGAGGGGCCCCCCTCACGTGCCAAGCTCCACCAGCTCGGTCGCGGGCACCAGGTCAGGTCTGCCAGAGCAGGTCAGCGGCGGTGCCGGTGTTCGAGCCGGCACCCTGATCACCGACCTCGGCGGGGTCGGTCGGGCCGGCACCGAGACACTCGCCGAGGCGGAACCCCACCCCGCGTACCGCAGTGATGGTCACCTCGGCACCCAGCCCGGCGAGCTTGCGCCGCAGGCGTTTGACCACCGAGTGGATGTCGGCCTGCCCCCCGACGTGTCGGGTGTTCCACACCGCTTCGTGCAGCGCGGCGTGAGTCCAGGTCTGCCGGGGCTCGGACCCGAGGCAGACCAGCAGATCGTGTTCGAGCGGCGTGAGCCGGACGTGGTGCCCGTTCCGGCTGACCAGCAACAGGTCGGAGTCGACCAGCACGCCGGCGAGCTGCTTGACCCGGCCGTTGCCGGTCGGCTCCCCGGCGGCAACAAGCCCGGCTCCGGCCGGCTGCCCGGAACTGGTCCCGGTGCCGGTGCCCGGCACAGCGCCGTCGAGCATCCGGCGCGCCTCGTCCAAGGTCGACACCAGCACCAGTCCCACCGGACCGAACCCGTCCAGCAGCTCGGCCAGCCGGACCCGATCGGCCAGCGTCGGTGCAACTCCGATCACAACCGGCATTTCCGCAGCATCGCCCCGCCCCCCGTTGTTCATCGCAGGGGTGTGGTCGATCCCCATATTTGAACGATTATCGCCACCGACCCGCCAGTCAACCCCCCACCAATGAGCAAAAGGACGTAATCATGGTGGCCGAATGGGTTGATACGAGGACGGAGCGGCCCTAATCACCTCCACCAAGTGGATCACGCTCGACCATACCTGTGGTCGGTTCCCCTGGCCACCCGGGGGTGGCTGGGAGATCAACCGGCGACGAGAGCGGCCGCGTCCAGCACGAGCTGGGGTGCGAACCCGACCACGATCGCGACCACCGTAGTGGCGGCCAGCGCGAGCCCGGACCACAGCGGCGCCCCCCACCCCGGCCGGAGCCCCGGACCGGCGACCCGCTCGGCGGGGACGGCGGCCGGCTCGGCTGCGGCCCGGTCCCCGTAGAGCCGGACCGCCACCGGCAGGTAGTAGGCGAGCCCGATCACGGCGTTCAGAGCCACGATCACCGCCAGCCAGCCGGCGCCGCCACCGAGCAGGGACCGGACGACGACGATCTTGGCGAACAGGCCGGCCAGCCCGGGCGGCAGGCCAGCCAGCCCGACCAGGGCCAGTGTGAACGCGGCAGCCACCCACGGCGACCGCCGGGCCACGCCCCGGTACTGCTCGATCTCCCCGCCGTCCACGTCGGAGCGGTCAAGCGAAGCCAGCGACACCGCGGGCATCACCGCACCACCGCGCAGCACCACCACCGACCCGAACGCCGCCAGCTCGATCATGACGTAGAAGACCGCGTACGCGATCGTGGCGGTGACCGCCAGCGCCAGCGCGTCGCTGGTGCGGCCGGTCCCGACCGCGAACGCGCCCAGCGGGGCCAGGATGTAGCCGGCCTGGGCGACCGACGACCACGCCAGCAGCCGGACCATCCGGCGTTGCCGCAGCGCGACCAGGTTGCCGACGGTCATGGTGAGCACTGCGAACCCGGCCAGCGCCGGGCCGACCACGTCCAGCCACGGCTGGAGCCCGATCGCGACGACGTACACGACGGCGACCACCCCGCCCAGCTTCGAGGTGGTGGACAGGTAGGCCGCTATCGGTAGCGGGGCACCGTCGTAGGTGGCCGGCGCCCAGGCGTGGAACGGCACCGCCGCCACCTTGAAGACCAACCCGGCCAGCACCAGCACCGCCCCGGCGCTGGCCAGCGTCGTCAGCTCGCCGGGCACCCCGTCCGCCAGCGCGGCGGCCAGCGCCCGCAGGTGCACCGCCCCGGTCGCCGCGTACAGCAGGGCCGCGCCGAGCAGCGTCACCGCGACCGACACCACCGAGACCACGAAGAAGGTCACCGCGCCCTGGGCCGAGTCGACGCTGCGGCGGCGCAGCCCGACCAGCGCGTACAGCGGCAGGGTCAGCGTCTCCAGCGCGACCACCAGGGTGATCAGGTCCCGAGAGTAGCCGAGCACCACCCCGCCGGTCATCGAGGCGGCCAGCAGGAAGCAGTACTCGCCGGCCGGCAGTCCCCGCACCGCGTACCCGGACAGGCCCAGCACCCCGAGCGTGAGCAGTGCGAACAGGGTCGCCACCAGCGCCGAGGTGGGGTCGGCCCGGAACGAGCAGGCGGCCGGCGCATCGGCCAGGCAGAACGTGTCCCGCACCGGGCCGGTGCCGACCGCCCAGGCCGCGACCGCGACTGTCGCCGCCCCCGCGGCGGTGACGGCCAGCGTCGCCGCCCGCCGCGCCACCGCCAGGTCGGTGAGCAGCGCGAGCAGCGCGGTGCCGGCGGCCAGGTACGCGGGCAGCAGCGCGACGTGGTCGATCGCCTGGGTCATCCGCCGACCCCTACTGCGAGCGCCTCGACCGGGCCGTAGGCCATGCCGAGCACCAGCACCGGCAGCAGCCCGATCACGAGCGTAAGCCCGACCAGCGGAGCCCAGGCGACCAGCTCGATCCGGGCCAGCCCGGCCGGCGCGACCGGGACGGCGGCCGGCGGGCCGTGGGTGACCCGGCGCAGCAGCCGCAGGAAGTACCCGGCGGTCAGGGCGGCCCCGACCGCGGCAACCACCCCCAGCACTGTCCATCCGGGACTGCCGCGCTGGATCGCCGCCACCACCGCGAACACCTCGCCCCAGAAGCCGGCCAGCCCGGGGAGGCCGAGCGAGGCGATCGCGGCGAACCCGAGGATGCCGGCCAGCCCCGGCGCGGTCTCCCGCAGCCCGCCGAGCGCGGCCAGCTCGCCGGTGCCGGTCCGGTCCTTGATCGCCCCGGCCAGGAAGAACAGCAGCCCGGTGATCACCCCGTGGGCGATGTTGCCGATCAGCGCCGCCTGGATCCCGGCCGCCGATCCCGTGGCGATCCCGAGCAGCACGAACCCCATATGCCCGACCGAGGAGTACGCGATCAGCCGCTTCAGCTCGGTCTGCGCCAGGCAGACCAGCGCCCCGACGACGATCGCGGCCACCGCCAGGGTGCCCAGCACCGTTGCCGCCCAGGCCGCCCCCTCCGGGGTCACGCCGACCCCGATCCGGATCAGCCCGTAGGTGCCCAGCTTCAGCAGCACCCCGGCCAGGATCACGCTGCCGACCGTCGGCGCCTCGGTGTGCGCGTCCGGCAGCCAGGTGTGCAACGGCCACAGTGGTGCCTTGACCGCGAACGCGAGCGCGAAGAACGTGAACCCGAGCAGCTGGGTGCCGCGGCCAAGCTGTCCCCCGCCGGTGAGCGCGACGATGTCGGCGGTCCCCGCCGCGGCCACCACCACGAACACCCCGACCAGCAGCAGCACCGAGCCGAGCAGTGTGTAGAGCACGAACTTGCGAGCGGCCGCCCGGCGCCCCGGCCCGCCCCAGATCGCGATCATCGCGTACATCGGCAGCAGCACGACCTCGAAGAACACGAAGAACAGCACCAGGTCCAGCGCCAGGAAGGTGCCGACGATCCCGACCTCGGCCGCCAGCAGCAGCGCGACCAGCATCCGGCTGCCGTCCGGGCGCCCCAGCAGGTAGCCGCAGCACAGCAGGGTCAGCAGTGCGGTAAGGACCACCAGCGGGTACGAGATCCCGTCGACTCCGATGTGGAACTGCAGGTCCAGTCCCGGCGCCCAGTCGCCGCGTACCGAGTGCCACGGCCGGACCGGGGCCGCCGGTTCGAGGCTGGTCCCGCCCCGTCCCGCGTACAGCAGCACGCTGGCCAGGAGGGTGAGCCCGGCCGCACCCGTACCGGTGATCCTGGCGACCCGGTCCGGCAGCAGCGGGACCGCCACCGCCCCGGCCGCCGGGACCGCCAGCGTCAGGATAAGTACGACTTGTCCGGCGGTCATCGTGGACCACCTCCACGGACGGCGGTCACAGGGCGGCTCCCAGGGTTGCCGCTAGGCCAGCCAGCAGCGCGCCCGCCAGCACCGCCACCACCGCCCGCGGCAGCGCCGCCCGGTGTGCCCGCGCCACCAGCCCGCCGAGCGAGACGGTGCCACGCCCGGTGCCCTCCACCGTGCCGTCCACCACCGACTCGTCGGCCCGGCGGACCGCCCGGGCCAGCGCCCGGACCGGCCGCACCACCAGCACGTCCTGGAAGCCGTCCAGATAGAACTCCCGCTCGAAGACCGGCCGCAGCCGCCCGAGCGCCCGGGCCGGGTCGGTGGCCGGGTCGCGCTGCCAGACCAGCCACGCCGCCGCGATCCCGACCGCCGCCGCCGCCAGCGGCAGCAGCACGAACCCGCCGGCGTGCACCAGCGCCTGGTCGGCCAGCACCGGCTGCGCAGGCAGCGCGTCCGGCCGGGCCGCCGCCCCGGTCCAGTCCGCCGGCACCGGGGTCGACAACCGGTCCACGAACCCGTCGGACAGCGCCACGAACCCGAGCAGCCCGCTCGGCACCGCCAGCGCCACCACCGGCCACGCCATCAGCGGCGGCGGGTCGTGCGCCGTCGCCTCCGATCTGGACAGACCGAAGAAGGTGCGCAGCCACAGCCGGGTCGCGTACCAGGCGGTGACCACGACGGTGGCCAGGCCGGCGGCGAACACCAGCCCGGCGGCCCAGCCGGCTCCGCCGGAGGCGGAGTGCAGGATCGCGTCCTTGCTCCAGAAGCCGGCCAGCGGTGGGACTCCGACCAGCGCGCCGAGCCCGATCGTCATGCTCCAGAAGGTGACCGGCATCGGGCGGCGCAGCCCGCCCATGGCCGACATCAGGTTGCTGCCGACCGCGTGGATGACCGCCCCGGCGGCCAGGAACAGCAGCGCCTTGAAGGCGGCGTGGGTCAGCAGGTGGAACAGCGCCGCCGCGGTCGCGCCCACCGCCAGCGCTCCGACCATGTAGGCCAGCTGCGAGACCGTCGACCAGGCCAGCACCCGCTTGATGTCATCGGCGGCGGTGGCGGCGAGCGCGCCCAGCAGCATGGTCACCGCGGCCACCACCGCCAGCACCGGCAGCACCCCGTCCCCGTACGAGAACACCGGGTAGAGCCGGAACACCACGTAGACGCCGGCCGCCACCATCGTGGCGGCGTGGATCAGGGCCGAGATCGGGGTCGGGCCGGCCATCGCGTCCGGCAGCCAGGTGTGCAACGGGAACTGGGCGCTCTTGCCGGCCACCCCGGCCAGCAGCAGCAGCCCGGCGGCGGTGAGCGTAGCGGTGGACAGCTCGCCGCCGGTCACCGCCGCCAGCACGTCGGCGATCCGGAAGCTGCCGGTGTGCACCCCGAGCAGGATCACGCCGAGCCAGAACCCGACGTCACCGACCCGGGTGACAAGGAACGCCTTCACCGCCGCGCCGGGCGCCTCCGGGAGCCGACGGTCGTGGGCGATCAGCAGGTACGAGCAGATCCCCATGACCTCCCAGCCGACCAGCAGCACGATCAGGTCCCCGGCCACCACCACCAGCAGCATCGCGGCGGTGAACAGCGACACCTGGGCCGCGTATGCAGGGTAGCCCTCGTCACCGTCCAGGTAGGACACCGAGTAGACCTGCACCGCGAGCGCGACCACTCCGACCGCCACCGCGACCAGCAGCGCGGCCGAGTCGACCCGGACCCCGAAGTCGACCGCCAGGTGGCCGAACCGGACCAGCTGCCGGGACTGCTCGGACGGCTGGTCCAGCGCCACCAGCAGCCCGCACGCCAGCAGCAGCGCCGCCGCCGCGCCGGCGATCCCGAGCACCGCCGCGGCGGCCCGGGCCCGCAGCGGCGGCAGTAGCAGGCCGGCCAGGGCCGCTCCGAACGGGACGGCCGGCAGCAGCATCGCCGCGGTCACCGGACCACCACCCGCTCCGGCCCCGGCTCCGGCTCGCGGTCGGGCTCCGGGTCGGCCAGTGGCACGGTGTCCACTTCGGCCGACCCCCGCAGCCGGTAGAGCTGCAGCACGATCGCCAGCCCCACCCCGACCTCGGCCGCGGCGATCACGATGATGAACAGGACGAAGACTTGTCCGGTATGGGCGGCGGTGCCGGCGGCCGCCAGCGTGGCTCGGACGGTGGCGCTCGCGGTGACCAGCACCAGGTTGACCGAGTTGAGCATCAGCTCGACCGCCATCAGCAGCAGGATCGCGTTCCGGCGGCGCAGCACACCGAACCCACCGATCCCGAACAGCAGCGCCGCCACGACGTACGGGACAACCGGGTGCATCAGCGCTCCGCTCCCCGGTCCGAGGCCCCCACGTCCGGGCGGGACACGATGATCGCCCCGACCAGGGCCGCCAGCAGCAGCACCGACAGCACCTCGAACGGCAGCACCCAGCTCCGGAAGAGCTCGCCGCCGAGCACCCCGGCGCTGCCCGGCCCATCCGGCCCATCCGGCAGCGACACCGAGGTCCAGCGGTACGCGTCCACGAACAGCGCCGCCAGCCCCAGCCCGGCCCCGGCGCCGACCAGCAGTCCGGGCCAGCCGGGCCGGTCCAGGTCGCCGCTGGCCCCGATCGGTGCCCGGGTCAGCATCACCGCGAACAGCAGCAGCACCACCACCGCACCGACGTAGATCAGCACCTGCACCCAGGCCACCAGCTCGGCGGTGAGCACCAGGAACATCCCGGCCAGCGCGCCCAGGCAGACCACCAGGTAGAGCCCGGCCCGGACCAGGTGCGCGGTGGTCACCACACACAGCCCGGCGCCGACCGCGACGGCGCCGAGCCCCAGCAACAGCACGTCGGCAACCGTCATCCAGCCGCCCCCTCGGCCGCCTTCCGGGCAGCCGCCTCCTCCTTAGCCGGCTCACCGTTCGGGTCGTTCGCCGGGGGCGGCGGCACGGTCACCATCCACTCCCCGAGCCGCCCCTTCTCGTGCAGCAGCTCCCGGATGTCGTGCTCCGCGTACTCGAACTCGGGGGTCCAGAACAGCGCGTCGAACGGACATACCTCGATGCAGATCCCGCAGTACATGCACAGCGAGAAGTCGATCGCGAACCGGTCCAGCACGTTGCGCTGCCGGGCCCGGGCGGCGCCGGGGGTGTGCACCTCCTCCTTGTGCGAGTCGATGTAGATGCACCAGTCCGGGCACTCCCGGGCGCAGAGCATGCAGACCGTGCAGTTCTCCTCCAGCAGCGCGATCACGCCGCGGGAGCGGGGAGGCAGATCCGGCGGGGTGTCCGGGTACTGCCGGGTGTGGGCCCGGCGAGTCATGGCGCCCAGCGTGACCGCCAGGCCCTTTGCCAACCCCGTCCCGGGAACACCGCTCATCTGGCACATCCTGCCCTGAGCCGGCCGATTCCGCGACCACCCCCGGGGTAGGCTGGGCGGTACGAGGACTCCGAGGAGGTGTCATGACCGCGGCGCTGAGCGACCTGCACCCGCCGTCGGGTGAGTGGACCACCGACGACCTCGACGAGCTGCCCGAGGACGGCCACCGCTACGAACTCATCGACGGAGCCCTGATCGTGTCGCCATCCCCCACTTCCCGCCACCAGAAGCTGGTCGTACGGCTCGACACCGCGCTCGAGGTTAGCTGCCCGCCCGAGTGGGTGGTGTTCCAGGGGGTGGAGGTGCGGATCAGCCGGCTCCGCTCGCTCACCCCGGACGTGCTGGTGGTCACCGCCGAGGCGGCAGCCCGGGAACCGTCCAAGTTCAAGCCGCATGAGGTGCTGCTGGCGGTGGAGATCGTCTCGCCCGGGTCGGTGACCATGGACCGGGTGGCCAAGCCGGCCCTGTATGCACAGGCCGGGATCCCGTACTACTGGCGGGTGGAGACCGAGGGCGGGATCGTGGCCTACACCCACCGGATAAAGCCGGAGGCCCAGGTCTACGCCCTGACGGGACGGTTCGACCGGACGATCGACATCGACGAGCCGTGGGTGATCCAGGTGCCGATCAGCCAGATCACCCCTCCGTACTACCGGCCGGACGCCTGAGCCGCGGGGCATCGTCAGATCACCATCCGGACCGCGGCGGTCAGCACCAGCTGGCCGAGCGCCAGCGGGACCAGCACCAGCCAGCACAGCTGCTGCAGCTGGTCGACCCGCAGCCGCGGGAAGGTCACCCGCAGCCAGATGATCACGAAGCAGACCGCAAAGATCTTGAGCAGCGTCCACAGCCAGCCCAGCTGCTCCGGCGCCGGCCCGTGCCAGCCGCCCAGGAACAGCACCGTGGTCAGCGACGCGATCACCACGATCCCGGCGTACTCCGCCAGCATCATGAACGCGAACCGCATCCCGGTGTACTCGGTCTTGTAGCCAAACACCAGCTCGGTGTCGGCGATCGGGGCGTCCAGCGGCGGGCGGCGGATCTCCGCCACCCCCGCCACGAAAAACACGAACAGCGCGGGCAGCTGCCACAGCAGCCACCACGGCCGCCACGCCGCCACGATCCCGGGCAGCGACAGCGTGCCGGCGGCCATCGCCACCGAGGCGGCGGAGAGCACGAACGGCAGCTCGTACCCGAGCAGCTGGGCCGCCCCGCGTACCCCACCCAGCAGGCTGTACTTGTTCGCCGAGGCCCACGCCGCCATCATCACCCCGACCACCGGCACCGCCAGCACCGCCAGCACCAGGAACAACCCGGCGTCCAGGGGTTGCCCCACCAGGTCGCCCGGACCGAGCGGCACCACCAGCAGGACCAGCAGGTACGGCAGCAGGGTGACCGCCGGCGCCAGCTGGAACACCGGCCGGTCGGCGCCGCGGGGCGTGACGTCCTCCTTCTGCACGAACTTGACCCCGTCGGCGATCAGCTGGGCCCAGCCGTGGTAGCCGCCCGCGTACATCGGGCCGAGCCGGCCCTGCATGTGCGCCATCACCTTGTGCTCGGTCTGCCCGACCAGCAGCGGGAGCAGCAGGAACGCGGCCACCACGGCCCCGACCCGGACCACCAGCTCCACCGCGACCGGCACGCCTACTCGCCCTCCGTGGCCGGTGGACCCCATTCACCCGGGGCGGGTACGCCGGGCGGGCGCATCGGCTGCCGGCGGGCGCTCCCGGCACGCGGCTCGCCCGGCTCCTTGGCCCCCGGCCAGGGCTTGGCGACCCGGGAGGCGAGCACGAAGTCCTTCCGCAACGGATGCCCCTCGAACTCCGGCGGCAGCAGCAGCGGGGCGTTGCCGCCGGGGTGCCCGGTGAACGAGACCCCGAACATCTCGTGCGTCTCCCGCTCATGCCAGGCGGCGCCCGGGTAGATGTCCACCACCGAGGCCAGCTCCGGCGCCTCCGGCGGGAGCAGGGTGCGCACCAGCACCCCGTGCCGGGCGGTGGTCGACCACAGGTGGGCCACCATCCGGAACCCGGCCGCCAGCTCGTCGACCGCCGACAGCCAGTCCAGGAAGTCCATCGCCAGCGCCGGGTCGTCGCGGGCCGCCCGCAGCGCCGCCGCCCAGGCCGGCGGCGGCACGTCCACGGTGGCCCGGGCGAACTGCTCGCCACCGGACACGGACGGCTGTGCCTCGGGAACCAGCCCGCCGAGCCGGGCGCCGACCTCCTCCGGCACCATGCGCCCGATCCTATGCCTCCTCCCGGGTCCGCGGTGCAACCCGGCGCCCGAGCACCGGCCCCGGAACCCGAGGCGCCGCAGGTCAAGGATCCGGTCCCGCACCCCTACTCGGGAGCGGGCACCAGCGGCGCGGTCAGCGCCGCCGCCGAACCGGCGGCGGCGCTGGCGCTACGCCCGCTGGCGGCCGGGTCCGGGCGGGACACTCCGCCCAGGCCGGACTCCTCGGCGGCGATCCGCTCCTGCAGCTGCAGGATGCCGTGCAGCAGCGCCTCCGGGCGGGGCGGGCAGCCGGGCACGTACACATCCACCGGGACGATCTGGTCGACGCCCTTGGTCACCGAGTAGGAGTCCCAGTAGGGGCCGCCGCAGTTCGAGCAGGCGCCGAACGAGATCACGTACTTCGGCTCCGGCATCTGGTCGTACAGCCGCTTGATCGCCGGCGCCATCTTGTCGGTGACCGTCCCGGAGACCACCATCAGGTCGGCCTGCCGCGGCCCGTGCGCGAACGGGATCACCCCGAGCCGGATGAAGTCGTGCCGGCCCATGCTGGTGGCGATGAACTCGATCGCGCAGCAGGCCAGCCCGAAGTTGAAAACCCACAACGAGTAGCGCCGGCCCCAGTTGAGCACGAACCGGATCGGCTCTCCGAGCACCTCCGGTAGGCTGGCCATACCGGTCACCCTACTCCGGGTCCGGGAACCAGGCGGCGGTGCGCATATCGACCTTGCCGCCCCGCATCGGCGTCCCCTCCGCGGCGTGCCGGCGGCGGGCCGCCACCTCGTTGCCCGGCACCAGCCGCCCGTCCGCGGCCACCACTCGGTGCCAGGGCACCCCGCCGCCGTACTGGGCCATGATCGTGCCGACCCGCCGCGGCGAGGCCCGGCCGGCCACCGGGGCGAGCGCCTCCGCGATCGCCCCGTAGCTCATCACCCGGCCGGGCGGGATCCGCTCTACCAGGCAGAGCACCGCCTCCACGTACTCCTCGGCATCCATCGGGAGGCAGAATAGTCCGAGTGAGCCAGGAATTGAGGGTGAGACAGCAGAGTACGGGGACCGGGCGGGCGGCGGTGGCGGCGGCCCGCCGGATCGTGGTCAAGATCGGCTCGTCCTCGCTGACCGACCCGGCCGGCGGGCTGGCCGACCGTCGGCTGGACGCGCTGGTCGACGCGCTGGCGGCCATCCCGGTCCCGCGGTCGGTGGTGCCGGGCCGGGAGGTGGTGCTGGTCTCGTCCGGCGCGATCGCCGCTGGGCTGCCCCCGCTCGGGCTACCCCGCCGCCCCGGGGACCTGGCCACCCAGCAGGCGGCCGCCAGCGTCGGCCAGGGGCAGCTGATCGGGCGGTACGCGACCGCGTTCGCCCGGCACGGCCGGACCGTCGGGCAGGTGCTGCTCACGGTCGACGACCTGACCCGGCGGGCGCACTACCGCAACGCGTACCGGACCCTGCGCCGGCTGCTCGACCTGCGCGCGGTGCCGATCGTGAACGAGAACGACACGGTCGCGACCGACGAGATCCGGTTCGGTGACAATGACCGGCTGGCCGCGCTGGTGGCCGCGCTGGTCCACGCCGACGCGCTGATCCTGCTCTCCGATGTGGATGGCCTCTGGACCGGCGACCCGGCCGGCACCGCCGCGTCGGGCAGCCACCGGATCGACGAGGTGCACGCCGGTGACGACCTGGCCGGGGTCCGGCTCGGCCGCAGCCGCCGGGCCGGAGTCGGCACCGGCGGCATGGTCACCAAGGTGGAGGCCGCCCGGATCGCCACCGGGGCCGGCATTCCGGTGGTGCTGGCCGACGCCGCCCTGGCCGCCCAGGCGCTGGCCGGTGAGCCGGTCGGCACCCTGTTCCACCCGGCCCGCCACCGGCCGGCGGCCCGGCTGCACTGGCTGGCGCACGCCACCAGCCCGCGCGGCCGGCTACACCTGGACGCCGGCGCGGTGGCGGCGGTGGTGGACCGGCGCAAGTCCCTGCTGCCGGCCGGGATCACCGCCGTGGACGGCGGGTTCACCGCCGGCGACCCGGTCGACCTGGTCGACACCGGCGGTACGGCGGTCGCCCGGGGGCTGGTGAACTACGACGCGGTCGAGCTGCCGACGCTGCTCGGGCGGACCACCGCCGAGCTGTCCGCCGCGCTCGGACCGTCCTACGAACGGGAGGTCGTCCACCGCGACGATCTGGTTCTCCTGCAGGGAGGAACGTGATGAACATCCACCAGCCGGCGCAGCGGGCGCGGGTGGCGGCCGGCGCGCTGGCGCTGGCCACCCGCGCCGTCAAGGACGCCGGGCTGCACGCGATGGCCGACGCCCTGCTGGCACGGACCGCCGAGGTGCTGGTCGGCAACCAGCAGGACCTGGCCGCCGCGCAGACCTCCGGCGCGCCGGAGGCGATGCGGGACCGGCTCGCGCTGAGCCAGGCGCGGGTGGCCGACGCGGCCGACGCGCTGCGCCAGATGGCCGCGCTGCCGGACCCGGTCGGCGAGGTGGTGCGCGGCTCGACGCTGGCCAACGGCCTGCAGCTGCACGAGGTCCGGGTCCCGTTCGGGGTGATCGGCATCATCTACGAGGGCCGTCCGAACGTGACTGTCGACGCGGCCGGGATCTGTCTCAAGTCCGGCAATGCGGTGCTGCTGCGCGGCTCGTCGTCGGCCGCCCGCTCGAACGCCGCCCTGGTGGCGGTGCTGCGGGACGCGCTGGCCACCGCCGGGCTGCCGGCCGATGCCGTGCAGCTGCTGGACTCGAGCAGCCGCGACTCCGCCAAGCAGCTGATGCGGGCGCGCGGTCTGGTCGACGTGTTGATCCCGCGCGGTGGAGCGTCGCTGATCCAGTCCGTGGTGGAGGAGTCGACGGTGCCGGTGATCGAGACCGGGATCGGCAACTGTCACGTCTATGTGGACGCCCATGCCGACCTGGACATGGCGCTGGAGATCCTGCTCAACGCGAAGACCCAGCGGCCGAGCGTGTGCAACGCGGCCGAGTCGCTGCTGGTGCACGAGGCGGTGGCGCCGGCGTTCCTGCCCCGGGCGCTGTCCGCGCTGGCCGGCGCGGGGGTGACCGTCCACGGTGACGAGCGGGTCCGGCAGTACGGCGAGCGGGTGCTCCCGGCCACCGAGCAGGACTTCTCGACCGAATACCTGTCGCTGGACATCTCGGCGGCGGTGGTGGACTCGCTGGACGCGGCGGTGACGCACATCGCGTGGTACGGCTCCGGGCACTCGGAGGCGATCGTCACCGACTCGGCGGCCGCGGCCCGGGAGTTCACCGCCCGGGTGGACTCGGCGGCGGTGCTGGTCAACGCCTCCACCCGGTTCACCGACGGGGGGGAGTTCGGGTTCGGGGCCGAGATCGGGATCTCCACTCAGAAGCTGCATGCCCGCGGCCCGATGGGCCTGCCGGAGCTGACCTCCACCAAGTATGTGGTGACCGGCGCCGGTCACACCCGCTGACCGGCGCCGGTCCTCAGCGGAGACGTGGGGTCAGCCGCGGGTGCAGCGGGCCCCGTTCACGGTGAAGTGGGTGGCTTGTGCGTTGGTGGCGTTGTCCCATCCGCCGATGAACCCGACTCCGTCCAAGGCGGCGCCGGGTTCGATCCGGGCGTTCCAGGACGCGTTGGTGACGGTCACCTCCGGGCCGTCCTGCTCGAAGACTCCGTTCCAGCCGTTGTTGACCTGCTGGCCGGTGCGGAACTGCCAGGCCAGCTCCCAGCCATCGAGCGGCTGGTCGGAGGTGTTGGTGATCCGCAGGTTGGTGTGGAACGCGCCGGTCCACTGCGACGCCACGTCGTACTCGATGTGGCAGGTGGCCTCACCGGCCACCTCCGCGGCCAGGAACACGTTGTCGTTCAGGTCCGCGGCCGGGATGTCGGTGTTGTCGGCGATAACGTCGGCCAGCGTGCGCCGGAAGTCCAGCCCGAAGAACCAGCCTAGCTCGGTCAGACCTGGGTCGTTGCCGTAGAAGAACCGGTCCCCGTCCCGCAGGTTGGTGAACTCGCGGGTCCAGATCGCCAGCTGCAGCTCGCTGAACTCGGAGCCCGGTAGGTGCGGCTCGGCGAGCATCCCGATGAACCCGTCCAGATTGTCGACCGATCCGTAGACAGCCTTCAGCCGGGCGGCCAGCGTGGTGGCCCGGGTGGCGAACCGCGCCTCCCCTTCCACCGCCTCCTCGTCGGCCGGGTCGATCACGTTACCGTCGATGTCGCGCAGCTCGACGAACTCCAGGCTGGCCGGGTCGTCGATCCCGAGCCCGGGCGGGAACTCCTCGGTGTCCTCGCCGGTGAGCTCCGTGAACGAGCTGAGCCGCGGCAACCCGTACGCCTCCCGCAGGTCATTGTGGAGCGGGACGCCGTGGTCCCGGCCGCGGGCGATGTCGATCGCGCCCAGGTCGACCACGCCGTCGAAGCACTGCGGCAGGTCCGGCCCGTCCAGGCAGCCTTCGTTGCCCGGCACCGGGATCTGGAACAGCACGCTGCGCAGCTGGTTGTCGATTTGCTCGTCGTTCTTGTACTGCGGCTCCAGGCCCAGCCCCTGCGCCAGCGGGCCGAGGCCGACCAGCTCCACCAGGTCCGGGTTGAAGAAGGCCAGGTTGAGCGGGATCACGATCTCGATCTCGTCGCCCTCGATGATCAGCTCGACCCCGAGCTCCTCCAGCGCCGCCAGGTCCTCCGGGGTGTACCGGGAAAGCTCCGTCGCCACCTCGATCTCGCCGTGGATGAAGCTGTGCCCGCGGTAGCCGGTCGCCGCGAACTCGTTGCTCAGATCGGTGTTGACGGTCGGGTCATAGCCGGTGTACGCGGGCAGCGTGACCCCGAGCGCGGGCAGGAACTCGTTATACGTGATGTGCTGCTGCTCGGCGATCACCACCCGCCGGGCGATCTCGAACTTCTCCTGCTCGGTCAACGAGTCCGGCAGGCTGTCCGCGATCCGGTTGTGCTCCCGGGCGAACAGCGTGTGCACGGCGGTCAGCGCCTGGTTCTCGTTGGCCCGCACGTCGCCGGCCACCGCCGCCCGGCCGGGCTGCCCGAGCAGCCGCCCGCCGATCTCGGCGAACGGCGCGTCGCCCGGCGCACCGCGAACGTCCTGCCGGGGCAGGAACTCGTCCGGCAGCAGCAGCCGGGCGCCGTTGTTGCTCAGGTCGCCGTCGACCGGCCCCTCCCGGAGCCACTCCAGCCGCTCGTCGGTGCCGCCGTAGACCGCCCAGCCATCGACGTACGAGCTGACCACGTTGACCTGTTCCCGGGGGGTGGTCACGCCGGTGCCCGGGGACGCCGTGGAGCGGCTGAACCCGATCACGCCGAGGTCGTTCTCGAACTCCTCCAGCGGGTCGTCCGGGTCGAACGGGAGCGGTGCGTCCTCCCCCGGCGGGTCGATCGACTCCGCCCCGAGCCGCAGCCCGAAGCTGTGGTCCAGGAACTGGCCCCAGGCGAAGCCCCACTGGGTGACGTTGCGTTCCGAGAAAAGGTTCTGGTGAATGTCGTTCACGATCCGGTTGCTCACCGACCGCGGGTCCGGGCCGGCGACCGGCTCGCTCAGGCCGTCCGCATAGGTGGCCGGGCCGACCCGCGAGTAGTCGTTGCCGACCTGTCCCCAGGTCGGGTTGGTCTGGTTGTTGCCGCTCCCGTCCAGGCTCTGCACCTCAAAGGGGAGGCTGGCCGGGGTGGGCTGGGCGTTGGCAGAGCTGGTCACCCCGGTGCCGGCGGCGACCAGTGCGACTGCGAACCCCACCACGAGCAACCTGTGCCGGCGGCCGCCGGCTCGGTGCTTGTTCACTGCGATACCTCCAGGGATAGGAGGCCCCGAACCGATGTGCCCGTGCTCCGGCCCCCCCGCGAGGCCTCAATGAGTGCCGATGGCAGATCGATGTACGTGCAGATCGCAATCCCGGGCGGCCGGGATCGTCAACGGTAGTTTGCGAGTTTCGCCGGTTGCCGTCCGTTCGGGCAATCAGGCATCAGCCATCGACACAAGCCGCGACTACTCGGGTACCGAGGGTCCTCCGTCGGCCAGGCCAGCGAGCAGGTCGCCGAGCTCGGTCACCCTCGCCAGGGCCTCGGGCGGCGTGAACCGCCGCACCCGGCCCGCCTCCACCTCATCCCAGGTGAGCGGGGTGGACACCGACGGAGTCGGCTCGGCACGCAGCGAGTAGGGCGCGACCGTGGTCTTCGCGGCGGCGTTCTGGCTCCAGTCGATGAACACCTTGCCGGACCGCAGCCGCTTGGTCATGGTGGCGGTGACCCGCCGCGGGTCGGCCCGGGACAGCTCACCGGCCACCCGCTTCACATAGCCGGAGACCACCTCGGCGCTCTGGCTAGCGGCGATCGGGCAGTAGAGCTGCATCCCCTTGCGGCCGGAGGTCTTCGCGACCGCGGTCAGCCCGTCGGCGGCCAGCCGCTCCCGCAGCACCAGCGCCACCTGCGCGCATTCGGCCAGCCCGGCCGGCGGCCCGGGATCGAGGTCGACCACCAGCAGGTCCGGCCCGGCCGAGCCGACCTTCCACTGCGGAGTGTGCAGCTCCAGGGCGGCCAGGTTGGCCAGCCACACCAGGGTGGGCAGGTCGTCGGCGATCACGAAGTCGAGGGTCTCCCGGCCGGTGGAGGACCCGGGGACCGGCAGCGTCTCGGTGCGCACCCAGCGCGGCGTACCGGCCGGTGCGTTCTTCTCGAAGAACGACGCCGCCGCGACCCCGTTCGGGAACCGGATCCGGGTCAGCGGCCGGTCCCGCAGGTGCGGCAGCAGCACCGGCGCCACCCGGGTGTAGTAGTCGATCACCTCGCCCTTGGTGAACCCGGCCACCGGGTACAGCACCTTGTCCAGGTTGGACAGCTCCAGGTTCCGCTCGCCGACCCGCACCCGGGTCCCCGGGTCGACCGGCCCGCCCGGCGGCGGCGGGGCAGGCGCCGCGGCGGGTGGCGGCGGGGTAGACCCGGCGGGCAGCTCCGGCCCACACTCTTCGGGGGACTTGTCCGGCCGCAGCCGCACGAACCGCGGGAACCGGAGCCGGCCGTCCGGCGTGCGCTGCCCGTACTTCACCTCCACCACCAGCTCCGGGCGCACCCATCGGGCCTCGGCCGCGTCGGCCCGGGCCAGCTCGTCCACGAACGGTGAGGTGTCGACCCGCAACGGCTCCAGCGCCGCCAGCAGCGCCCGCTCGGCGGCGCCGCCGATCCCACCCCCGACCCGCCCCCGGAACTCCAGCCCTCCCCCGCCGGCCGGCGTGCCGACCAGCAACGCGCCCAGCTTGCGCTCCCCCGGCCGCCAACCGCCGATCACGAAGTCCCCGGTCTGGTCCCGCTTCACCTTGATCCAGTCGGGAGACCGGAGGCCGGGGCGGTAGACCGACCCGAGCCGCTTGGCCACCACCCCCTCCAGGGAGTGCTCCTCGGCGGCGGCGAGGGTGGCCGTCCCGTCGGTGAACCGGGGCGGCACCAGCCAGTGCGGGCCGGCCGGCGCCAGCCGCTCCAGCGCCGCCCGGCGCTGCTCGTACGGCGCTCCGGTCAGGTCGGTCCCACCCTTCGCCAGCAGGTCAAAGATCATGTAGGTGATCGGGACGGTGGCGGCGAGCTGGGCCGCCCGGCCCCGGTCCCGCACGTGCATCCGCTCGGCGAGCGCCTGGAACGAGGGCCGGCCGGCGGCGTCCAGGACCACCACCTCACCATCCAGCACCGTCTCGGAGGCGGCCTCAGCCAGGGCCGCCAGCTCCGGGTACGCGATCGTGATCTCCGCGCCGGACCGCGCGTACAGCCGCACCTTCCCGCCCCGGATCACCGCCACCGCGCGTACGCCGTCCCATTTCAGCTCATATGACCACCCCGCGCCGGTCGGCAGCGGGCCGGTCACCGCCAGCATCGGAGAGATCGGCACCATTTCACTGTGCCAGACTGGTCAGCAGGGAGGTGTCGGCATGCGGGCGATCTGGAAGGGCGCGGTCTCGTTCGGGCTGGTGTCGATCGCGGTGAAGCTCTACTCCGCCACCGACGAGAAGAGCATCCGGTTCCATCAGGTCCACCGGGAGGACGGGGGGCGGATCCGCTACCAGCGGGTGTGCTCGGTGTGCGGGGAGCAGGTCGGGTTCGACGACATCGCCAAGGGGTACGACGTCGGCGGCGGCGAGATCGTGGTGCTGACCGACGAGGACTTCGAGGGGCTGCCCCTGTCGACCTCCCGTGCGATCGATGTGCTTGAGTTCGTCCCGGCGGTCCAGATCGACCCGATTCTGTTCAACAAGGCCTACTACCTGGAGCCGGAGGGCACCGCCACCAAGCCGTACGTGCTGCTGCGGGACGCGCTAGCCGACAGCGAGCGGGTGGCGATCGTCAAGATTGCGATGCGGCAGCGGGAGCAGCTGGCCACCTTGCGGGTACGCGAGGGGGTGCTGGTGCTGAACACCATGCTGTGGCCGGACGAGGTACGGGAGCCGGAGTTCGCGTTCCTGGACGAGGCGGTCGAGGCGCGGGGGCCGGAGCTGGCGATGGCGGCGTCCCTGATCGACTCGATGACCGGCGACTTCGACGGCTCGGCCTACACCGACGACTACCGGGAGGCGCTGCAGGAGGTGATCGAGGCCAAGGTCGAGGGCCGCGAGATCGCGGCGCCACCGGAGCCGGAGGAGGCCCCGGCCGCGGTCGACCTGATGGCGGCCCTGCGCGCGTCGGTGGAGCGGGCACAGTCCGCCCGGGAACCGGGCGCGGGCGACGAGGAGGGGGAGCCGGTCGAGCCCACCCCGATCACGGCCGCGAAGTCCGCCAAGGCGAGCAGGGCGAGCAAGGGCGCGGCCACGAAGCAGCCGGCGGCGCCGGCCAAGCAGGCCGCCTCGAAGGCCGCCTCATCGAAGAGCACCTCGAAGGCCGCTCCGAAGGCCGGCCCGAAGGCCGGCCCGAAGGCCGGCCCGAAGCCTGCCCAGAAGACCGCGAAGAAGGCGCCTGCCAAGGCCAGCCGGTCCGCCTGACGGCGCTGGACGCTGATGGCCCCCGCCAACGGGGCCATCAGCGTCCAGGGTCCGTCGTACTCGGCCGCCGGGGGTGGCTCAGAACAGCGGTCCGGTGATCGTCAGACCGACCTCGTCGCCCGCGGTGGCGAACAGCCCCAGCAGCATCAGGGCCGCCCCGGCGAGGCCGAGGTCCTTCATGAACTGGATCATCTCGTTCTGCCTGGCCTGCGGGTCGGACTCCCGCCAGAAGCCGTGCATCACAACGGCGGTCGGCACCAGGAAGATGACCAGCAGCAGCGCCCCCAGGTCCGGCCAGATCCCCAGCAGGACGCTCAGCCCACCGAGCGCGAGCAGCACCCCACCGCCCAGCACCGCCGGCCCCGGCACCGGCACACCCCGGCTCTGCGCGTACCCCGTCATTGTCTTGGCCTGGGAGAAGTGGCTCCAGGCCGACGCGAGGAACAGCGCCACGAACAGGATCCGGCCGATCAGGATTAGGACGTCCATGTGCCCTCCTAGGAGAAAGCTGGAAGTTGCCTCCGCAATTACCAAGATCTCAACCTAGTACCTTTGGCCTCGGTGGCGCTATCCCCACGCCGTGAGAAGCTGGCGGCCATGACCCTCTCGTGGAGCGACTCCTACTTCGGCCAGCTCCGGGCCCTGGCCGGCGACCGCACCCTGCTGCTCACCGCGACCCGGGTGGTGGCGCGCGACGAGGCCGGCCGGGTGCTGCTGATCCAGCGGGCGGACAACGGGGTCTGGTCGGTGCCGGCCGGCGCGATGGAGCTGGGCGAGTCGGTCGCCGACTGCGCCAGCCGGGAGCTGTGGGAGGAGACCGGGCTGCGGGCCGCGGAGCTGACCCCGTTCGCGCTGCACACCGGGCCCGCGTACACCAGCGCGAACATGTTCGGCGACACGTACCAGCATTTCGTGGTGCTGTTCCGGGCCGACAAGTGGCACGGAGAGCTGGTCCGGGCGACCGACGAAACCACCGATGCCGGGTTCTTCCCCGCCGCCGAGCCACCGGAGCCGCTGTCCCGGACGGTGGCCGAGACGCTCGCCGACCTCGCCAGCTTCGAGGCGAACGGTCAGCTGGTGGTTAAGTGAACCGGGGGCCGCGGGTGGGCTCCCACACGCCAAGCAGGGTACGCAGCGCCGCGATGGTCGCCACCGGCTGGTCGAGCATCAGGTGGTGATGAGCGGCCGGGACCTGCACCACGGGCACGTCGGCCGTGCCGGTTGGCGCACCCGCCAGCAGGGCGACCATGTTGGCGATCGTCGAGTCGCTCACCACGCTGGAACACTCGCCGGTGACGATCGCCACCGGGCAGCGCGCGCTGGCCAGCGTCGGCGCGAGCTCCTCCGACCGCGCGGGGGTGCGGCGGCTGAAGACGCGCGGGTCGAACTTCCACGTCCATCCGTCCGGGCGCTGCCGCAGGCTGTCCCGCCCGACCCGGTCCAGCAGCCATGGGTTGACCACGGGCTGCCGCGGAACTAGCGAGAAGTGGGCCAGCGCGGTGGTGAGGTCCGGGTAGACCTTCGGCCGACGGAACACCCGCCGCCGGCGGGCCTCATAGGACTCCGGGTCGGGATGCAGGATCGAGGCGTCCAGGATGACCGCCGCCTGGATGTCCTCGCCGAGCAGAGCGGCCGCCGTCATCGTCACGAGGCCACCCATCGAGTGGCCGACGACGACCGCGGGTCGCCGGCTCGACCCGGCCGCCGCCACGACGGCCAGCACCTCAGCCGCCCAGGTCGCCATGTCGTACTGCTCGCGCCAGCCGGAGTCGCCGTGGCCGGACAGGTCGAGAGCGACGACCCGGCGCCCGGTGGCGAGCAGCGGGCCGACGTGCGACCACCAGTGCGCGTGTGCGGCACCGCCGTGCACCAGCGCAAGTACCGGGTCGTGGTAGTCGCCCCAGGCCAGGTACGAGATCCGGCAGCCTCGCACGCTGACGGTCCCGGCCTCGGGTGGGGCCGTGACCGCGGCGGTGAACCACTGTGGAAGATCGCCGTCCGGTCCGGCCGCCCCGCCGTCGCGGCACCGGGCGGGCGCCGGTCCGGTCACGTCGGCCACGACGCGTACGCGCCGAGGCCCTCCAGCGCCAGGCCGTGCCCCAGGTCCGTGTGCACCGCCCGGCGCAGGTCGGTGACGAGCACCTCCCTCGCGTACCGCAGGGTCAGCGTGGGCTGCTGCGCGAGCTCCGCGGCGACCGCCTGGGCGCGCGGCAGGGCTTCCGGCGCGGCGAGCACTTCGTTGACGATACCGAGGTCGAGCGCCTCCTGCGCCCCGATCTTCCGCCCGGTCAGGAGGAAGTGGCGGGCCCGGTTCGGGCCGATCAGCCGGGGCCACACGATGTGCACGCCGTCTCCGGGCACCGTCCCGAACCTGAAGTGCGGCGCGTCCTGGAAGTAGGTGTGGTCGGCCGCGATGGTGATGTCGGAGACCACCGCCAGCTCGGCGTGGACCGCCGCTGGGCCGTTGATCGCCGCGACCACCGGCACCGGGATGTCCAGCAGGTTGCCGAGCAGGTCCTTGCCGTTGCGGTAGATCTTGTCCCACTTGGGCGGGGTCATCTCGCCGACCCAGCTCGTGTCGACCTTGGTGATGAACCGGTCCCCGGTGCCGGTCAGGATGACCACCCGGTTGTCGGCGTCGTCGGCGATGTCCCGGAAGCACCGGGCGAGCTCGGTGTGCGGGCCGTCGCCCCAGACGAGCGGGCCGTCATTGGTGTGGAGCCGGACCTCGAGGACCCCGTCCGCTGAGCGGCTCATCGCGACGTGCCCGTACCGCGAGCTGTACTCGTCGAGTCTCCTATGCATACCCACCCCATATTCCATCCGTGTCGATCGTCCGGCTACTCGTCCGGGAACAGGCGCGTCACCACCTGGCGACGGTGGTCGTCCGCCGACCCGTACGCCCGTTCCAGCGACTTGCCCCGCTTGAGCCACAGGTGCAGGTCGTGCTCCCAGGCGAAGCCGATCCCGCCGTGGCACTGCAACGCCACGTCGTTGACGTGGCTGGCGGCAGCGCTGGCGTAGGCCTTGGCGACCCCGGCCGCGGCGAGCCCGGCGTCCACATTGTGGTCGAGCAGGTAGCCGGCCTGCCATACGGTGGGCCGGCACATCTCCACCAGCACGTGGCAGTTCGCGAGCGCATGCTGGATGGCCTGGAACGACCCGACAGCCCGCCCGAACTGCCGGCGCTGCGACACGTGGCGGACGGTCCGATCGAGCAGCGCGGCGCTAACTCCCACCAGCATCGCGGCCGTGCCGAGCGCCGCCAGGGCGGCCACCCGCCGGAGCCGGTCGCGCGGCACCGGCCGGGGGGCGACCGCCGTGAGGTCGGCGTCCAGCCTGAACAGCCGCCGACTTCTGTCCACAGTAGGGACACGGGTCGCGGTGAGGTCGGCGGGCTCCAGCACCCGCAGTGCGTCGTCCCTGACCACCAGCACGGCCTGCGCGCTGTCCAGATGGGCGACCAGGTCGCCCGGCCGCAGCTGGACGGCGACGAACGCCTTACCGGACGCGAGCGCCGGCAGCCAGCGGTCCCGCAGGTCGTCACCCGCCTGCGCCAGGATCAGCGCGGGCGCCAGGCCGGCGACCTCAAGCAGGGGTTCGGGAAGGACCACCCGGCCCGCCTCCTCGAGCAGCACCGTCCACTCCACACTCCCCAGGGACAGGCCGCCGAAGCGTTCCGGAACGGTCACCCCGAGCAGGTCCGAGCCGGCCAGCTGGGCCCAACGCGCGCGATCCAGCTCGCCACCATCCTGCCAGCTGCGGCGGACCGCCGGCGCGGGGCAGGCACCCTCGAGCACCTCGCGGGCCAGACCCCGCAGCGCCCGCTGGTCGTCGTTCAGGTCCGCGAACATCAGCCGTCCCCTCGCGGCAGGCCCAGCACCCTGGTCGCGATGACGTTGCGCTGGATCTCGTTGGTCCCCGCGTAGATCTTGGATGCCCGGGCGTGCCAGTACCGGCGCTGGAAGTCGCCGGAGAAGCCGAGGTCCCCGTGGTCGGCCCGCTCCGCTTCGGCGCCCAGCAGCTCCGAGGCGGTCTCGAAGATTCTGGTCTCCAGCTCCGACCAGAACAGCTTCGTGATGTTCGCGAGCCGGGCCAGCTCACCCTCGTGGCGGACCGACGCCACCCGCTGCATGTGCGCGCGGAAGACCTCAGTGTCGATGAACAGCTGGGCGATGCGCGAGCGGAGCACCGGGTCACTGCCACGCTCCGCGTCCCGGGCCAGCCGCACCAGCTGGGCGACGTCGTCGGAGAACTGGGCGTAGTTGCCGACACCGGTTGCCCGCTCATGCACCAGGGCGGCGAGCGCGACCCGCCAGCCATCGTCGACCGCTCCGAGCACATGAGACTTCGGGACCTTCGCCCCGTCGAAGAAGACCTCCGCGAAACCCGCCTCGCCGTCGAGCTGCCGGATCGGTCGCACCACTACGCCGTCCTGGCGCAGCGGCACCAGCAGCATCGTGAGACCGTCGTGCCGCTTCCCCCCGGAGCTCGTGCGCACCAGCGCGAACATCCAGCTGGCGAACGCGGCCAGGGAGGTCCACACCTTCTGCCCGGTCACCCGGTAACCGTCGCCGTCCGGCTCGGCCCGGGTACGCAGCGACGCCAGGTCACTGCCCGACTCCGGCTCGGAGAACCCCTGACACCACAGCTCGTCACAGGTCAGCATAGCCGGCAGGAACCGCCGCTTCTGGTCCGCCGTACCGAAATCCATGATAGACGGCCCGATGAGGCCGAGCGCCAGCCGGTTCAGGCGGCGCGGAGCCCGGGCCCGGAGGTACTCCTCCTGGAAAATTGCCTGGGTCACCGCGTCCGCCCCGGCCCCGCCGTACTCCCTCGGCCAGTGCAGGGCGGCGAAGCCGGCGCCGTGGAGGAGCCGTTCCCACCGACGGTGCGCCTCGACGCCCTCGGCGGTGTGCTGCGCCGGCAGCGGCTCGGCGGGAACATGCTCGTCAAGCCACCCCCGGATGCGCTGCCGCGCCCGTTGCTCGTCCTCGGTGTAAGAGAGGTCCATCGTTACGCTCCGGCGTCCGGCCCCTGCGTGGTGACCCGCTTAAGCTGCGCCTGCCCACCACCGTGGTTCGGGTCGCCGAAGACCTCGGCGTTATGGGCGTGCCCGAGCTGATGTAGCCCGAAGGCGGAGTCCATCCCGACGGTGAGGCCCATCGCGTCCTCGGCCCGGTTCACCGCGGACTTCGCCAGCGCCAGCCCGAGCCTGGGCATCCCGCTGACCCGCCCAGCCAGGGCCAGCGTCCGCTCCAAGACCTCCTCGGCGGGATAGACGTGGTTCACCATCCCGAACCGGAGCGCCTCCTCCGCGTCGATGCGCCGGCCGGTGAAGAGCATCTCCTTGGCCCGGCGCGGGCTCATCACCCACGGGTGCGCGAAGTACTCCACGCCGGGGATCCCGATGGCGACGACCGGGTCGGAGAAGAACGCGTCGGACGCCGCCACGATCAGGTCACACGACCAGGCGAGCATCAGGCCACCGCCGATGCAGGCGCCGTGGACCATCGCGATGGTGGGCTTCGGGAGCGCCCGCCAGCGCCGGCACAGGCCGACGTAGAGCTCCTCCTCCCGGGCCAGGCGGTTCTCCACGCCCTCCTTCCCGACGTGGTCCCACCACAATGACCGGCGGTCGAACGAGACGTCACGGTCGGCCCCCGGACCGAGGTCGTGACCGGACGAGAAGGACCTGCCAGCTCCACGAAGGACGGCCACCGCCAGCGAGTCGTCCTCCGCGAACTGCTGGAAGCCGCGGTCGAGCGCGTAGAGCAGGGCGCCGTTCTGGGCGTTGTGGACCCGAGGCCGGTTCAACGTGATCAGCGCGGTCCGGTCGTGACGCTCGATGGTGACCAGCTCGTCGCCGGTCGGTTGGGCGTCGGTCACGACGGTTCCCCCTTCTGGTCGGGCTCAGCTTCCTTGCTGCCGGGACGCGGGGGCGGCGCCCGCGCCGTGGTCCGGCTCCAGCGAGCGCTGCAGCTCGCTGCGCAGGATCTTTCCAGAACCGGTGGTCGGCCAGTCGGTGATAAATACCACCCGCGCCGGGATCTTGAAGTCGGCGAGCCTGGTGCCGAGCCAGCCCAGCAGCTCGTCGGCGCGCAGCCGGCTGCCCCGTACCAGCTCCACGAACGCGACCGGGACCTGGCCCTTGCGCTCGTCGTCCTGCCGTACCACCGCCACCTCCGCCACCTCGTCGTGGCCGAGCAGCACGTCCTCGATCTCCCGGGGCGCCACGTTCTCGCCGGCCACCCGCAACAGCTCGATCAGCCGCCCCTGGAAGTGCAGCAGCCCTCGCTTGTCGAGGTAGCCGAGATCCCCGGTACGCACCAGCTCCGGGTGCCCGGTGGCGGTGGCGGTGGCGGGGGCGGCCTGGCCGGTGTAGGCCCGGGTCGCCGCGTATCCGCCGATCGCGATCTCGCCCTCCGCGCCGGGCGGCAGCGGGGCGCCGGTGCCGGGATCCAGGATCTGGATGGTGAAGCCGGGCAACGGCGCGCCGTTGGTCGTCAGGCGGTCCTCGATCGGGGCGGTGATGGGCAGCGACGCCGCCACCCCGGTGCCCTCGGTCAGCCCGTACATGCACGTCAGTCCTGGGGCGCCGAGCGCCTCCACGGTCGCGCGCATGAGCGTCTCCGGCCCAGCGAACCAGCCCTTCTGCAGGCGCGGTAACTGATACTGGGCGAACCGCTCGTGGCCAATGATCCGGGCGACCGCGGCCTGCGTGGCGTAGAACGCAGTGCACTGCTCACCCTCGAGCAGGCGGAGGCTGTGCTCGGCGTCGAAGGTCTCGGTGCTGACCAGGCAGGCGCCGTGGGCGACTACCGAGCCCAGCAGCGCGATGCCGGCGGCGACGTGGAAGAACGCTCCCGGGCTGTAGAACCTGTCGTCGGGTGAGAGCCGGAGCCAGCTGCCGAAGTCGAAGCCGTTCTTGACCTGTGGCCCGTGCGCCAGCAGCACTCCCTTCGGGGTGCCCGACGACCCGGACGTGTACTGAATGTTCGCGATGGACGATGGGGTGAGGGCACCGCTGGTGGCGGGCGGCTCAGGCCCGCCGTCCGGCGGTCGGAACAGCTCGCCGAGGTCGCGGGCGGCGTCGCCGACGTCACTCTCCCACGGGCGCACGAACACTCCGGGCCGGTAGGGACGGGCACCGGCTTGCTGGCGGTCGAGCTCTGCGAGCGCCGACCGGACCCGGTCGAGGAGGTCGTGCCGGCCCACCCGCCGCTTGACGAGAATGATCCGGGGCCGGGCGTCGGCGAAGATGTACGCCATCTCGGCCGGCCGCAGCCGGGTGTTCACCGCGACCAGCGTGGCGCCGGCGATCGCGACCGCGAACCTGATAACTACCCAGTCGACAGTGTTCGTCACGACCACCGCGACCCGGTCGCCCGGGCGGACTCCCTCCTCCATGAGGCCGCGGGCCATCGCCCGGGCAGCGTCGGAGAGCTGGCGGTAGGTGAGCGACTCACCGTCGATGGCGACGGCGCGGTGCCGGGGAAACCGGTAGGCGGACGAGGCGAGCAAGCCCGCGAGGGTCCAGTCGATCGCGGAGGTCGACGACAGAGGGGCCCTCATGAGGCGGGCCGAGCTGTCCGGGCCGGCTGCTTCCGGGCCGGCTGCTTCCGGGGCCGCTCCCGCCCGCCAGTCAGGTCACCGCTCACATCGCCTCCGACCCCGCACGATTCCGAACCCGTAAGATAATATTCATGGTAAAGTATACACAATCAGACGCCGGAGGGCCCGCACCGGTCTGGCGACAGTCACCTGTGCGCGTCCGGGCGCTAGCCCCCGAAGCGTTGGGGAGACAGGTCATCGAGCGGCTCGAGGAGTACGGCTACCCGGTCGCGTCCGCGAACCCGCTGTTTCGCACCCTGGCCGTGCACGAGGACGCTTTCTCGCGCTGGTTGCCGTGGCACGTCCAGCTGGTCCACGGCGATCTGGACGAGCGCAGCCGGGAGCTGGTCATCCTCCGGACGGCCTGGCGATGCCGCGCGCAGTACGTGTGGGACCGGCATGTCGTACGGGCCAAAGCGGCCGGCATCACCGACGCCGAAGTCACTGGCATCCTGGGCGGCACCGGCGAGGCCGGCTGGACGCCGTTCGACGCGGCGTTGCTCAAGCTGGTCGACGAGCTGCACGACAGCGGTGTGGTCGGTGACGCGACCTGGCCCCGGCTGGCGGGACTGCTGGACGAGCGGCAGCTGGTCGAGCTGGTGCTGCTCATCGGTTACTACCACATGATCGCGTACTTCGCGAACGCCACCGGCGTACCGCTGGACCAGGCGGGTTGACATCACCGACCGGTGACCGCCGCCAGCCTGACGCGCGCCCGACCGACCACGGTCAGCGTGTCGTCGCTACGCTGCCACAGGTCGATGACCGCCACCACCTGGCCGTCGGGGCCGGTCTCCAGGAATGCCACCTGGCCGCCGGCCCGGATCGTCGATCCCAGCAGGGCGTGCCGCTTGAGCCGGAACTGCAGGTCGACGAGCACGCTCGCCGGCCCGGCGTACTCGCGCAGGACCCGCTCGAAGAAGCCGGCCACGAAGTCCGGGTTCGCGTACGCGGTGTCCGCCCCGCGCAGCCGCGCGTAGTCGGGGTCATGGTGGCTGGGCGCGAAGTCGCGGTTGGCCCCGGCCTCCATCACCAGCCGTTGCAGGGTCAGCCGCAGCGCCAGGACCGGCAGTTGGACCGGCAGGCCGAGCGCCGCCAGCTGGCTCGCAGTGCGATCCATAGCGCCTCCCGGCTAGAAGCGGAACACGGTCAGTCGGGTCCGCCCGACCGGGCCGCCGCGGTGGTCGGTGTAGACGGTCTCGATGGTGAGGAACGCGCCGTCACCGAGCCGGGTCCGCTTGCGGTTGATGTCGACCAGGCGGGTCGTGCTGCTGACCCGGTCGTTCACCTCCAGGTACCGGTAGACGTGTATCGACCAGTCGGTCGCGGACATCCGCTCGCCCGGCGCCGGGATGTTCTCCAGGTACAACGGCGGAAGCTTCGCGGTCTGCTGCTGGTAGAGGGGCGGGTCACCCGGTTGCCAGTAGGCCGGCATCGCGTAGGTCCCAAGCATGGTCGCGGGGGCGATGACGTCACCGTAGCCGTGCCGTACCGCCGCCGCGCGGTCGGTGTGCAGGGGGCAGTCCCACTCCAGCACCTCCAGCCGCCGCCGGATCGAGCCGAGTTCCACCGGGTCCGGACCGGTAGTGGTCGGGAACGGGCGCTCCAGGTAGCTCTCGGTCTCCGCC
Organism: Micromonosporaceae bacterium; assembly: GCA_009377645.1. Classification (GTDB taxonomy): domain Bacteria; phylum Actinomycetota; class Actinomycetes; order Mycobacteriales; family Micromonosporaceae; genus Natronosporangium. The sequence goes on along the minus strand of WHTQ01000008.1, from coordinate 64,009 downwards.
CAGGTTCCCTGGTGCAGTCTGGTGCGCGACTCGCGACCGTCAGCCATGGCTCACCCGGGACCCGGGCTCAGCGGCCTGCCGGAGCGGTCCGATGACCTCGTCCCCGAACCGCAAGATTGCATCCACGACGGCGTCCGCTGGCGGGCCGTAGCCGGTGCGCATCCGGACCAGGAACGTGTCGATCGGCACCCGCGCAGCGTGGCCGGCGATCACCGCCCGGCAGTGGGCGGCGTCGCCGACGATGGCGGTTCCGGCGAGCGCATCCGCACCGATGGTGCCAGCCGGCGGCGCGTCCCGGGGCCCGTCGGCCCGGTGCAGGTGCTCGAAGTGCCGGCGTAGGTCGGCGATGTACGCCGCGTCGGCCGGCGCGTTCCCACCGGTGAGCCAGACGTCCCGCAACAGCATGATCCTAGGCTCGCGGCCGGCGGCCGTGGCGGCGCGAACGTAGATGTCCGTTCCCCGTTCGAGCTTGTCCAGCGGCGTGGTGCCGCCGCAGATCCACCCGTCGCACCGACGGGCCACTCGCTCGATCGCCACCCGCTTGGTCGCGCCTCCCCAGATCGGCACCGGCTGGCGCACCGGCGTCGGCGTCACCCGTACGCCGCGGTCCCGCGGGTCGCCGTCCTGCGGGTCGCCGTCCTGCGGGTCGCCGTCGGGCTGTGGCGTGCCAAGCTGGCGCGCCAGGAACCCGAGCGACCGCTCGAACGCGGGAACCCGCTGCCCGGGTGCGACCCCGAACGGCTCCAGGTCGCGCCGCTGGTAGCCCATGCCCACCCCGAGGAATGCCCGCCCATCCGAGACGACGTCGAGGATCGCGGTCTCCTCGGCCAGGCGCAACGGATGGTAGAGCGGCAACAGCGCCACACACGGTCCGAGCTCGATCCGCTCCGTCACCGCGGCTAGCGCGGTCAGCCACGCGAGCGGCGAGCTGATCTCGCCCTGCTGCCCCTGATGGTGTTCGGTCATGGCATAGATGTCGAACCCGGCTCGCTCGGCGGCGCGTGCCTCGTCGGCCAGCGCGCGGAACGTTCCGCGACCACCGCCCGCGACCTCCGCGAACGCGAGATATCCAAATCGCATGCGTCTCCCTCCACGCCCGGACGGCGGCCGGGCGAAGGCTTCTATGGTATTGTATACTTAATTTGATCTTGTAGAGGAGGGCGGGTGGAGCTGGGCCTGGCGGGACGTGTGGCGCTGGTGACCGGTGGTAGCCACGGCATCGGCCGGGCAACCGCACAGTCGCTCGCCGCGCATGGCGCCAGGGTGGCGTTGCTCGCCCGCGATCCGCAGTGGCTGGGCGCGGCGGCGGACGAGATCGCCAGTGCCACCGGAAGTCCGGTGCTCCCGGTCCCGGGCGACGTACGCGACGCCGCGTCGGTCAGCCGGGCGGTCGGGCAGGTGGTCGAGGCCTGGGGCGGCGTCCATATCCTGGTCAACAACGCCGGCTCACCGGGCGGGACCACCAGCGGGACCCTGGACGAGTTGGACGAGGGTGCGCTGCTCGACGACTTCGACACCAAGTTCCTGGGCTACCTCCGGTGCGCGAGGGAGTGCGCCCGCCCGATGAAGGCCGCCGGCTGGGGCCGCGTGGTGCTGGTCGGTGGCCTGTCCGCACGGATGGCAGGGAACTACACGAGCGGCTTTCGTAACCTGGCGCTCGGTCACCTGGCGCGGAGCATGGCGTGGGAGCTGGGCTCGTTCGGGATCACCGTGAACGTGGTCCATCCCGGTACGGTCCGCACCGAGGACTGGCTCGATCGACGCGCGCGGCAGCTCGGCGTCACCAGCGCCGAGTACGAGAAGGCGGCCGCGGCGCGGACCGCGATCGGCCGGGTGGTCGAAGCTTCCGAGGTCTCCGACGCCATCGCCTTCCTCGCTTCCGATCGCGCCGCAGCTATCAGCGGCGAGGTCCTCGTCGTGTCCGGCGGTGCCGGTGAGGCCGTCTACATGTGACCCGGCCCGCGGTGGTGTCACCAGGCATCTCCCCGCGGCCGCCGGGACGGGACAGTCATCAGCCGCCGTACCCGCGGAGCTGCCGTGAGCTCGTTTCTCGACCACTGCGCGATCGTCGGAGTCGGCGAGACCGCCGTCGGCAAGGTGCCTGACCGCACCAGCATCCAGCTCCACGCCGAGGCGATCCGGGCAGCGCTCGACGACGCCGGCCTGCGCCTGCGCGATGTCGACGGGCTGGTGACGGCCGGCTCCCGGGTCTCGCCCGTGCTCTACCACGCCGACGTAGTCGCCGAGTACCTCGGCCACCACCCTCGGCATGTGCTGACCGTGAACGCGGGCGGGTCAACGAGCGTGGCCGCGATCGAGCACGCCGCCGCCATGATCGGCGCCGGTGTATGCGAGGTGGTCGTGGTCGCGAAGGCCGACAACCTCGCGACCGGGCTCGGGCGGGACGCCACCGTCGCCTCGATGGCCACGATCGGTCACCCCGCCTATGAGGGGCCGGCCGGGCCCACCATACCGGCGATGTACGCGATGGTCGCTCGGCGCTACATCCACGAGTACGGCGCCGACGTGACCGACTTCGCGCTAGTCGCCGAGATCGACCGGGAACACGCCCGGCGGCATCCCGCGGCGCAGTTCCGCGCGCCGCTGACCGCCCAGGACGTCCTGGGCTCCCGGCTGGTCGCCGACCCGCTTCGCCTGCTCGACTGCGCACCGGTCTCCGACGGCGGCGGCGCGGTCGTCCTCGCGTCGGCCGCCCGCGCGCGCGATCTGCCCAAGCCTCCGATCCGGATCACCGGCGTGGGCGAACACCACGGCTACGAACACCTGACGCAGGCGGGCGACCTGACCGTGACCGGCGCGGCCGTTTCCGGGCCTGCCGCGTTCCGGGCGGCCGGGCTGACTCCAGCAGAGATCGACGTCGCGATGATCTACGACGCGTTCAGCTTCATCCAGTGCATGCAGCTCGAGGACCTTGGCTTCTGCCCGAAAGGTGGCGGCGGCGCGTTCGTCCGCGAGGGCAACACCAGGTTGTCCGGCCGGCTGCCGGTAAATACCCACGGCGGCGTGCTGTCGTTCGGACACCCGGGCAAGCCAACCGGCCTGTTCCTGGTATCCGAGGCGGTGCGGCAGCTCCGGGGCGAAGCCGCCGACCGGCAGGTGGCCGGAGCCGAGACGGCGCTGGTCCACATGGAGGGCGGCATCCTGGCCTCGCATGGAACGCTCATCCTTGCGGGGGACCGTTGAGCCACCACCAGAGCGCGCCCCAGGCAGAGCCCGAGAACCTCCCGTTCTGGGAAGGCGCGCAGGCCGGCGAACTGCGGGTCCAGCGCTGCCAAACCTGCGGCCACCACCAGCTGTACGCCCGGCTGTGGTGTGTGTCCTGTGGTGGCCGCGCGCTGACGTGGACGGCGGTGCGACCGCGCGGCACCGTCTACTCCTTCACCGTGGTGCGCCGCGCGCCAACCGCCGAGTTCGCGGCCGACGTGCCGTACCCGATCGCGCTGGTCGACCTCGACGCCGGCCCTCGCCTGATGGGCCACGTCGTAGGCTGTCCCGTCGACGAGGTGACGGTCGGGATGCCGGTGGGCGTACGGTTCGCCCCGCGGCAGGGCCTCCTCGTCGCCCAGTTCACGCCGATCGGTTCGTGATGGAGGTCACTGTGGACGTTGAGCCGCCCCACCCGTTCCCCGCGGAGCTGCAGCCCGACACCGTGTCGGCGCTGCTGGACCGGCGCGCCGACGAACAGCCGGAGGCGCCCGGGCTGGTCGCCGTCTCCCAGGCGCGCACCTACCGGACCCTGGCGTTCGAGACATGGCGGCTGGAGGCCGCCCAGCTCGCGCAGGTTCTAGCACACGACTACGGTGTGCGGCCGCAGGACCGGGTTGCCTGGATGCTCGGCAACAGCCACGGGACCGAGGCCATGGTGGTCTACCACGCGGTGGCCCGGCTCGGCGCGGTCAACGTACCGATCAACAACCGGCTCACGCCGCGCGAGATCGCGCACATCCTCGGTCACTCCGAAGCCCGGGTCCTGATCGCCACCGAGCGCGAGCGCGACACGTTCGGGGCGGCGCTGGCCGGGCTGCCGGCGCCACCGGCCACCATCGTCGTCGACGGCGCCGAGGGGACCGCTCTACGTGGGCGGACCCGGCAGGCGGCCGAGGCACCGGCCCGGCCGGTCTCCCCGACCGACGACCTGTGTCTGGTTTACACCTCGGGCACCACCGGCACCCCCAAGGGAGTGCTGCACACCCACGGCTCCGCGCTGGCGGCGGGATTGCAGTGGGCGGACGCCTTCCGGCTCACGGCGGGCGAGGCGCTGCAGAGCCCGTTCCCGATCTTTGGGGGCGGCGCGCTGCACTTCAACTCCCTCTCGGCGCTGTGGGCCGGGGCCGCCTTCGTCCTGGAAGACTTCGACCCGGCGGACACACTGCGACTGATGGCCAGCTCCGGAACCAGCGTGTACGTGGCCGTTCCTGGCGTGTACCAGCTCGTGCTGAACGTCAGCCGGCCCGATCCGGACCGCCTGCGGCGGGTCCGGATCCTCGACTACGGCGGCGCCAGCATGACTCCGGTGCTGATTGAGGAGCTCCGGCGGACCTTCCCGTGGGCCGGCCTGATGCAGACCTACGGGTTGACCGAGGCGGGGCCGGGCGGGATCTACCTGCCGGAGGAGTACGCGGTCGCCCGGCTCGGCTCGGTCGGGAACCGCGCCATGGGCCGCTACACCCGGTTTCGCGTCGTGCACCCGGACGGCACGGACGTCGGCCCCGGTGAGACGGGCGAGTTCATCCTCACCGGCCCGTCGCTCATGAAGGAGTACTACAAGGACACCGCCGCCACCAGGTCCGCCTTGCGCGACGGCTGGCTCTGGACTGGCGACATCGTCCGGATCGACGAGGCGGGCTTCGTCTACCACGTCGACCGCCGGAAGGACCTGGTGGTCCGCGGCGGCTACAACATCTCCTCGGTGGAGGTCGAGGCCGTGCTGACGCAGCACCCCTTGGTGGTGGAAGCCGCGGTGGTCGCCAAGCCGCACCGGGTGCTGGGCGAGGATCTCAAAGCGTTCATCACAGTCCGGCCCGAGGACGTCCCGGTCGACCTCGACGCGATCCGCGCCCACTGCGCGGCGTCACTGGCCGACTTCAAGGTGCCGCGTGACATCGAGGTCGTCAACGACCTGCCGCGCAACGCCGCGGGAAAGGTGCTCAAGCGGGAGCTCCGCGACCGCGCCGCCCAGGCCGTCGACCGGCCTCAGGCTTCCTCCTGATCGGCGACCTCCCAGAAGCCAGCCCGCTCGAGCAGCGCGACGGCGTAGTCGCCGCTGGCGCTCAGGTGGTCCTCGACCAGCTGGGCCGCCGCGTCGGCGTCGCCCCTGCGGAGCGCCTCGAGGATGTCGCGATGGTGCTGCCTGGCGCGCTCTGGCCAGCCGGTCGCCCCTTCGAAGAAACCACCCGGAATGGTGTCCACGAGGTTGCGCAGGACCGCGGCTAGCCGCCGTGACCCGCCGGCGAGGTTGATGGCGCGGTGGAACCGAAAGTTGAGCTCCGCCTGGTCGGCGTCCGCCTGCTCCATCTGCGTCACCAGGTCCGTCAGCTCCGCGAGGGTCTCGGGCGTCACCATGCTCGCCGCCCGGCGGGCTGCCAGGCCGGCGACCGCGCCGTACACCGCGTAGTGGTCGCGCACATCGTCCCGGGTGATCGATGCGACGAAGTAGCCGCGGCGGGCGTAGTGCTCCACCAGCCCCTCGCCCTCCAGCACGATGAGCGCCTCGCGCACGGGCACCCGGCTGATTCCGAACTGCCGAGCTAGGCTGTCCTGATCGATCCGGGCTCCGGGGCGCGACAAGCCGGAGAAGAGCATCCGCCGCACCTCACGCACGACGCTGTCCTTAAGGTTCGGCTGAGCACCCAGCGCCGCAACGGTTTGCTGAACCAATGCACACCCTCCACTCGCGCCTCATGACCCGATGCAGGTTACCGATTCGCGTGACATCGCTGGGCCCTCAGCTCGGCACAACGGAGCAGCGCTCGGCTGGCAGGCACACCCGGTAGCCTATCCCCGGCCGTAGCCGTTCGCCAGCAGGGCATCGAGCGATCAGCCGGGCTTCCCCGCCGCCGGCAAGCGTGGCGAGCTGGTGATCGCCCAGATACTCCACCGCCTGCAGCGACAGCTCGTACTCGTTGGCACAGCCCCGGCCGCACGGTCCCTCCCCTAGGTGCACGTCCTCCTGGCGGATCGCGACGTAGGCGGCGCCGTCCGAGCCCTGGTGATGGTCGCGGGCCGCCGTCATCGGCCCGAGCGGGGTCTCCACCGACCCGTCCGGCCGGTGCCGGCGCACCTCGACCAGGTTAGCCGAGCCGAGGAAGTCCGCGACGAAAGCAGTCCTCGGGTCCTCGTACACCTCCCGAGGGGTACCCATCTGGATCACCTGTCCCGACCTCATCACGACCAGGCGGTCGGCGAGCGCAAGCGCCTCGCCCTGGTCATGCGTCACGTGGATCATCGTCTGCTCCGTCCGTTGCTGCACTCGCCGGATCTCGCCGCGCATCCGCACCCGGAGGCCGGCATCGAGGTTGGACAGTGGTTCGTCCAACAGCAGCAGCCGCGGCTCGGCTGCCAGGGCGCGCGCGAGGGCGACCCGCTGCTGCTGGCCGCCGCTCAGCTCGTGCGGAAAGCGCCGGCTCAGGTGCGCGCAGCCGACCAGCTCCAGGCCGTCGGCGACCCGGGTCCGGATCGCGGCCCGGCTGGTCCGCTGCTCCTTCAGCGGGAAGGCCACGTTGTCGAAGACCGACAGGTTGGGCCACAAGGCGTAGGACTGGAACACCATTCCGATGTGGCGCTTGCGGGTCGCCACGTCGATCCGGTCCGCGGACGAGAAGACCGGCTGGTCCCCGATGTGGATGGAGCCGCTGTCCGGCGTCACCAGGCCACCGACGCTGCGGAGCAGCGTGGTCTTGCCGCAGCCGCTCGGCCCCAACAGCACGGTAAGCTCGCCGCTGGACATCGTCAACGATACGTCGTCGAGCGCGGTGACGCCGTCCCGGGCGTCACCATACCTCTTCACCAGTTGCTCGATGGTCACAGACGCAGACAACTAGACACCTCCATGGACCGATCCTGGCCGGTTGCTGGGGAACGGTCGGCGCCGGCCGCTACCGGCCCGCTTGCCGATGCCGAGCAGCCCGGACATGGCGCCCAGCAGCACCAGCGTGAGCAGCAGAACCAGCACCGAGTACGCGGCAGCCTGTGGCCAGCGGGCAAGGCCCCACATGTCGAGCAACGCACTCGCGAAGACCGGCGTACCGGGCGTAACCAGGAACACGGTCGCCTCCAGTTCGCGGAACAGGATGGCCAGCACGAGCAACCACCCGTAGAACATCCCGTTCTTCAGCAACGGCAGGGTCACCCGGCGGAACGCCCCGAACCTGGACGCGCCAGAAACATACGCCGCCTCCTCCAGCTCCGGGGAGACCTGGTGCAGGGCCGAGGTCACAGACCTCATCGCGAACGGCAGGAACAGCACGCTGTACATCACCAGCAACGGGAACGACGTGTTGAGACCGTCCGCCCACAACGCGATGAACGCGAACAGGAAGCCGATGCCGAACACACTCGACGGGATGCCGATCGGCAGCTCCGCCAAGCCCTGCAGCACCGAGTTCAGCCGGCCCTTCCGGCGCACGCCGTACCAGGAGGCGAGTGCGGCCAGCACGATGCAGCACAGCGAGCCGACCAGCGCCAGCCGGAGGCTGTTGCCGAGCGCGGGCATCGCCCAGGCGTGGTCGAACAGCGAGCGGTACCAGTCCAGGCCCATCTCGTCGAGACGGTAGTCGGCGCCCCAGAAGCTCAGCAGCGAGGCGACAACCAGCGCGCCCACGGGCAGGATCACGGTGAGGCCGGCGTAGAGCCACACGAAGGCGAGCGCCGCGGGCTTCCAGCGCCGGAGGCGGACGAGCCGGTCGCTGTGCCCCTTGCCGGTCACCGTGACGAAGCTGCGCAGCGCAGTCAGCCGGCGGTGACCGTACAGCAGGATCACCGCGAACAGGCCCAGGACGATACCCAGGTAGGCCACCGCGTCGTAGTTCGCCGGAAACGTCGTGAGCAGACCGAACAGCTCGGTGGTGAGCACGGTGATGCGTTCGGGACTGCCGAGGATGTACGGGATCGAGAACTGGGCGATGGCAAGCATGAAGCACAGGCTCAGCGAGCCGAGCAGTGCCGGCCGCATTGCCGGGAGGGTCACCCGCCACGCGACCCGCAGCTCCGAGGCTCCCGACGCGAGCCCGGCCTCCTCCAGCTCGGAGTTCATCTGGGTAAAGCTCGGGTACATCAGCGCGTACGCGTACGGCACCAGGTTGATGCCCATGACGAAGATGATGACCAGGAAGCTGTGAGCGTTGAACGGGCCCGTCTCCGCGTCCGACCCGAAGACGTCGCGATAGAAGACGTTGAGGATGCCCTGGCGCGGACTGAGCAGGAATACCCACCCGATCGCCGCACTCACCCGAGGGATGAGAATGGGGATCAACGGCATGGAGTTGAGCAGCCGCCGTCCTGGGATGTCCGTCCGGGCGAGCAGCCAGCCGAGCGCCACACCGCCGGCGCAGGCGATCAGCGTGGCCGGCACGGCGATCAGGAACGTGTTCCGCAGCGCCCGCAACGTTGCCGGCTGGCTCATGAAGTCGACGAACTCCTGCACCTTCGTCGTGAGCTCCCCGCCGAGCACCGCCCGGCCGGTCACGAAGCCGAGCGGACCAACGATGAGCACGGCCAGGACCAGGGCCAGCGCCAGCATCCCCCAGTGCCAGCCGAGGATGCCGCGCGCCACATACCTCGGGCGGGAGGTGGGACGCGTCAGCAGCTGCGTCACGGTCGCTCCAGTTGGCTGGTCGGACGGGACCAGGGGGACTTGATCAGCCCGCCTCGAGCTGAGAGATGATCCGCTGCCGCTCCGGCTCGACCTCGTTCTGCTGGTCCAGGATGCGGAAGTCCGCGGGAAGATCCATCATGCCGTCGACCCCGCCCTCGATGAACGAGGAGCCACCGCCGCTCCCGTAGATCGCCTGCTGACCCTCCCGGCTGAGGAGGAAGTCGGTGAAGAGCCTGGCGGCGTTGGGGTGCGGCCCGTCGGCGATGACGATGGGGCGGTTCGGACCGTTGGCGAAGGAGGTAGTGATCAGTTCGATCGGTGCGCCGTCCGCGTTGAGCGCAACGATCCGGCTCGGCACCGCGCCGAAGACCACCTCGACCTCGCCCGCGGCGAGCGCGGCCGCGGCGACGCTCGTGTCCGAGTAGATGCGCGGGTCGAGCTGGAGGAAGCGGTCGATGACGTCGCTGCCTAGCTCCCGCTCCAGGATGAGCCACATCTCGACCAACGCGATGGAGACCGACGGCGCCGTGTACCCGATCTTGCCCGTGAACCTGGGGTCCAGCGCGTCCGCCCAGTCCTGCGGCGGGTCCGAGAGGAGTTCGCTGTGGTAGGCAAGCATGATCGGCTGCGTACCCCAGGTCACCCAGTACTGGCTGACCCGGGACGGGTCGTACTCCGCCATTGCGGGAATCGCCTCAGCGTCGAGCTCGACGAGGCCACCCTGGTCCGCGAACGTCTGCAGGGCGACGTAGTCGCCGAACTGGAAGACATCGGTTCGGATCGAGTCGCGCTGGACCTCGGCGCCGAAGCGCTCCAGCGACGCGGCGGCACCGCCCGGCGTGAACTGGACGTCGATGCCCGGGTACTTTGCCTGAAAGGCCTCCTTGAGGCTGGTGAACTCAGCTTCGGCGATCGACCCCGTAAACACCACCTGACCCTCCTGCTCGGCCGCGGCGATCAGCTCCTCGGTGATCCCCGGAGCCGCTACCTGGTCGGACGCGTCATCGTCATCGCCTCCACCGCACGCTCCCCCAGCTGCCACAAGGACAACGGACAGGACCGCCGGCACCACCGTTCTCGCCACCCGCACCGGAGGGCTCCTCTCGACAGCAATTTCATGATCAGATCTCGTACATTGTATCATATCTCATGTTTGCTGTGCCCCACATGCTCCGCCCAAAAATACCCCGTTATATGGGTCTTTTCCGGTCAGGGGCTCAGCGCACGTGGCGCCGGAGCTGGACCCGGTGGGAGGGGCCGGCGGTCAGATGCGGCGCAGCACCAGCGTCGCGAAGCCCAGCACGTTGCGATACCCGCGCAGCCATTCGTCGCGGTGCTGCCGGGCCAGGGCAAGCGTCCCGGTTGCGTCGGGGTGGCCCGGGTTGTCCAGCGCCCACTCGGTAAGCGAGCCAACCCACGACCATTCGTAGTTGTCCCACTCGGCGGCGTCGCTGACGTGGGCGTACACCGGGGTCCAGCCGGCCTGTTCGGCGGCGTCGACCAGGCCGGCGAGGTCGGTGAGGTCCTCCGGTGTCGCGCCGAGCGCGGCCAGGGCCCGTGCAGTTGGCGGGACCTGCCAGAAGCCCTCGCCGACGAGAAGGATGCCGTCCGGGTTCACGTGCCGGCCGGCCTGCTGCAGCGTCCCGGCGAATCCATCGAACATGTGTGTCGACCCGACGCACAACACCAGGTCGTAGTCGCCGTCGGGCACGTACGTCCGGGCGTCGCGCTCGTGCAGCGTGAGCCGGTCGGCCAGGCCGCGTTCGGCGGCGGCGGCCGCGGCGCGTTCCAGCGCGTACCGGCTGACGTCGACGCCGTCGGCGTGCCCGTCGGGGTAGTGGGCGAGGGCTTGCATAGCCCAGGCCGCCTCCCCACAGCCAAGGTCGAGAGTGCGTGCCGCCGGTCGCCGGTCCGCCCGGCGCAGCAGCCGGTTGACGTTGACGCCGAAGATCGGCGCCGCGATCGGGTGATGCGAATGCGCGATGCTGCGCAGCCGTTGACGATCCACCGCCAAAGTGAACACGAAGGCGGCGACGGCCGGCGTCCGCCCCTCCACTGTTTACCGGGTCAACGACCACAGGTCCGTGACCAGGGCAAATTACAGCTCCTACTTGGTGGCGGGGGGAGGATTTGAACCTCCGACCTTCGGGTTATGAGCCCGACGAGCTACCGAACTGCTCCACCCCGCGATGCTCTGGCAAGGATAGCGCACGTTCCGGCGGCGGCCCAACCCCCCTCCCCGGCGTAGCCTGGAAGATCCGATGACCATGACCGCGGCGGCTCCGATCCGCACCTTCAAGCTCCGCCAGGGACGGCTCCGCCCCCGGCACCGGGAGGCCCTGCACCGGCTCTGGCCGGCCTACGGCGTGGCGGTCGACGGCCGGCCGATCGACCCCGCCGAGCTGTTCGGCCGCCCGGTCCCGCTCGTGCTGGAGATCGGCACCGGGATGGGCGAGGGCACCGCCGCACAGGCCGCCGCCGACCCGGACCGCGGCTACCTGGCGGTCGAGGTCCATACCCCCGGCGTCGCGAACCTGCTCGTGCTCGCCGCCGACCAGCGCCTGACCAACCTGCGGATCGCCCACGGCGACGCGCTGGAGCTGATCCGGAACCGGATCCCACCGGCCAGCCTGGCCGCAATCCACGCCTTCTTCCCAGACCCGTGGCCGAAGACACGGCACCACAAGCGGCGGCTGTTCCAGCCGGCGCACGTGGCGCTGCTGCGCTCCCGGCTGGTCCCCGGCGGCACGCTGCACACCGCCACCGACTGGCCGGGGTACGCGACCGCGATCCGGGACGTGCTGGCGGCCGACCCGGAGCTGGTGAACCCGCACCACGGGTTCGCACCGGCGGGCACCGGACGGCCGCAGACCCGGTACGAGCGGCGGGCGCGGGCCGCTGGCCGCCCGGTCTTCGAGCTGGTCTGCCACCGCCGCTGACCGTTGCCGCGTGATGTTTGTGCAGTTGTGGTAGCCGGGGCTACCACAACTGCACAAACATCACGCAAACCAGGGCGCCAGCCAGCCGCGTCGGCCGCGGTTTCGCGTACCAGCGTCCGGCGGCGGAGCTTCGGCATCCGCCCTACCACCTCTTCGATCTCCGCCGGCAGCACCAGCTTCTGCTGGCACCCGGCGACGAGGTAGGTCCGCGCCTCGTCGTCGGTCACCGCCCACTGCGCGGCGTCAACCAGCGACCGGGCGATCGTGGTCCGGGGTGGACGACCCAGCTGCCGGTCCTGTTTCGGCAGGTAGGTGGTGCGGTGGACGATCACCGCCGGCAGCTCGGGAGGCAGCCGGCGCAGCAGCTCCGGCGGCCGGCGCCGCACCGGCACCAGCACGTCGATCACGTCGCACCGCGGGCCGCGTACCCGCTGGAGGCCGTCCGCCCGCGCCGCCGCAAGCCCGGCCAGCACCGCACCCGGGCCGGCCGCCAGCACCGCCACCCAGCGGTGCTGGTCCAGGCCGATCCGACCGGTGTCGGCGACCAGCACGCCACGGCACAGCCGCCGCCACCGCCCGGTCGCCACCAGGTGCCGGACCGCGCCGGGACCCAGCAGGTCAACCGCCTGGCGCCAGGTGACCACGCCGGCCTGCCGGAACCGCAGCCACTCCAGCTCACCGGCCTCCTCCGGGGGAATCCGCACCCCGCGATGGTTTCGCACCCGCGCCACCCCGCCTGCCCGTCACGCCGGCCCGCGCTACCTCGTCGTACGAGAAGACGGAGGGAGTACGAGGATGCGGATCTTTCTGGCCGGCGCCACGGGTGCGGTGGGACGGCGCCTGGTGCCGGCCCTGGTCGGGGCGGGACACGAGGTGTTCGGGACCACCCGCGGGAGTGCCCGGGCGGGCGACCTGCGGGCCGCCGGAGCGGAGCCGGTGGTCCTGGACCCGCTCGATCGCGACGCCGTGATGGCGGCGGTCGCGGCGGCGAAGCCGGAGGTGGTGATGCACCAGCTCACCGCGCTCGGCAACCTCAAGCTGGACTTCAAGCGGTTCGATCGGGAGTTCGCACAGACCAACCTGCTGCGCACCAAGGGCCTGGACTACCTGCTGGCGGCGGCGCAGGCCGCTGGCGCCCGGCGGTTCGTCGCGCAGAGCTTCACCGGCTGGCCGAACGAGCGCACCGGCGGCCCGGTCAAGACCGAGGACGACCCGCTCGACCCCACCCCGACCGCCGCGTCCAGGGAGTCGCACGCGGCGATCCGGTACCTCGAGTCGGCCGTCACCGGCGGCGGCATCGAAGGTCTGGCGCTGCGGTACGGCGGCTTCTACGGGCCCGGGACCGGGTTCGAGCGTGGCGGGGCAATGGTCGAGATGGTCCGGCAACGGAAGCTGCCGATCGTGGGTGGCGGCACCGGCATCTGGTCGTTCGTGCACATGGACGACGTCACTAGCGCCACGGTCGCGGCGGTCGAGCACGGGACCACCGGCCTCTACAACATCGTGGACGACGAGCCGGCGCCGGTGGCCGAGTGGCTGCCGTACCTGGCCGAAGTGCTGGGTGCCCGGCCGCCCCGCCGGGTTCCGGCGTGGCTGGTCCGGCCGATGCTGGGCGAGCACGGGGTGTCGGCGATGACCGCGACCCGCGGCTCCTCGAACGCCCGGGCCAAGCGCGAGCTGGGCTGGAAGCTGCGCTACCCGAGCTGGCGGGAGGGCTTCCGCACCGGCCTGGGGTGACGGGGCGCTACCGCCGGACCAGCACCTCGGTCAGCGGCTTCGGGGTAGTACGGCCGCGGGGAGGTCGGTCCATTGTGCACCTCGAACACCCCGATCAGCACCGGGGCGGTCAACCAGGTCGTTGTCAGACATCCCGCGCCCCTCCCCCTCCGGACTTCAGGAATCGTACGCGGTGCCCCGCTGGTCTAGGGTGGTCAGCAATGTCCGATGCCGCGAGCTGGGAGGTCGGTTGTGGTGAGTCTGCGGGAGGACGCGAAGGCGCTGGCACCGGAGCTGGTGGCGCTGCGGCGGGAGCTGCACCAGATCCCCGAGATCGGGCTGGAACTACCCCGGACCCAGGCAGCGGTGCTGGCCGCGCTGGACGGCCTGCCGCTGGAGATCACGCTCGGTGAGCGGGTGTCTTCGGTGACCGCCGTGCTGCGGGGTCGGGGCGGGAACGGCGGCGGCCCCCGACCGGTGGTGCTGCTGCGCGGCGACATGGACGCCCTGCCGGTCACCGAACGCACCGGCGAGGAGTTCCGCTCCCGCCACGAGGGCGTGATGCACGCCTGCGGCCACGACCTGCACACCGCCGGCCTGGTCGGGGCGGCCCGGCTGCTGGCTGCCCGGGCCGACCAGCTCGCCGGGGACGTGGTGTTCATGTTCCAGCCCGGCGAGGAGGGCCACGATGGGGCGCGGCACATGATCGAGGAGGGGGTGCTGGAGGCCGCCGGACGGCCGGTCGTCGCCGCGTACGGGATCCACGTGAGCTCCGCTGTCTACCACAAGGGGGTGTTCGCGGGCCGGCCCGGCCCGCTGATGGCCGCCTCTGGCGGGTTGCGGGTCCGGGTGGTCGGCGCCGGCGGCCATGGGTCCAACCCGTTCCGGTCGTTGGACCCGGTGCCGGCCGCATGCGAGATGGTGACCGCGCTGCAGACCATGGTGACCCGCCGGTTCAACGCGTTCGAGCCGGTCGTGCTGACGGTCGGGACGTTCCACGCCGGTACCCGGCGCAACGTCATCCCGGACGATGCGACGTTCGAGGCGACCGTCCGCGGCTTCTCGGCCGGCGCGCTGGAGCGGGTCCGGGACTTAGCGCTGCAGCTGTGCGAGGGGATCGCGAAGGCGCACGGGCTGGCGGTGGAGGCGACCTACGAGGGTGAGTATCCATTGACCGTCAACGACTCCGGCGAGCACGACTTCCTGGCCGCGACGGTCCGGGACGTGTTCGGCGAGGAACGGTTCCTGCCGCTGGAGCATCCGATCGCCGGGTCCGAGGACTTCTCCCGGGTGCTCGACCGGGTGCCGGGCGCGTACGTGTTCCTGGGCGCGACCTTCGCCGAGGACCCGGACACGGCGCCGAACAACCACTCTCCGCTGGCCCGGTTCGACGACAGCGTGCTGCCGGACGGGTCGGCCCTGCTCGCCGAGCTGGCCGCCCGGCGGCTGGCCGGCTGACCGGCGCCGCGCTCGGGGGGTTACGGGTTACGGGTTACGGGTTACCGGTCACCGGTTGCCGCGCCGGCCGGAGCGGCGCGGCACCACCACCTGGTCGCGGTGCCCCACGTGCGGCCCCTTGCCGGTCGGCGGCGGCACCGGCTTGCGCCCGCGCCGCTGGGCCCGCCGCTCGGCGCGGTTGAGTGGCTCGGCCGGCGTGGCGGACGGTTCCCCGGCCGTGGGCTCCGGGGTCGGCTCGGGCGGCGGGTCGTTGCTGGTGTGCCGGTCAGGCATGGAAGACCTCCTGAGAAAGCTGATCAACAGTGGCGATGAGCGGGCGTGCGAAACCGCACCCGGGAAGCCTCAGGAGATGAACATGCCTGAACGCTAGCACGGCCGGCTGGCCGGCCACCACGGTACCGTGTCGACATGGCGTTCCGCGGCTGGCCGGTCGAGGCACTGGAGTTCTACGAAGGGCTCGAGGCCGACAACTCACGGACCTATTGGACGGCCCGGAAAGATATGTACGAGCGGGACGTCCGCGCCCCGATGCTGGAGCTGCTCGCCGAGCTGGAGCCCGAGTTCGGTGCCGGTAAGCTGTTCCGACCCCACCGGGATGTCCGGTTCAGCGCTGACAAGTCGCCGTACAAGACAGCGATCGGCGCGACCCTCGATAGTGGCGGCTACGTCCAGCTCTCCGCCCGCGGGCTGGCCGCCGGCTCCGGGATGTACGTGCTGGCGCCCGACCAGCTGGCCCGCTACCGGCAGGCGGCGGCCGGCGACCCGACCGGCGGCTCGCTGCGGGAGGTGATCGCCGGCATCGAGCGCCACGGCATCGAGGTCGGTCCCGGGGCGCACCCGCCGCTGAAGTCGGCCCCTCGCGGCTACCCGGTCGACCATCCGCGGATCGACCTGCTGCGCTACAAGGGACTGGTGGCGTGGCGGCAGTGGCCGGTGGCCGCGTGGCTCGGCACCGCCGCCGCCAAGCGCCGGGTGGTCGACTTTCTGCGCATCGTCCGGCCACTCGACGAGTGGCTCGCCACCCACGTCGGCCCCACCACCGCCGAGCCCCGTTGACCGACCCGGACCGAACCGGACCGACCGTGGACCGCGCCGTTCCCGTCAGATGGCCGCCGCCGGCTGGGACGCGGCGAGTGTGGACACACACCGGCCGGCGAAACCCAGGTCGGCGAGCGCCTTCTCGATCTCCTGCCCCGGCTCGAAGGCACCGAGATACTCCCGCCACCGCTCCCGGTCCCGATGCCATGCCTGCAGGTAGTCGATGCATAGCGTCGGGGTGATGAACGAGCTGACGCTCCGCGCCGCCTCCAGCGAAGCGATCATGCGACCACGCTGGGCATCGCCGTTACTACGCCGGAGGTCACCCAACACGCTCTCGATCAGGGCGCGTCGGGAGTGCAGGCAGCGCAGCCAGTAAGCCCGGTCCGCCCGTTCCAGCTCCGCTCCCTCGTCGAGGAGCCCGAACAGGCCCTCGCCGAGAAGATCCCCGAACTCCTCCGCCTTCGCCCGGCCCGGGTCGGCGTACGGGTCGAACTCCTTGTGGACCATCGCCCCGCTCACCGCTACCGACCCGGCCGCCACCGCGTCGAAGAGGAAGAACCAGTCCTCGCTGTAGATGTTCGGAAAGAAAGCGTCGAGGGCGTTCGGCGCGACCAGCATCGCACCGCCCCCGATGAAGACATCCTGCGCTCCGCCCACATGGCGGTAGGCGTGACAGACCACTGAGTTGTCCGGGAAGCCGTCGTTGCTGAGCCCGACCGCCCGGTACTCCGGGAGCAGCCCGGCCGCCGCGCGCAGCTCCGCTGGTTTCACCCGGGCGATGTCGTCATCCAGGAACAGCACCCGCTGCCAGCCCGCGACGCGGGCCAGCAGCAACCCGAGGTTCCGTTTGGCGCTCAGGTCAGAGGTCCGGCGGAAGTGCCGGAACCGCGGTTGGATGAGCAGCCGAGACGTCTCGAACAACGGCAGCCGCCGCTCCAGCCCACCCACGTCGATCGCGATCACGCGGGCGTCCAGCGCGACTCCGACGGCCACCGCCTCGTCGGCCGAAGCTGACCGGCTGCACAGCGCCACCACGAGGCTGTCCAGCTCGCGGCCGAGCCGGATCGCCTCCCGCAGGCAGTTGGCGGGTCGGCTGGTCGGCACCACGATCGCGTCGATCCCGGCAGCCGGCGGTGCCGGCGCTGCCGGCGTCGGGACCCGCTGGAGCAGGTGGGCGTGCGATCCGCGGTGCAGCAGGCCGCCGGACGACACCAGCCGCTCCGCCCGCCGGCTCCGTCCGTTCCCCGGCCTCACGCGCCGGCCTCCGGCCACTCGTGCAGCCGCAGGTCGGGCCGGGTCCAGTCCGGTGTGACCACCGAACCGTCGATGATGAGAATCCGCGTCAGGATGCTGTACGAGTCGCTGCCGGCGAAGCGTCGCTCCAGGTAGGCCGCGTTCCGGTCCCGGAACCGCTCGTCGGTCAGCGCCCGGACCGCGCCCAGCACGCCGCGGCTGGAGAGACCGTTACAGATGGTCACGGTCCGCTTCGCGTTGTACGGGTTCGGGGCGCGGTAGAAGTGGCCGGCGTCGGCCACGAGCGACCCGTCCTCGGCCACCTCAGCCGATAGCCGCCGGTGCTGGTCACCGTCCTCGACGTCGAAGTACGCCCCGGCCTGCCCGCCCGACAGCTGCGCCACCGGCACGTAGCGGAGCAGGTTGCGGGTGGCCCGGTTCCAGTCCACGCCGCCGAGCACCACCAGGTGAGTCGTATAGTCGTCGGGATGCAGGTCAGTGGACGTGCGGAACGTCACCAGGCTGGTCGGGTTCGCCGCCCGGATGTGCCCGTGCAGCTCGAACAGCGCGTCCAGGTCCGCGAACGCGTACAGGTCGGCGTAGGCGCTGTCCGGGTCGTCCGGTTCGGGCAGCCGCGCCCGCTGTGCCTCCGGCAGCTCGGCGCACACCAAGGTGATCGGACGCGCGTCATGAAAGCTCCATGGGCCGCGGAGCGGCTCGATCACCGGCTCCTCGACTGGCACGCCCTCCTCCCGGCGGTCCGTCACCGCGGCCCGGGCCGCCAGCAGATCGTGTCGCAGCTGCTCCCGCCGAGCGCGCTCGTCGTCGGTCAGCTCCGCCAGCCTGGGCAGCCGGAGTGGAGCCTGCTCCACCGTCCGCCGGCTCGCAAAGAGGGTCGCATAGGCGTCGAGTCGCTCCTCCGGCGGAGTCACCGGCCGTGTGGTGCTCTCCCAGGATGAGATCAGCGGAACGCTGACCCGCAACGCGCCGGCGAGCTGGCGTTGGGTGATCGGCACGTCCGGGAACTCCTGTTCACGCAGGTCCCGCAGTCGCTGAGCGAGGGCGCGGGCCGGGTCATCCGCTGGCAACACTGCCATTCAGCTCCTTCAGGAGAAGTTGCCTGAACAGGCTATACGATCCGGCACGTCGGCGCAGCCGATCCGACCACTATCGGCGCGTACTACGCGTACTAGTGGAGGAAACTCGAGTGGGGACGCACCGGAGCACGCGTCGCCAGCAACCCTCAGTCAGCTCTTGTGATCTTAG
The DNA here is from genome assembly GCA_009377645.1 of Micromonosporaceae bacterium. Classification (GTDB taxonomy): domain Bacteria; phylum Actinomycetota; class Actinomycetes; order Mycobacteriales; family Micromonosporaceae; genus Natronosporangium. The sequence goes on along the minus strand of WHTQ01000008.1, from coordinate 45,523 downwards.
CCATAGTGACCTACGCTGAACTTAGTGAATCTTAACTTAAGTTAAGTCACCGTCGGCTGAAGCCTCGGAGGTGGCCATGTCCCCCACTCCGCCCCGATCGAAGGCCGGTCCCGCCCCCCGGGGACCACCCGGCCATCCCGCCGGACGTCGCCCGAAATGCGGCACACCCCCGGCCGTCACCAGGGGTGCCCGCTCTTAAAGATCAGCGAATCCTCAGCCCTCTCGCACTCCGACCGAGGAGTCACTCATGAACACCTTAACCGCCGTCGCCTGGTTGGCAAGCCCCGATGAACCCGCGTCTGTGCTCCTCCAGGCACCCGAACCGCTCGCCGACGGCGACCGCGCCCTCCAGCTGCTGACCCTGCTTATCGTGGCCGTCCTGGTGGCGCTCGCGGTGCGGACGGTCGGCCAGGCGGTGGCACCCGTCATCGAGCTGGCCCGCAGCTTCGTAGCCACGAGCATCGCCACCCTCCTGATCCTCGCCGCTCTCGTGGTGGCCTTTGTGGTCGCCGTGGGATACGCCTAAAGGGCGCCCGCCACGCCGGCCGCCCACGCCGGGGCTGGGAGGGAGACACCAGTGACCCACACCGTCCACACCGCCACCCCGGCTGACCTCCCAGCCCTGGTACGCGGGCTGGGTCAGCAGCACTACTTCGACGACCGGCTGCGCCGGCAGCGGGTCGGGCACGGCCTGCTGCTGGCGGCCTGGCTGGGTGCCGCCGCGGTCGGTGACGTCTACCTCCGGTTCGAGCCAGCCGACGAGCCGGAACTGCGGGAGCGATTGCCCGGGGTCCCGCTGCTGCAGCATCTCGAGGTGCGCGCCGGGCTCCGCAACCGCCGGATCGGCAGCCGACTGATCCGCGCCGCCGAACGCGTCCTCCGGGAGCTCGGTCACTCCCGGGTGGCGCTGGGGGTGGCGCTCGACAACCACGACGCGGCCAGGCTCTACCGCCGGCACGGCTATCGAGAGTGGCCACACCCGCCGATCCCGACCAGCTCCGAGGAGGTGCGGCCGGACGGGAGCACGTACCGCCGGCGCGAGCTCTGCCAGATCCTGGTCAAGAACCTGGCCGGTCCCGGCCGCTGACCTCCGGCTGGCAGGAGGGGCACCAGTACGAGTGGCGGCCGGCCAGCCCGGCCCGCCGGACCTCGGTGTCGCAGACCAGGCACGGCTGGCCCGCCCGCCGGTACACGTACACCTCGCCGCCGTGCCGGTCCACCCGCGGTGCGCGCCCCATCGCCGCAGGCTCGTGGGCGCTGTGGACGGTGTCGATCCGGCCGCTCGCGCACCCCTCCTTCATCAGCGCGCACAGGTCCCGCCACAGCTCCTGCCAGGCCGGACCGGTCAGCTCCCGGCCGGGGCTGGTTGGGGCGATCCCGGCCCGGAACAGCACCTCGCTCACGTACACCAGCCCCGGGCCGGCCACGATCGACTGATCCAGCAGCAGCGCCGCCAGCGGCGTGGCACGCCGGCTGATCCGCTGGTACGCCCGGTCCGGGTCGGCGTCGTCGCGCAGCGGGTCGGCCCCGAGCCGGTCCCGCAGCGCGGCCACCGCCGGCGGATCGAGCAGCTCGCAGGCCGCCGGGCCGCGCAGGTCCAGCCAGTGCCGGTCGGAGACCAGCCGCAACCGGACCTGCCCGACCGGCGGCGGGGCCGGCGCCGGGCCGTCACTGAACCTCCCGTAGAGGCCGAGGTGGACGTGCAGCGTGCGGCCGCCGGCGAAGTGGTGCAGCAGGTGCTTGCCGTACGCCTCGGTGTCGCGCAACCGGCGCCCGGACAGCCAGCCGGCGCCGGCGGCGAACCGGCCCTGCGGGCTGGCGGCGCTGACCCGGGCCCTGGCGAACCACGACCGGTGGGACGCGGCCAGCCGGTGGATCGTGTGTCCCTCGGGCACGCCGGCCAGCGTACCCGGGTCCGGGTGGCCCGTGTTCTAGCAGCTCGGCCGACCGATCCGAACTCTCCCCAGCGCGGGGGCTTCCATTGGCGTGCGGCGGGTGAGAAGGTATGTGATATTGGCAACAAAACCACCGAGAGAACGGCCAGCGAGCGCGGCGCGGAGCCCGGCCTCCGCGCCCATTGCATCCGGAGAGTGCGGAGGACTCAGACGATGGTCGGCACGAGGGAACGCTTCACCGGCGACCTGGCGCCCTGCGGCAGGCGGGTGGACGGCGAGCACTACCGGGACCGGGACGACGACGGCCTGGTCATCTACGACCAGTTCTACGCCTGTGGTTGCCGGCGAACCCGGCATGAGTACCACGACGGGAGCATCCGGGAGACCGCGGTCCGCCACGACGGGAAGGTGCTGCTGGACGATCCGGGCCCGGAGCACGGCGCATGACGGTCCAGCACGACGTGATCATCGTGGGTGGTGGTGGTGCCGGGTTACGCGCCGCCATCGCGGTCGCCGAGACCGACCCGAGCCTGAGCGTGGCGGTAGTGTCCAAAGTCTACCCGATGCGCAGCCACACGGTGTCCGCCGAGGGCGGCGCGGCAGGCGCGATCGCCGCCGACGACAGCCTCGACGAGCACGCCTACGACACGATCTCGGGCAGCGACTGGCTGGCCGACCAGGACGCGGTTGAGGCGTTCGTACGGGAGGCGCCAGAGGAGCTGCTGCGGCTGGAGCACTGGGGCTGCCCGTGGAGCCGGGAGCCGGACGGCACCGTGGCGGTCCGGCCGTTCGGTGGGATGAGGAAGGAGCGCACCTGGTTCGCCGCCGACAAGACCGGGTTCCACATGCTCCACACGCTGTTCCAGACCTCGCTGAAGTTTCCGCCGGTGACCCGGTATGACGAATGGTTCGTCAGCAAGCTGCTGGTGGACGAGGGGCGGGTCGCCGGGGTGGTGGCGATCGAGCTGATGTCCGGCCGGATCGAGACCCTGCTGGGCCGGTCGGTGATCCTCGCCACCGGCGGGGCCGGCCGGGTCTTCCCGTTCACCACCAACGCGGCGATCAAGACCGGCGACGGGATGGCGCTGGCCTACCGGGCCGGCGTGCCGCTCAAGGACCTGGAGTTCGTGCAGTACCACCCGACCGGGCTCCCGTTCACCGGCATCCTGATCACCGAAGCGGCCCGGGCCGAGGGGGGCTGGCTGCTCAACAAGGACGGTTACCGTTACCTACAGGACTACGACCTCGGCCAGCCGACCGAGCAACCGGTGCTGCGCAGCATGGAGCTCGGGCCGCGGGACCGGGTCTCGCAGGCGTTCGTCGGGGAGGTCGAGAAGGGACGGGCGGCGGACAGCCCGTACGGGCCGGTCACCTACCTGGACCTGCGCCACCTGGGTGCGAAGGTGATCGACACCAAGCTGCCGTTCGTACGGGAGCTGTGCCGCAAGTACGAGAAGATCGACCCGGTCACCGACCTGATCCCGATCCGGCCGGTGGTCCACTACTCGATGGGCGGAGTCCACACCGACATCGACGGCGCCACCCCGCTGCCCGGCCTCTACGCCGCCGGTGAGGTCGCGTGCGTGTCCATCAACGGCGCCAACCGGCTCGGCTCGAACTCGCTGCCGGAGCTGCTGGTCTTCGGTGCCCGGGCCGGGGTGGCGGCAGCCCGGCACGCGGCCCAGACCGAGCCGCTGGCCGGACCGGCGGTCGAGGCGCAGGCGGCCGACGAGCACCGCCGGCTGGCGCAGGACCTGCTTGGGCGCCGCGACGGAACCGAGCGGCTGGCCGACATCCGGGAGCAGCTGCAGCACACGATGGAGGGTAGCGCCGGCATCTACCGGGACGGGTCGTCGCTGGCCAAGGCCGCCGGGGCGCTGCGAGAGCTGCAGGAGCGGGCCGGATCGGCCACCATCGACGACCCGAGCCGGACCTTCAACACCGAGCTGACCTCAGCGCTGGAGCTGTCCGCGATGCTGGACGTGGCCGAGTGCGTGGTCCACAGTGCCCTGCGGCGGGAGGAGTCCCGCGGTGCCCACCAGCGCACCGACTTCCCCGCCCGGAACGACGACAAGTTCCTCGCCCACTCGGTAGCCACCCGCGACCCGGACGGGGTCCCGCACGTGTCATATCTGCCGGTCACGATCACCCGCTGGCCGCCAGGCGAACGGATCTACGGGAGGTAGCTCAGGCATGGAGGAGCGGATCACACTCCAGGTCGCGCGGTATCGGCCGGAGCAGGAGTCGAAGCCGACCTTCGAGGAGTACGAGGTGCCGCTGCGCGAGGAGTGGGCGGTGCTGGACGGCCTCAACTACGTCAAGGACCGGCTCGACGGGACGCTGTCCTACCGGTGGTCGTGCCGGATGGGGATCTGCGGCAGCTGCGGCATGACGGTCAACGGGGAGCCGGTGCTGACCTGCGCCGCGTTCCTGAGCGACTTCGCGCCGGGACCTGTCCGGGTGGAGCCGCTGCGCAACTTCCCGGTGATCCGGGACCTGGTGATCGAGATGACCGACTTCGTGCACAAGCTGGGCCGGGTCAAGCCGTGGATCGTCGCCGACGACGAGGCGCCACCCGAGGGGGCGCACGGGGAGTACCTGCAGACCCCGGAGGAACTCGAGGAGTACCACCAGTACAGCATGTGCATCAACTGCATGCTCTGCTACTCGGCGTGCCCGGTGTACGGGCTGGACCAGTCGTTCGTCGGCCCGGCGGCGATCGCGCTGGCGCAGCGGTACAATATGGACTCCCGCGATGCCGGGAACGCGCTGCGGATGGCCGAGCTGTCCGGGCACGACGGGGTGTGGGGCTGCACGTTCGTGGGCGAGTGCACCAGCGCCTGCCCGAAGGGGGTCGACCCGGCCGGCGCGATCCAGCGGTACAAGGTGACCGCGGCGACCGAGGCGGCCAAGTCGCTGCTGCTCCCCCGGGCGGCCGAGAAGTGAACGACATGAGCACGTCGACCGACCCCGGCTTCCAGGCCCGGCTCTACCGGCCACCGGTGCCCCGGTTCTGGTGGGCCCGCCGCCGCTCGTACCTGCTGTTCATCCTGCGCGAGCTGAGCAGCCTGTTCGTGGCCTGGTTCGTGGCCTACCTGCTGGTGTTGGCGTACGCGGTCGGGCAGAGCGAGTCCGCGTACCAGCGCTTCCTGGACTGGTCGGCGAACCCGTTCATGATCGCGCTGAACGCGGTCGCGCTCGGGTTCGCGGTGCTGCACGCCGTGACGTTCTTCCAGGCCGCGCCGCAGGCCACGGTGGTGCGGCTGCGCGGGCGCCGGGTCCCGCCGACCCTGCTCGCCGGGCCGATCTTCGCGGCCTGGGTTGTGGTGTCCGGGTTCCTGATCTGGTTGGTGGTGCTCGCATGAGTGGACGGAGTGGACGGAGTGGACCGAAGCGCTCCGCGGAACCGTTCATCTGGCTCGGGTTCAGCGCTGGCGGGGTGGTGGCGGCGCTGGCCATCCCGGCGCTGCTGTTCCTGTTCGGGCTGGCGTTTCCGCTCGGCTGGATCGACCCGCCGGACCACGCCCACCTGGACGCGGTGGTGACCCACGCGGTCACCCGGCTGGCGCTGCTCGGCCTGTGCGTGCTGTCGCTGATCCACTTCGCACACCGGTTCCGGTTCACGCTGATCGACGGGCTGCAGCTGCGCCGCTACGACCAGCTGATCGCGGCCGGCACCTACGGCACCGCGCTGGTCGGCTCGGTGCTCGCCGGCTACGTCCTGTTCTTCGCCATCTGATCTGAATGGACGGTGACGGTGACCGACCAGGAGATCGGTGGCGGCAAGGAGAGTCCGCGGAGGCGTCAATCGTCACGGCCCGCCGTAGTGTACACTGTGGGCGGTGCCCTACCGGGTGAACGCCGCTCGCGCCCGGCATGACCCACTGACTCGTGGGACGCGTGCTGCACAGGGTATGGATGCGACTACCCGGTGAATCTATTTGACTCATCACTTGACCGTGGTCGGCATGAAGTTTAGGCTCGGCAGTCGTTGAGCCGGATGTCGGTTCCCCAACCCGGGGTGTCCCCGGCCAGCACCGCCGAGTCGCCAGCGAGTCGGTTCTTGGTGAGCCGGGGATCCGTGCACCACCGGGGTGAGTCCGCGAGCCATCGCGGTAGGGCGTCTTCCAGCCCGAACCCGTCAGCTAACCCGGTAGGCGGTCACGGAAGAGGGGTCGGTCCCGTGACTCATACCACTCAGGAGCGTCAGCCGAGGCCTGCCCGGCTGAGCGCCCGGTCCAGGGTAGGGCGGTTCGCCCTCGCTGCCATACTGTTCATGGTGGTCACTGCTCCGGCGGTGCTCCTCACCCCCGGTGCCGCTGCTGCCCAGGGGACCTCGGAGGAGGTCAAGGCGCAGATCGACGAGAAATGGCGTGAGCTGGAGCCGATCATCGAGGAGCACAACGCCACCCGGCTGGAGCTGAAGGATAACCAGAAGGCAGCCGATGCGCTGGCCGCGAAGATCGGGCCGCTGGAGCGGCAGGTGGAGCTGGCGCAGGCCGACGTCGCCGACGTCGCCGCGTACAGCTTCAAGGGCGGCAACATATCCGCCCTGCGGGCGCTACTCACCACCGGATCGCCATTCGCCCTCGCCGACCAGCTGGCAATGCTGGACCAGTTCACCAAGACCCAGCAGGAGAAGATCAACCGAGCGGTCGCGGTCAAGGCGGACTACCAGATCCAACAGGCCGAGCTCGATGGGCTCATCGACGACCTCACCGAGATGGAGACGGACCTGGCGCGGCGGGCCGACGAGATCGACGTAGAGATCGACGAGCTGGAAGGGCTCCATGAGGAGCTGCTCGCGGAGGAGCGCGCCGCGGCCGAGGCGGAAGCAGCGGCAGCGGCCGAGGCAGCGGCGGAAGCGGAAGCCGAGGCAGCAGCTGAGGCGGAGGCCGAAGCGGAGGCCGAAGCGGAAGCCGAGGAGAGCGACAGCGGCTCCAGCGGACCGAGCTCGGGGTGCCCGGTCAGCTACCCGGGCGGTGGGGCAGACGCGGCCCTCGACTTCGCCTGCGCGCAGGTCGGCAAGTCGTACGAATGGGGAGCGGCCGGTCCCGACGCGTACGACTGTTCCGGCTTGACCATGGCCGCCTGGGAGCAGGGCGGCGTGAGCCTGCCCCACAACGCCGCTCAGCAGCGGTCCGTCATGCCGTACGTGGAACGGAGCAACCTTCGCCCCGGTGACCTGGTCTTCTACTACAGCGATCTAAGCCATGTCGGGATGTACATCGGCGACGGCTCGATCGTGCACGCGCCGAACCCCACGTCCAGCGTGCACGTCACCGCCATGGACTCGAACCCGATCCACAGCTTCGGGCGACCGGGCTGATGCGGTGCAGGCGAACGCGGCCTCACGCCTGCGGTCGGTAGTTCAGGTAGAGCACACCGTTCTCGTACGACTCATGCGCCGCAAGCGACAGTTTGCTGGGCGCGGCTTCCTCGGGGAACAGCCGCGGACCGGACCCGCGGGTAAGCGGGTAGACGAACAGATGCAGCTCGTCGACCAGGCGGTCCGCGAGCATCGCTCGGACCAGCGTGATGCTGCCGCTGACGTAGAGGTCACCGTCGATCTCGTCCGGCAGGCTGCGGATCACGTCCGGGTCGTACGCCCCGATGACCTTTGAGTTCCGCCAGGTTGCATTCGTGAGCGTCCCGGACACGACGTACTTGGTGGTGTCGTTGAAGAACGGCGCACCTGGATCGTCCTCCACGGTCCGGGTCGACCAGGCCGGCTCGAACATCTCGTAGGTCGTGCGCCCGAGCAGGATGCCCCGGCAACGTCCCGTGACCGCGCCGAGGACCTCCCCCATCTTGGGGTCGAAGCCGTAGTCGAACGTCCACGTGGGCGCGTCGATCACACCGTCGAGGCTCATGAACTCGTGCACGTGTATGGCACCCATCGACTGCCTCCCTGTCCATGCGCTGGGCTCGGAGCCGCCTGTCGGAATCGAACGACGACCTGTGCTTTACGAGGCGATGGTATGACCGGCGCCCCGCTGTCTACCAGGCACGTTACTACAGCGTTCACCACCGCGATGAACCGCTACGGCGTCCCGTCGGAAGTGTTAACCGACAATGGGAAGCAGTTCACCGGCCGGTTCACCAAGCCCCGCCCGGCGAAGGTGCTCTTCGAGCGGATCTGCCCTTGATGCGCTCGAAGAGGATGGCCGGGTTGCCGGCGGTCTTGCCGGCAAGGTAGCTGATCGCACCCGCTTCCTGGTCCCAGTCCACCGGCTCGGCCACGCGCACCAGCTCGCCCATCGCCTCGACCTGGTCGATCCACTCCCGCAGGCTGTCCAATGTCTCCCCCTCCACTTCACATTGACAAGCGCTAACCCGAGAACACCAAGGACTTGACGACGACGAGAGTGGCGCCCGCACCGAGGACGACCTCCCCGATGTCGACGAAGTCGAGCGGCCGGAGCCCGACCCCGTCGATCGCGACGACCGGCCCCGCTGTCCGGGCGCTCTCGCGCAGCTGCAGTCCGAGCAGCCGGGCGATGTCGTGGTCCACCACCAGGAGCAACGGCGCCGCCCGCCATGGGGACTGGCGCACGGCGGCGAGGATGCCGCGCGCGAGCGCGTCCAGCCGCGCGTGGCTGGCGTCGCCTTCCCAGGCGATACCGATGGCGACGGCCGGCGGCAGGTCCGCACCGGCCTGAGCCTGCCGGTCGAGGGCGCGCGCCACGGCGTCCCGCACCTCCTCGCTGCTGAACCTCTCCTGGTTCGTGGGTAGCTCCGGGACCACGGCCGGCACGTTGCGGACCGGCAGGGTGTCGAGCGGATCGACGAAGATCGTCTGGCTGCTGACCTGCACCGTGAACCGCGAAGCCCCGAGGACGGTCGCGCGAATGCCGCCGCTGACCTCCCGGACCGGGAAGCCGGCGAACCGGTCGGCGAACGCTTCGGCCAGCGGGGGACCGAGGTCACCGAAGTCCTGTGACTCGCGTCCGTACAGGTACTCCGACACACCACCGGAGAAGGTCACGGCGTCGACCTGGTCGGGCATCGGCGCCCGGTCGGTCACCAGGACGGCGTCCAGCGCCTCGGTCGAGACTCGCCCCGCCACCACGTCCAGGACCCGGTCCGCCTGATAGCCGCAGACGGCGGCGACCTGCTCCGGCTCCATCCGTTGACCGACCCGGACGGTCACCCCGGCCGCGTCGAGCATCGGCTTCGCGCCCGGCTCGACCCGCCGGACCAGACCGTCGCGGTCGCGGAGGATGAGCCGGGCGCCCACCGCCAGGGCGAGCGTGCTCTCGATCCGCCCGGCTCGACAGTGGGAAATCTTCGTCGTGCCGCCACCGATGTCGATGTGGATCAGGCTGGCCGCCAGCTGCCGGGAGAGCGCGAGCGCGCCCGACCCGCGTACTCCGAGCTCTGCCTCCATTCGATGACCGGCGCTACAGGCGACGAACCGTCCCGCTTCATCGGCGAAGATCTCGCCGACCAGGCGGGCGTTCTGCCGCTGCGCGGCGAGGCCGGTAAGCAGGACCGCGCCGCTGTCCACGTCCTGCCGACCGATGCCGGCCTCCGCGTACTGCTGCGTGATGAAGTCCCGCAGCCGGTCCACGTCGATCAGCTCCTCGCCCGCGTACGGGGTGAACAGCACCGGCGACTCGTGCAGAAGTTCGGCACCGGCGGGCACGTACCGCGCACCGTGGAGCGTCATCCGCAGACGCGAGACCAGGAAATGGGTGGTCGACGAGCCGATGTCCACGCCCACCGTGGTCAGCACCAGCGAGCTGTCGTCCCGATCGGCGCCCGCACCGTCGTGCGGGTGCTCCTCCGGGTGGTGCGGGTGGTGTGGGCCTTGGTGCATCTCTCGATCCCGGCCGACTACTGGTAGAGCTCGGCGGGCATGTCGATCGTGCCACCGACCTCGGCCAGTGCCTGCTCGAACAGGCTACGGATCATCGGATCCTCGTCGCGGTACTCGATCGTGTTTCCACCCTGCTTGATGTCCCGGTTCACGTGGACCACTGTGGAACCGGGGGGACCCTGGGTACGTTTCGGGTAGCCCCCGAGCAGCGCCATCACCCGGAACCGGTCACCGCTGACGCCGAAATGGGCGTGGAACCACTCCCCGCCGGGCGCAGCACTCACCACGCCGCCGGTCTGGTAGTCCTGGCGCCGGACCAGGTGCTCCTTGCCGTCCCGCCAGGGCGTGGTGCCGGCCGTCTTGGGCCAGGTCAGGGTGTAGCCCTGGCCGGCCAGGCAGACCAGCACCGGGCCAGCGTCGTGCGCGTGCGTCTTTGAGTACTTCCCCACCGGGTACTCCGCGATGAAACCGCGGAAGTAGTTCCCGGACATGTACAAGAAGAAGTGCCGGTGTCCCGATCCGCGCTGGCCGTCCGGGGGGACGTAGCAGTTGGCGGCGTCCGGGACGAGCGCCCCACTGTGCAGCGCGCGCCGGGACAGGTCATCGGTCGCGAGCTCGTCCCAGGCGTCGAAGTAGCTGTCAGCGGCGTCGTAGCGGTGCTTGAAGTGGTGCGGGGTGCCGAAGATGAACTCCTCGTCCCGGAACAGCTCCATGATCGGCGGCGCGTTCGAGCCCACCAGGATCAGCGCCGGTGCATTGGTCGCGTTGATGAAGCGGTGCCAGGTGTTCATGGGCGGTGAGAAGACGCTGTCCTTCCCCCACTCGAAGACCTGCCGGTTGCCGCCGTCGGCCCAGACCTCGGTCGTGCCCCTTCCCTCGATGACGTAGCAGACCTCCTCGTAGAGATGCCGCTCGGGCGCCAGCGAACCCCCCGGGGGCACCTCGACCAGGTACATGCCCAGATAGCCGCCCGTGCCCTCGAGGTCGATGATCGCGCCGCGGCCGCCCAGCCGGTCCCAGGGGCCGAGCTCCAGCTCCCGCACGTCGTGCACCCCCAGCAGCTCGCGGTAGATCGGAACGCCCTGGACAGCGCAGAACTCCTCGTACGGGGTGGCCGGTCGCTGCCAGCTCGTCTGCCCTACTGCCTGGTCGGTCATCTGGTCACCCCTCGCTGGTGAACGGCGTTCATGCTGGAACGCTGGGAAGAACTTGCCCTCGGCTCCCCGCCACCCGCAAGCGAGCCGTTCCATCGTGCGGAACCTTCACCCCGACACCGGCACCATGGTGAGCTCCGACGGGCTCATCTGCAGGTATACCGGGGTTCCCGGCTCCAGCATGGCGCCACCCGGGCCCTGTGCCCGGATGGTCGTGTCTCCCACCTGCACCAGGTACTCGACTACCGCGCCGAGGAATGCCCGGGTCGTGACCGTGCCGCGCCACTCGTTCGCGATCGGCTCAGCTGAGCTCTCCGGTGCCAGGTGCACCACTTCTGGCCGGATCGAGACGATGGCGCTGGTGCCCGCCGGGACCTGTTGCTGGTGGTCGGTCTCGACCCGCAGTTCCCCCTCCGGGGTTCGCACGCACACGATGCGCTCGTCCTGCGACGCGACGATTCCCTCCAGGAAGGTCGACGTGCCGATGAAGTCCGCGACGAAGCTGCCGGACGGTTTCCGGTACACCTCGAGCGGGGTGCCGCACTGCATGATCTTGCCGTCCTGCATCACCGCCACGACCGACGACATCGCCAGCGCCTCCGTCTGGTCGTGCGTGACATACACGCTCGTGATCCCGAGCTCCTGCTGGAGCCGCTTGAGCTCGAACCGCAGCGACTCCCGCAGTTTGGCATCGAGATTGGACAGCGGCTCGTCCAGCAGCATGAGCGGCGGCTCCAACGCGATCGCCCGGGCCAGCGCGAGGCGCTGCTGCTGGCCCCCCGACAGTTTCGTCGCCGGTCGGTCGGCCAGGTGGGAGAGCTGCAGGGTCTCCAGGATGCCCAGCACCGTCTCGCGGATCGCCCGCCGAGTAAGCCGCTTCGACCGCCGGCGAACCTGCAGCGGGAACGCGGCGTTGTCGAAGACCGACATGTGCGGCCAGATGGCGTACGACTGGAACACCATCCCGAATCCGCGGCGGTTGGCGGGGACGCTGATCCCTCCCGGATCCCCCATGCCGCGGGAGAACATCGTGCGGTCGCCCACCTTGACCAGCCCGGAGTCCGGCTGTTCCAGCCCAGCCAACAACCGCAACGTCGTCGTCTTGCCGCACCCGGAGGGGCCGAGCAGCGTGAAGAGCTGCCCTTCGGCCACCTCGAACGCCACGTTGTCGACCGCCCGGACAGCTGCGCCGTCTCCCTTCCTGGTACCGCCCGGGAAGGTCTTGACCAGCCGGTCGACCGTGAGCATCAGTCTCTCCTTCCGGTCAGACCCGGCCGAGGCCGGACTTGCTGGTGAGCCGGTGCGCGAGAATCACCAGGGCGACGGTCAGCAGGAGCATGACCACGCCGAGCGCGGCGAGGACCGTGAAGTCGCCGTTCTCGTACTGGTCCCAGATCAAGATGGACAGAACCTCATTTCCCGGGTTGTACAGCAGGATGGAGCTCGACAGCTCCCGGAACGACGTGATGAACACGTACACCCACGCCGCGATGAGCCCCGGTGCCATGAGCGGGACAAGGATCCGGCGGAACGTCTGCAGCCAGCTCGCTCCCGACATCTGTGCGCTCTCCTCGAGCTCGCCCGAGATCTGGTGGATGGAGGCCAGCGCGTACCGCATGCCGTAGGGCATGGCGCGGATGAAGTACGCGATCAGGAGGATCCACAGCGTCCCGTAGATGGGGAGCGGGCTGCGCAGGTAGACGAACGCGACAGCCAGACCCAGGACCAGGCCCGGCACCACCAACGGTAGGAACGACAGCTGGTCGAGAAGATGGCGGCCGGGCAGGTTGGTGCGCACCACCACCCAGGCCGCGGCCGCCATGACCGCTACGATCAGCGTTGCCGTCCCGGCGCCGAGGATGGATGAGTTCTTGAGCGCGTTCAGGGCCGCGTCCTGCTCGAGGAGCTCCCGGTAGTTGTCGAGGGTCAGGCTGGCCAGCGCATCCGCCGACGGCACCTGATAGTACGCGAGGAAGGAGGTCCATAGCAGAACCGCCAACGGGAGGGCGACGGTGATCGCGAAGTAGACGACGACCGCCACGCCGAACAGCGACCGGGCCCGCCCGAGCTGCACCCGACGCGGCTGGAAGCCCTTACCCGTGATCGTCTGATATGCCCGCTGCCTCTCCGACCGCCCGAACCGGGAGCTGAGCAGGACCCCGATCACGGCGATGACAAGCAACCCGGTCGACAGCGCGCCGCCAACGGCGAGGTCCGGCGGATAGTCCCGGAGCGCGAGGTAGATCCGGCTCGTGAAGACGTGGATGCCGTTCTGTAGCCCCAGCAGGGCCGGCACCTCGAAGCTCTCCAGGCCGCGCACCACCATGATGAGCAGCGCAGCGACGATGGCCGGCCGGGCGAGCGGAAGCGTGATCCGGCGTAGGATGACCTGCCGGCTGGCGCCGCTCATGAGCGCGGACTCCTCGAGCGAGGGGTCCATTCCCCGGAAGGCGACCACCATGAGCAGGAACACCAGCGGGGACAGGTTCAGGCCCTCCACCCAGATCATCCCCGGCATGGAGAAGACGTCGAGCACGTCCCGGCCGAAGACCGGCTGCAGGGCCAGGTTGAGGATGCCGATGTCCGGGCTGGCCAGGAAGATCCACGCAATCGCGTAGAGGATCGCTGGGATGATCAGCGGCACCAAGGCGGCCGCGAAGAACAGGCCCTTGAAGGGCACGTCCGTGCGGGTGTGCAGGTAGGCCAGCGCGGTCCCCAGCAGGAGCGCCAGCGCGCCGGAGCCCAGGGCATAGATCAGCGAGTTCGCCATCATCTGCTTCGTGGCGGGATGCCGGTAGGCCCGGATGAAGCCCTCCAGCGTGACGCCGTGCGCGTCGAAGAACGTGCCCCACACCAGGTAGACGAGCGGGACCAGGGCGAAGTACCCGATGATGAGGCCCACCGGCAGTGCCACGAGCAGCCCGGGCCGAAGGACCGTGGTCCGCATCAGCGTCACCCTCCGCCCCTGGCTGCGCGCAGGACTACTCGACCACCTCGCCGACCGTCAGCAGCCGGTCGTAGCGCCCGGCCCACTCCTGGCCCTCGGTCTGGAGCATCTCCAGGTCTACATTGAGCACCTCGACGCCCGTGAGCACGCTGCTCTTGCCGGGCAGGGCAGGCGTCACGCCGCCTTCCGCAAGGACGTCCTGCCCGTCCGCGAGAAGCCAGCTCACGAAGAGCAGGGCCGCTGCCGGGTTTTGCGCGCTCCGCATGGCCGCGACGCCGTTCGGGCGGACGATCACCGGCTCGACCAGCGGCTCGACCGCAACCGGCTCGCCGTCGGCGATCCGCGGCTCGGTCAGATGCAGGAAGGCCGACGCCGATACGGCGAACTGACCGGCGGTGAGGAGGTTTGCCTGCGTGCTGTGCCCGTTGGTGACCTTCGCATCCCGCGCCATCTCCTCGAAGATCTGGTCCGCCTCGGCCTCGGTCTTGCCGGACTCCACGAACCAGGTATGAAGCGTGGCGTACCAGTCGTAGTCGTTCTGCTCCAGCGAGAGCCTGCCGTCCCACCGCGGATCCGCCAGATCCTCCCAGGACGTGGGCTGCTCGCTTGCCGCGACGAGATTCGTGTTCCAGTTGGGCAGGAAGGCGATGTAGCGGTCGGCGGTCCAACCGTCGGACCTGGCTTCCTCCGGCATCGCCTCCCGGCCGGCGAGTCCGTCGTGCGGCTGCAGGAGCCCCTCATCGTTGAGCGCCGCCAACTCCAGGCCGCCGGTCTCGACGACGTCGTTGCCCGGGTAGTTCGCCGCCTGCTCCTGCGCGATGCGACTGGCGAGAGCATCCGACGTCGACCGGTAGACGGCGACCCCGATCTCGTACTCCGCCTCGAAGGCGTCGGCCACCAGGACTGCCAGGTCACTCGACATCGCCGTGTAGAAGTTGAGCTCGCCCTCTTCCTGGGCGCGCGCCACCAGCTGGTCTTGGGACAGTCCCAGCAGCTCCTGGTACGCGCCGCCAGCTTCTTCTCCGGAGTCACCCTGCTCGGGATCGGTCGCCGTCGGCGACCCGCCACAGGCGGTAAGCAGCATTCCAGTGGCCAAGACCGCGCTACCGATGAACCGATAGGTGTTCCGAGACTTCATCTGCTGCCTCCACGAGGTTGCGTCAGCGCAAAGTAGCCTATGACGACCCGTCACACCCAGCCGGTTGTTCCGCTGGATGAGACATGGCGTCCCGAGCGGTCAGTAACCGTGCCGACCGAGGACCCTGATGCCGTGCTCCCGCTCCAGGTAGCGGCTGCGGGGACTCGAGGTCGCCGGCCTGCACCAGCACGTCGACCGAGGCCTGCCAGACCTCATCGGACATCTCGCCGAGCGGCCGGCACACGTGCCACTCGGCCGCCGGCCTCGGCCGTCGCAGTGCGCCCGACACCGGCGCAGGGTGGCGTAGAACGAGTCCAGCACCTCGCTGTCGAGCCGGGGCAGCGGCAGCTGCCCCAGCAGCGGACGGATGTGGTTGCGGATGTTGCTCTGGTAGCCGTAGACGGTCGTCTCACGCGCATCCAAGGACTTCCAGGTATCGGTCGAGGAGCTGGTTCACGGTCGCCTTGGTACGCGGGTTGCGGCGCTCGTCGACCTCGGCCAGCAGCCGGGTCCGGGCCTTCTCCGCCTCCTTCGCGGCCGCCGGCCCGGCTGGCACGATGGCGGTGAGGTAGTGCCGCTTCTTCGACAGTGGATCGATCCCGGCGTACACCCGAACCCGCAGCGATCCACTAGGGAGGGTTTCGATCTCCCCGCGGGTCCGCCGCCGGCGGGTCGAGGTGGTCGGCATGGAGCCAGGATACGCCGCTGGCTCCACATGTAGCTCCACAGAAAGAGCCTTGATCCGTGGATCAAGGCTCTGAGCTGGGAGCCGCCTGTCGGAATCGAACCGACGACCTGTGCTTTACGAGAGCACCGCTCTGACCGACTGAGCTAAGGCGGCGGGGTCGCCGATCCAGTGTACGCGAGCCGGCGGGCCAGCGATCACCGGCCGGATCGGTTAGCGTGCACGGCGTGGACCCGCTCCGACGCCCGACCAGCCTGGACCCGTACCAGCTCGGCTTCACCCCGCGCCGGCAGGTGCCCTGGCTGTCCCCGCCGCTGCTGCTGCGCACCGGGATCCGGACCGCGCTCGCGCTGATCTTCGGCGCCTACCTGGACAAGCGGGAGCTGCAGGGCGCCCTGCCGGCCCGCACCTACCAGCAGCCGGGCGAGGACGGCGAGCTGTGGCTGGACTACGTCGCCGACACCGGGGACGGCTTCGACCCGGCCTACTCGGTGGCGTACCTGCTGGCCCAGCCCAGCCTGCGGGTCGACGGGCAGGACCTGCCCCGCGGGCACGTCCTGATCATGGGCGGGGACCAGGTCTACCCGACCGCCAGCATGGAGCAGTACGAGGACCGCCTCCGCGGCCCCTACACCGCCGCGCTCCCGCTGCCGCCGGCCGAGGCGCCGGCGCCGACCCTGTACGCGCTGCCCGGCAACCATGACTGGTACGACGGGCTGACCGCGTTCCTGCGGGTGTTCGTCGGCGAGCGGACCGAGCACATCGGCGGCTGGCGCACCGAGCAGACCCGTTCCTACTTCGCGATCTCGCTGCCCCACCACTGGTGGCTGTTCGCGGTCGACGAAGCCTACGGCGCCTACCTCGACGACCCGCAGCTGGTCTACTTCGAGCGGGTGGCGGAGCGGCTCGGGCCGCAGGACCGGGTGATCCTGGCCGCGCCGGCCCCGAGCTGGGTCAAGCCCGACCCGAAGGGCTACGACACGCTCGACTTCTTCCTCCGCAACATCATCGCGCCGACCGGTGCCCAGGTGCCGGTGATGCTCGCCGGCGACCAGCACCACTACGCCCGGTACCAGCGCCCGGACCGGCAGCTGGTCACGTGCGGCGGCGGCGGCGCGTACCTGGCCGCCACCCACCTGCTCCCGGACCGGATCACCGTCCCGCCGCGGGAGACCATCGTGCGTAAGGCCAGCCCACCGCGGGAGTACGCGCTGGCCGGGCGCTACCCGGACCGGGCTCGCTCGCGGCGCCTGGCGTGGGGGGTGTTCGGCCGGCTGCCGTGGCGCAACCCCGGCTTCGTCGGGCTGCTCGGCGTCGTCCACATGCTGCTGATGCTCGCGATCGCCGGGGCGGCCAGCCAGCTGACCACAGTGGAGGAACGGCTGCTGACGATCCCGCTGGTGGCGATGGTGCTGGTTATGCTCGGTGGGGCGGTCGGGCTGGCGTACATCCCGACCGGGGGGCTCAAGCGGGCCCGGCACTTCCTGGCCGGGACGGTGCACGGGGTGGCGCATCTCGGGCTCGGCCTGGCCGGCGGTCTGCTGTGGCTGGAGCTGCCGTTCGCGGAGCTGGGTTGGCCGCTGCCGCTGCTGGCCGCCGTGGTGCTGTACCTGCCGGTGGCGGGACTGGCCGCCAGCCTGCTGGTGGCGGCCTACCTGCTGCTGGCCGCCCGGCTGGGGATCAACGTCAACGAGCTGTTCGCCGGGCAGGGCATCGAGGACTACAAGAGCTTCCTGCGGTTGCACTTGGCCCCGGACGGCTCGCTGACGATCTATCCGATCGGGGTGGACCGGGTGTGCCGGCGGTGGCGGGCGGACCCGGACGCGCCGCGACCCGAGGCGCCGTGGGTGGTGCCGGCCGACCCGGACGCGCTGGCGGTCCGGCTCGTCGACCGGCCGGTGGTCATCCCGCCCGGCTGACCGGGTAGCGGCCGACGGTCTCCGCGTAGAGTGTGCGCCGGGCCCAGTCGGCGGCGTCGGCGGCCGCTCCGAGCGCCGCGTTGATCGACCGCGATACCTCCACATCGGTGCGTCCCTGTAACGACCCGACCAGATTCACCATCCGGACCGAGCCGTCCACCCGCACCCGGACCTCGACCAGCTCGTCCGGCGACTGGACCGACACCTCGGCCGCGCCGACCCGGGCGGCGAAGTCGGCCTGCATCCGTTCGTTCCAGCGGTAGTACGCGATCGCCTCCTGGACCAACGATTCGTCCAGCTCCTCCGTCATCGCTGCCTCACACATAGATATGCGAACCCACGATGTGCGTCCCGGAGCCGCCCATCACTACCCGGGCACCGTACCTGGTTCGGTCAAGCCCCGGTTGGCCGGCTCAGCCGCGCCAGAGCGCCAGCATCATGGCCTCGACGGCGATCCGGGGCTTGACGTTCAGCTCGATCGCCTCCCGGCACGCCAGCACCGCCTCCACCCGCCGCAGCGTGCTCTCCGCGCTCCACCGGGATGCCGCCGCGCCGACCATCTCCGCCGTGTCGGTGTGGATCGGCGGGACCGGCGCTCCGAACTGGACCGCGAGCACGTCGCGGTAGAAGCCGGCCAGGTCGACCAGGGCGCGGTCCAGGGCGTCCCGCTGGGTCCGGGTGGCCCGGGACTTCTGCCGCCGCTCCAGCTCCTTGAGCTGGCCGGCGGCGCCCCGGATGGCGCCGGCCGCCCCGCGCCCGGTGCCACCGGCGCCCAGCGCGGTCTCCAGCTCGGCCCGCTCGGCCGGGTCGGTCTCGGCCGCCGCCGCGGCGGCCTCGGTCTCGGCCGCGTCGATCAGCGCCGAGGCGGCGTCGAAGCAGGCCCCGACGCCGGTCAGCCGGCGCGGCACCCCCAGCACCGCCTCCCGTCGCTGCCGGGCGGCCGGGTCGGCGGCCAGCCGGCGGGCCCGCCCGACGTGTCCCTGCGCGGCCGCGGCGGCCCAGGCGGCGACGTCGGCGGGCACCGCGTCGCGGGTCTGCAGCAGGCTGGCGACCGCCGCCGCCGGCGGCTGCCGCAGCGCCACCACCCGGCACCGGGAGCGGATCGTCACGGCGATGTCGTCCGGGTGCAGCGACGGGGTGCAGAGCAGGAAGACGGTACGCGGGGACGGCTCCTCGACGGCCTTCAGCAGGGCGTTGCCGGCGGCTTCGGTCAGCCGGTCCGCGTCCTCGATCAGCAGCACCTGCCAGCGGCCCCCGGTCGGGGTGCTGGCCGCCCGCAGCACCAGCTCCCGCATCTGGCCGACCGGGATCGACAGCCCCTCGGGCACGACCAGCTGCACGTCGGCGTGGGTGCCCGCGAGGGTGGTGTGGCAGCCCGGGCACTGCCCGCATCCGGTGCCGTCGGCGCACTGCAGCGCGGCCGCCAGTGCCCGGGCGGCGACCGACCGGCCCGACCCGGGCGGCCCGGTGAACAGCCAGGCGTGCGTCATCGCCCCGCCCTCCACCTGCGCTTGGTGGGGCAGGGGGGGATCTTGTGGGGTGGAATGTCCGACAATTCCGGGCGCATGATCCCCCCCTGCCCCACCAAGCGCCCGGCTGGCGGCGAGCTGGACGGCAGCGGCGGCGGCCGCCCGGCGCAGCGTGGTCACCGCCTCGGCCTGGCCGACCAGCCGGTCAAAGACCGTGGCCCCCGCCCGGTCGATCATGGAGCTAGGCACGCTGGGCACCGTCGACCATGTCTCTAAGCTCATGATCAACGGATAAGGAGGTGGCCGCGGCCGGAGGGAGCATCGGGGTCACCCGTTCCAGGACCGCGGCGGCGATCTCGTCCGGCGGTCGGGCGGCGTCCAGCACCAGGTACCGCTTCGGATCGCCGGCGGCCAGGTCGAGGAAGGCGTAGCGGACCCGCTCGTGGAAGGCGGTCGACTCCTGTTCCAGGCGGTCCGGGGCGGCGCCACGGTCGGCGACCCGGGCGAGCCCGGTCTCCGGCGGGATGTCGAGGAGCACCACCAGGTCGGGCTTGAGCCGGCCGGTGGCCCAGGACGACAGCCAGGCGATCTCGTCGGTCGGGAGGATGCGGCCAGCGCCCTGGTAGGCGAGGGAGGAGTCGATATAGCGGTCGCTGATCACGACCGAGCCGTGGGTCAGGGCCGGGCGGACCACGGTGGCTACATGGTGGGCGCGGTCGGCGGCGTAGAGCAGGGCCTCGGCCCGCGGCGACGGGGCGGAAGGGCCGTTCGCGCTGGCCAGCAGCATCCCGCGCAGCCGCGCCCCGAACTCGGTGGCCCCCGGCTCCCGGGTCACCACGACCTGCTGCCCCTGCGCGGTCAACGCCCGCGCCAACCGGTTGGCCTGGGTGGACTTGCCGGCACCCTCCCCACCCTCGAAGACCACGAACAACCCGGCCCAGGCCACCGGCTCGGGGATCGACAGCGGGCGCCCGCGCAGCGACCCCCACAGGTCGGCCAGCACCGGCACCCCCCGCTTGTCGTCCATCTGCCGGAACGCCACCCGGCCGGCCAGGATCCCGCCCAGGCCGGCGGCCAGCAGCAGGACCCGGGTGTAGGAGACCGAGACGTCGGCCAGGCCGAGGCTCACCAGCCGCGAGCCGCCGGCGCCGGCCATCAGGCCGGTCAGCGCGATCGCGAGCATCAGCACCACCCGTACGCTGGTGTGGACGAACGCGAACACCCGCCCCCGCAGCTCGTCCCCGACCTCCCCGCCGAGCAGCGTGATGCCGGACAGGAAGGCCATCCCGGCACCGGCGCCGACCAGCAGCGCCCCGACCACCGCGACGCTCAGGTGGAGGGCCAGCGCCAGCACGATCACGCCGACGCTGGCCAGCACGATGCTCATGCCGAACCACCGGCGCCGGGACAGCGCACCGACCATCCAGGGGCCGAACCCGATGCCGGCGCCCAGCCCGATGAAGATCAGCCCGAACAGCAGGTAGAAGGTCGCGTTCCCGCCGCCGATCGACTGAGCGTAGAACTGGGCCGTGCCGATCACGATCCCGCCCGCCGTGAACGCGCCGAGGATGCCGAGCACCAGGCCGCGGACCAGCTGGGTCTGCCCGATGTAGCGCCACCCGTCCACGAACTGGCCGAGCAGCGTGGGCTGGTCCAGGTGCGCGGCGCCGTCCCGCCCGCTGATCTCCCGGATCCCGAAGAAGACCACCAGCGCGGTGGCCAGCCGGGAGGCGGCGTTCAGGAACAGCGCCACGATCGTGGCGGTGGCTCCAGCCTCCCACCCGGCGCCGATGTCGACCGGCTCCAGCGCCGGCTCCAGACCAGCCAGCAGCAGCGCCGCCAGCACCGGCGCCATCCCGTAGGTCACGATCAGCGACAGCTGGTTGGCCACCTCCAGCTTCGCCCGCGGGACCAGGTTCGGCACCGCGGCGTCCTTGACCGGGTTCCAGACCAGCGTGATCGCCTCGATCGCGAAGATCGCGATCGCCATCCAGCCGAGCACGACCAGCTCCGCCAGGTTCGCCATGAACGCCAGCGGGATGGAGGCGAACAGCAGGAACCGCAGCACGTCACAGACCACCAGGATGCGACGGCGGTCGAACCGGTCCGCGATCACACCGGCGACGGTGCCCAGGACGATCGCCGGCAGCAGCCGGATCCCGACCACGCCGCCGAACGCCGCCCCCTTGGCCAGCGGGCTCTGCACCAGCGTGGTGGCGAAGATCGCGGTGGCGAGCAGGCCCAGCCAGTCGGCCACCGCCGCAACCGACAGCACTCCCCAAAGTCGGCGGAACGGGCGAATCCGGAGGACCGACCTGACCGCCTGGAACCCAGACAGATCTACCGCCGGCTCGCCCGCGCTCCCCTGCGCCGGCGCCGGTCGCTGCGCACCATTCCCCGTACTCGTGGCACTCATATCGATGGCCGAACCTCCGAAGATGACGCCCTCCCCCGAGCGCCTGCGCCTCACTGTAGTCGGCGCGGCAGGACCAGCCACCCTGAGTTTACCCGTGATCCACGACTCAGGGATCACCCTAGGTCGCGCGGCGCCCGGGCGGGCGGGCGTTCCTAGACACTCGGCGCCGGCGCCGCTACCTGGCGGTGCAGATACTCCCGGACCAGGGTCTTCGCCTCCGCCAGGACCGCGTCGTCCCCGTCCGGGTCGCGCCGGAACGCCAGCTTGATCAGCGCGTCGGCGGCCTCCACGGCGATCGCGAGGGCGAACCGCAGCCGAGCGGTGTCCGGCAGGTCGAACTGGGCGACCAGCACCTCGGCCAACTGCTCCGCGATCACCGCGTTGTTGTCCTGCTCGTCGTCGAGCAGGTGCACGTCGACCACGTCACCGAAATGGAGGGTACGGAAGCCGGGGATGGTCCGGTGCATGTGGATGTACACGTCGATGGCGGCGCCCACGCCCTCCCACCAGTCGGTGAGCTCGGCGGCGGTGAACCGGTCGGCGAGCCGGCCCAGGTACGCCTCGAGGTTTCGCTGGGTGAGCGCCTGAACGACCGCCCGCTTGTCCGGGAAGAACTGGTAGACCGAGCCGATCGCCACCCCGGCCCGCTCGGCGAGCAGGGTGGTCGTCAGCCCCTCGTACCCGACCTCGTCCACGATCCCGGCACAGGCGTCGAGCATCCGCTGCACCCGGGCGACGCTGCGCCCCTGCACCGGTACGCGCCGCAGCGGACCGGTGGCGACAGGACGCGGATAGGTGGACGCGGTTACGGTCACGTCGTCGTTCTCCTTCGTGCGGCGTGCACGATCTGCACGGACAGACACGCCGGCCGGCTCGAGTAAGCTCCGGCGCTGAAACCCTACTCGGGTTAACGACGCCGCTCCCCGCACGAATCGGTTTATTTCGGCGAGCTTGCGAGCCGAACCAATGTCACTGCGGTGAGCTTGCGAGCCGAACCAGAGGCACTGCGGTGAGCTTGCGAGCTCAGCTCCGGGTGGGGGCCTTCTTGGTGGTGCCCGCCTTCTTCGCCGTAGCCGTAGCCTTCTTCGCCGTAGCCTTCTTCGCCGCGGCCTTATTCGCCGTGCCCGCCTTCTTCGCCGTAGCCGTGGCCTTCTTCGCCGCGGCCTGCTTGCGCGGTGCCGCCGGACCCTGGGCCCGCCGCTCCACCAGCATCTGCGAGGCCTGCTCCAGGGTCATCGTCTCGACGCTCATCCCCCGCCGCAGCGAGGCGTTGGTCTCCCCGTCGGTGACGTACGGCCCGAACCGGCCGTCCTTGATGACCAGCGGCTGCTCGGTCAACGGGTCCGTGCCCAGCTCCCGAAGCGGCGGCGCCGCCGCCCGCCGGCCGCGCGCCTTCGGGGCGGCCAGCAGCGCCAGCGCCTCCTCGACGGTGATCGTGAACAGCTGGTCCTCGCTGTCCAGCGAGCGGGTGTCGGTGCCGCGCTTGATGTACGGGCCGTACCGTCCGGAGGCCGCCTGGATCTCCGCACCCTCCGGGTCGGTGCCGACCAGCCGGGGCAGGCTCAGCACCCGCAGCGCTTCCTCCAGGGTGAGCTGCTCGGCCGAGTGGGAGCGCAGCAGCGACGCGTTCTTGTCGCCGTGCGAGACGTACGGCCCGTACCGGCCGGACCTGAGCACGATCGGCTCCCCGGTCTGCGGGTGCTCGCCCAGCTTCCGCTCACCGTTGCCACCGACGAACAGCTCGGCCACCTTGTCCGGGGTCAGCTCGTCCGGGGCCAGCCCGTCCGGGATCGGCGCCCGGCCGTTCTCCGTCTCCTCCCGGTCGGGCTCGGTGCGCTGCAGGTACGGGCCGTAGCGGCCGACCCGGACCACCACCTCCCGACCCTGCTCGTCGGTGAACAGCGGGATCGAGTTGACCTCCCGGGCGTCGATCTCGCCCAGCTTCTCGGTGACCAGCTTCTTCAGCCCGCCGGACCGCGCCACCGACCCCTCCGGCCCCAGCTCGCCGCCGAAGTAGAAGCCCCGCAGGAAGTCCACCCGGGCCGCGTCGCCGGCCGCGATCTCGTCCAGCTCGTCCTCCATGGTGGCGGTGAAGCCGTAGTCGACCAGCCGCGGGTAGTGCCGCTCCAGCAGCCCGACCACCGCGAACGCGGTGAACGACGGGATCAGCGCCTGGCCGCGCCGGAACACGTACCCCCGGTCCTGGATCGTCTGCATGATCGACGCGTACGTGGACGGCCGGCCGATCCCCAGCTCCTCCAGCGCCTTGACCAGGCTGGCCTCGGTGTAGCGGGCCGGCGGCTGGGTCCGGTGGTCGGTGGCGACCAGCTCTTCGGCGGTCAGCGACTGGTCCTTGACCAGCTGCGGCAGCCGGTGCTCGGCGTCCTCCGCCTCGGCGTCGGCGTCGTCACTGGACTCCACATAGGCGGCCAGGAAGCCGGGGTCGGTGATGGTCTTGCCGGTGGCGCCGAAGTCGCACTCCTCGCCCGCGGTGGAGACCGCCCGGATCCGCACCGAGACCGACGAGCCGACCGCATCGGTCATCTGCGAGGCGACGGTCCGGCGCCAGATCAGCTCGTAGAGCTTGCGCTCCTCGGCGTTCAGCTCGCTGGCCACCTCACCCGGGGTGCGGAAGCTGTCCCCGGCCGGCCGGATCGCCTCGTGTGCCTCCTGCGCGTTCTTCACCTTCCCGGTGTAGCGGCGCGGCTGCGGGGGCACGAACCGGTCCCCGTACAGCTCGGCCACCTGCGCCCGGGCGGCGGCGATCGCGGTCTCGGAGAGGTTCACCGAGTCGGTCCGCATGTAGGTGATGTAACCGTTCTCGTACAGCCGCTGCGCCACCCGCATCGTCACTGCCGAGGAGAGCCGCAGCTTGCGGGCGGCCTCCTGCTGCAGGGTGGAGGTGATGAACGGGGGGTAGGGCTTGCGCCGGTACGGCTTGGTTTCGACCCTCGTGACCGTGAACGGCCGGTCGGCCAGCCGGGCGGCCAGGCCGCGCGCCCCGTCGCCGTCCAGGTGCACGGCGCCGCTGCCCGGCCGCAGCGCGCCGGTGGTCGGCTCGAAGTCCTTGCCGGTGGCGACCCGGTCCCCGTCCAGCGCCACCAGGGTCGCCGGGAAGGTCCGCGGCTGGCCCCCCGCCACCGCCAGGGTCGCCGCGATGTCCCAGTATTCGGCGCTCCGGAAGGCCATCCGGGCGCGCTCCCGCTCCACCACGATCCGGGTCGCCACCGACTGCACCCGGCCGGCCGACAGGCCCCGTTGCACCTTCTTCCACAGCACCGCGGACACGTCGTAGCCGTACAGCCGGTCCAGGATCCGCCGGGTCTCCTGGGCGTCGACCAGGTCCCGGTTGATGTCCCGCGGGTTGGCCACCGCGGCCTGGATCGCCGGCCGGGTGATCTCGTGGAACACCATCCGGCGCACCGGCACCTTCGGCTTCAGGGTCTCCACCAGGTGCCAGGCGATCGCCTCGCCCTCCCGGTCCTCATCCGTTGCCAGGTAGAGCTCGCCGGCGTCCTTGAGCAGCGAGCGCAGCTTGCTGACGTGCTTGGAGCGGTCCGGGTTGACGATGTAGACGGGCTCGAAGCCGGAGTCGACGTTCACCCCGAGGTAGGCCCACGGCTCCTTCTTGAACCGCTCCGGCAGCTGCTTCGCGCCGGCCGGGAGGTCCCGGATGTGCCCCAGGCTCGCCTCGACGACCCACCCCGGACCGAGGTAGCCCGAGATCGTACGGGCCTTCGCCGGAGACTCGACGACGACCAGTCGGGTGTTCTTGCTGGCGGTGCTCGGCACGACACTCCTCGGGTTCGGGGGAACTCCCTGCCGCGGAAACGGTTGTCAACGGTACAAGGTACCGGTTACCTAGCCGGGGGAGGCTGGCCAGGCCTCGGGCGGGGCGGCCAGGGGCGGGTCGCCGACCAGCTCGGCCAGCCGGGCCAGCCGCCGCCGGCCGGTGATCTGGTACGCGGGGACGGCGTCCCCGGGCACCGGCGCAGCGGCCGCCAGGCCGGCCGCGCGCAGCGCCGCCCCGACCGCCGCCCAGTGCGTCCGGTCGGGCGGCTCGCCGGCCCCGAGCCGGTAGCCGTCCGGGGAGGGCGCTCCGGCCGCCGCCACCCACAGCCGCAGCGCCTGCCCGTCCAGGTGGAGCCCGGCCGGCGGGCCGTCCCGCCACCGGTCGGCCAGCGGCACCAGCCGGGTGGTGTACGCGCTCTGCACCAGGAACCCGTTGCCGGTGGCCACCCAGGTGGCGGGTAGCCCTCGCCGCGCCAGCTCGGGGATCAAGACGTGCACCCGCCACCCGGCGTCCACCGGGACGTCGACCCGGGCGGTGCCGCCCATCCGGGCCAGCTCGCCCGGACCCGCCAGCAGCCCGGCCAGATCCCGCGGGGTCGGGTCACTAGCCTCGACCCCGAACAGCGAGGGCTGGCGGGGAGGCACGCTGGGGCCGGGATCAGGTGTGCGCGGACTCCCGGGCCGGCGTCTCCTCGCCCGTCTCCTCGCCCGTCGCCTCGCCCGTCGCCTCGCCGGCGGCGACCGCGATCGGCTTGCGCTTGCTGAACACCACCGCGCCGACCACGATCGCCACCGCCACCAGCGCGATCGCGATCCGCAGCCCGGGGTTCTCGTCCGCCCCGTAGGCGTACATCACCACCGCCGGGGCGATCAGCAGCGCCATCAGGTTCATCACCTTGAGCAGCGGGTTGATCGCCGGCCCGGCGGTGTCCTTGAACGGGTCGCCGACCGTGTCCCCGATGATCGTGGCGTCGTGCGCCGGTGACCCCTTGCCGCCGTGCGCCCCGTCCTCGACCAACTTCTTCGCGTTGTCCCAGGCCCCGCCGGAGTTGGCCAGGAAGACCGCCATCAGCACGCCGGTCACGATCGCCCCGGCCAGGTACGCGGCCAGCGCGCCCGGGCCGAGCCCGAACCCGACCGCCACCGGTGCCAAGATCGCCAGCAGCGCCGGGGTCATCAGCTCCCGCTGGGCGTCCCGGGTGCAGATGTCGACC
Source organism: Micromonosporaceae bacterium (assembly GCA_009377645.1). Taxonomy (GTDB): domain Bacteria; phylum Actinomycetota; class Actinomycetes; order Mycobacteriales; family Micromonosporaceae; genus Natronosporangium. The sequence goes on along the minus strand of WHTQ01000008.1, from coordinate 19,072 downwards.
ACCTTGCCGTACTCCGGGCGCTCCGACCGGTCCATGATCCCGGGCAGCTCCCGGAACTGCCGGCGCACCTCCATCACCACCGCCCCGGCCGACCGGGAGACCGCGCTGATCGCCAGGCCGGAGAACATGAACACCACGCAGGCGCCGACCAGCGCCCCGACCAGGTTGCGCGGGTTGGCCACGTTCAGCAGCTCGTCGAAGGACACGTCGGCCGGCAGCGCGCCCAGCAGGATCTCCCGGTACGAGCCGAACAGGGCGGTCGCGGCGAGCACCGCGGTGGCGATCGCGATCCCCTTGGTGATCGCCTTGGTGGTGTTGCCGACCGCGTCCAGGTCGGTCAGCACCCGGGCACCGTCGGCGTCGATGTCCCCGGACATCTCGGCGATCCCCTGCGCGTTGTCGGAGATCGGGCCGAACGTGTCCATCGCCACGATCACTCCGACCGTGGTGAGCAGGCCGGTGCCGGCCAGCGCCACCGCGAACAGCGACACGGTCAGCGAACCGCCGCCGAGCAGGAACGCGCCGAACACCCCGGCGCCGACCAGCAGCGCCGAGTAGACCGCCGACTCGAAGCCGACGCTCACCCCGGCCAGGATCACGGTCGCCGGGCCGGTCAGCGAGGTCTTGCCGATGTCGCGTACCGGCCGCTTGTCCGGCGCGGTGAAGTAGCCGGTCAGCGCCTGGATGGCGGCGGCGAGCACGATCCCGATCACCACCGCGCCGACCGCCAGCACCGGCGGGCTGACCGGGGCGGTGTCCCCCTCGCCGAGGCCGAGCGCGGCCCGCCACTCGACCCCGTGCAGGTTCGACCACGAGCCGGGCAGGTACGCGAAGGCGGCGATCGCGACCAGCACCGCGCCGAGCGCGGCCGCGGTGTAGAAAGCCCGGTTGATGGCGGTAAGGCCGGACTTGTCGGAGGCGCGCAGCCGGGTCAGGAACACCCCGGCGATCGCGATCACCGCGCCGATCGCCGAGACGATCAGCGGGAACACCAGCCCGTCCACGCCGAACGCGAACCGGCCCAGGATCAGCGCCGCGACCAGCACCACCGCGTACGACTCGAACAGGTCGGCGGCCATCCCGGCGCAGTCGCCCACGTTGTCGCCGACGTTGTCGGCGATGGTGGCGGCGTTGCGCGGGTCGTCCTCCGGGATGTGCTGCTCGACCTTGCCGACCAGGTCGGCGCCGACGTCCGCGGCCTTGGTGAAGATGCCGCCGCCGACCCGCATGAACATCGCCAGCAGGGCGGCCCCGAACCCGAACCCCTCCAGTACGGTGGCCGCGTCCCGCTGGTAGATCAGCACCACCAGGCAGGCCCCGAACAGGCCCAGCCCGACGGTCATGAACCCGACCACCCCACCGGTCCGGAAGGCGATCCGCATCGCCTGCTCCCGGCCGCCCTCACGCTGCCGGGCGGCCGCCGCCACCCGCACGTTGGCCCGGGTGGCCAGCGCCATCCCGGACGCGCCGATGAACGCGCTGAACGCCGCCCCGACCACGAAGAACAACGACCGGCCGAGCTTGATGACGGTCTCGTTGTCCCCGGCGTCGTGCACCGGCAGCAGGAACAGCAGTACGACGGCGAGCACGACGAACACACTCACGGTCCGCAGCTGCCGGAACACGTACGCCGCGGCGCCCTCCTGCACGGCGCCGGCGATCTCCTGCATCGTGCTGGTGCCGGTCCCGGCCTTCAGCACCGACTGGACCAGCGCGCCGGCGAAGCCCAGCGCCACCAGGGCGATCGCGGCGGCCACGACGACGTACGTGATGTTCGCGCCGGTGAGTGACCCGGACATCGTGCCTCCTGTACCGAGTGCGGGTCGGCGCGGGCCGGCCAGCGGGTTGATGACCCGGGTACTCTACTGGCCGGCCGTGCGGGTGGTCACATCCGGGTCGTTCACCCGCGGGTAACCCGGCCGGTTCCGGACAGCCGGCGCCGGACCGGCCAGACCATCCGGACCTCGGTGCCGGCGTCGTGGCGGAGGATCTCCAGATCCCGGGCGACCGCGGCGAGCAGCGCCTCCTGCATCCGGTCCGCGTCCTCCTCGTCGCCGGCCGGCGCTCCGGTGCCGTCACCGGCGGTCACCTCGGCACCGCAGGAGTCGAACACCTGCACCGTGTACGGGCCGTCGTCGGACATCTGCACCCGGACCAGCTCGCTGATGTCGTACCGCCGGTGCCGGGCGACCGCCCGGCCGCACGCCTCGCCGATCGCCAGCCGCACCTCGTCCAGCAGCTCCTCGGAGACCCCGGCCCGCCGCGCCACCGCGACCGCCACCAACCGGGCGGTACGCACGTACTGCGGTGCCGCCGAGAAGGCCAGCTGGACGGTGGGCACCGGGATCACCCGGCGGGCGGCGCCGGTGGGGTGGCGGTGGCCGCCTGCACCGACCCGTGCAGCGCGAACACCCGGTCCAGCGCGGTGATCCGGAAGATCTTCAGCAGCTTCTCGTTGTCGCAGACCAGAGACATGTCCCCGCCCCGCATCCGGAGCCGCTTGAGCGCCCCGACCAGCACCCCGAGCCCGGTCGAGTCCAGGAAGTCGACCCGCTGCAGGTCCGCCACCACGTTGCCGGCCCCCCGGTCGATCACCTCCACCAGCTTGGCCCGCAGCACCGAGGCGGTGTAGACGTCGACCTCCCCACGGACCTCCACCACGGTGTACCCGGCGATGTCGCGGGTCGCCAGCCGCAGCTCCATCCGGTCACCTCCTGCGGAGGAATCTACTCGCTCGGGGGCGGCCGGAGCGCCCGGCTACGGCCGGTGCCGCAGCCGGGCCTGGATCCCCTCGCAGCTGCGGACCACCACCTGGGCCGCCCGCCGCTGGTCCAGGCGCAGCACCGGGTCGTCGGCCAGCTCCCGCCACCGGGCCAGCGCGTCGGCGCTCAGCCGCCACAGCTCGGCGGTGGTGGGGCGGTCGACGCCCAGCCGAGCCGCCACCCCGGTGCCGTTCTCGCCGACCAGTCGCCGGGCCTCCGCGGCCAGGTCGCCGTCGAACCCGACCCGGTGCAGCCGCAGCCAGGCCAGCAGGCGCAGCTCCCGCAGGTCGTGGCTGGTGGTGAGGACGTGCTCCAGGCCGGCGGACAGCCGCTCCACCCCCGGCCGGGGGTCGGTGTGCAGGATCGACTCCAGCGCCGCCAGGGCGGACCGGGCCTGGAGCACCTCCCGCCGGTCCACGAAACAGCGGGCGACCGCCTCCCGGAGGTCGGTCAGCCCGCTGCGCCGGACCAGCTCCGCGGCGAGCGCGGCCCGGCTGTCGCTGCCGGTCCGGATCAACGTCACCGCCAGCCGTACGCCGAAGATGCCCAGCCGGTCCAGCAGGGCCCGGCGGGCCTCGACCGCCACCGGCGCCGGGAACTGCTGCCCGATGAACCGGTCGGTGGACAGCAGGAAGCCGTCCAGCTCGGCCCGGGGGGTGGCGGCGAGCGTGGCCAGCGCGGCGAAGTCCGGCTCCCCCAGCACCCGGCCGGCGAGCGCGACCAGACCACTCACGGCGACCACGCCGAGACACAGCGAGCCCACCCGCGGGTCGCGGTGCTGGCGCCGGGCCAGCTGCCGGGCCGCGATCAGCGCATCCAGCCGACCGCCACCGAGCTCGTCCGCCCGGGACAGCACCAGCAGCAGGTTGACCGGTGCCGCCCGGGCAACCAGCCCCGCCTGAGCCCGCTGCAGGAAGTGCAGATCGGTGTCGCGCGCGTCCCGGGTGAGGTAGAGCACGACGTCGACGTCGCGCAGGATCATGTCGGCGACGGCGGTCGGGGGAGCCTCGACCCCGGCGTCCGGAACGGCGGGGGTGTCCACCAGGGTCGTATGGCGCAGGGTCCGGGTGGGCCAGGTGACCACCAAGTCGTTGACCGGCGCCGGCTGCCACCGCCGGACGTCGACCGACATCCCGTCGGCGGTACGGGAGACCGGCAGCTCGTACCCGGCCGGGTAGGCGACGGCGTGCGGGGCGGATCCGTCCTGGTACCAGGTGAACACCTGCTGGCCGTCCGGGACCTCGACCGGGGCGACCTGCTCGCCCATTAACGCGTTGACCAACGTCGACTTCCCCGACCGCCAGGGACCGGTCACCGCGACCCGCAGCGGCTCCTCGAACCGGCTCAGCTGGTGGTGCAGCTGGCCGGCCGTCGCCGGGCTGTCGTGGTACAGCTCCAGGGCGTTGGTCAGCAGCGCCCGAACCGACTGCCCGAGCGGCGGGCTACCGGTCACGCCCGATGCCCCGGCCCGTCGGCGGCCACCGGCGCCGGGCCGGCGACGGTCGGTGCCGGCCCGTCGACCGCCGGTGCCGGCCCGCCGACGGTCGGTGCGGCCCGAGCCGCGGCCAGCTGCTGGGCGCGCTCGTACAGGACCGCCAGGCGCCGCATCTGCGCCTGGATGTCACGGTGGCGCTGGTCGCGCTCGACCGCGTCCGCGTCGGCCGCCTGCTTGGCGGTCCGCGCCGAGTGGACGATCCCGTCGTGGATCTGCTCGGTCAGCGCTGTGTAGTGGTCCCGCAGCAGGTGCTGCACCCACCGGGCGGTGTCCTTGCACTCCTTGTTGAGCCGCAGGAAGAAGTCGTCGACGTGGCGCTGGGCGGCCGACTTGGCGGTGGCCTGGCGGCGCTTGAGCAGTGACTTGCTCTCGTCCCGGATGCTCTTGCCCGCGAACAGCGCACCGGCGCCGAGCGAGATCGGGTTGATCAGCGGCATCCCGGCCAGCGTGGTCGCCAGGCCGAACATCAGCACGCCGATGTAGGAGCCGCGCAGTCCGGCGAAGGCCATCTGCAGCGGGGTGAACCGTTCGACGTTGGGCTGCTCGATCGCGGCCAGCCGCTCGCTGAGCGCACCGGGCGTCTCGACGCTCCACTCCGGCACGCCGTCCTCCCCGTACCCGGCGAGGTGGCCCGCGACCCGGTTGACGATCCAGTCGCACCGCTGGACCAGCCAGGCGAAGTTCGCCTCGGCAGCGTCCGTACAGGCCGTTTCCAACCAGGACTGGAACGGCCCCCAGGCGCGCAGCGGGTCGGCGGCGTCGAACGCCTCGTCCACCTCCCGCAGGATCTGCCGGGTGCGGTCCCGCAGGTCGTACTCGACGTCGGAGAGCAGGTTGGCCATCTCGTCCCCGAGCGTGTTCTGCCAGCTGGTGGAGCACCGGCGCAGCTGGTCGAGCGCCCGCTGGGCTTCGTGCAGCCGCGCCAGTGGCTCGCTCGCGCCGGCCGCGGACAGCCCGGCCCGCAGCGGAGTCGCGAGCTGCTGGATGACCGTGCTGACCAGCAGGCCCACGGTGGCCGGTGCCAGCACGTCCCGCTTCGCGCGGTGGCTGCGGATCAACCGGGCGATCAGCTCGGGAAAGCCGGACTCCGCGTTGATGGCCTGGTCGTTGGCTTGCGCCGCCTGCAGCCGCAGGGTGGCCGAGACCGGGACCAGCGGCGCGGACACCCCGGCGCTGGCCAGGTGCTGCCGGTTGCGGTCAGCCACCAGCCGCCAGTGCGGCACCAGGTCGATCTTCGTGAGCGCCACCACGATGTGCGGGTGCTCCCGCGCCATCCGCAGCAGCAGGTCGACCTCGGCCACGGACAGCTCCCGGGTGGCGTCGGAGACCAGCACGACAACGTCGGCCCGGGCCGGCGACGCGACCGGACTCACCCGGCTCGCCGGCTCGCCGCCGCCGAAGCTGGGGGCGTCACCGTCGAAGTTGGGGGCGCCGCCGTTGAAACCGGGGGCGTCACCGTTGAAACCGGAGCCGTCGCCGTCGAAACCCGGACCGTCGACCAGGACCAGCCCGGACGCGAGCAGCCCGCGCGGTACCCCGACCTCGGCGTGCAGGACGGCACCGTCCGGCCGGCCGGCCTGGCTGGCGTTGATCCGGCTGGCGAGCTCGCCCACCGGCACCGGGGTGCGGTCCGGCACCGCGGCCGGCCCGGCCGGCTCCCCGGCAGCGGTGTGAACCAGCGTGGCGGTCGGCACCTCGGCGTGGTGCACCACGGTCGGCACGGACGTGGTGGGGCCGTCGCCGGCCGGGCAGACCGCGGCGTTGATGAGCGCGTTGACGAGCTGGCTCTTGCCCTGCTTCGGCTCACCGGTCACCAGCACCCGCAGCTTCGAGTCGAGCAGCTGCGCCCGCTTCTGCTGGAGCCGCCGGACCAAGTCGGTGCGGCCGTGCGCCGCGCACACTCGGACCGTTTCGTCTACCACGTCGAGCCAGACCGGTGCCATCACCGAACCAGTGTGCCGGTTTCCGAGCGATTTTCAAGTGGCAGGGAGGCGGCCCTGGCCCCGACCAGGGCGCCTCCCTGCCGATTTCACAGGAGAATGTCTGGTGCTCGCTAGAAGAGGATGTCCGTGGCGTCGTCCAGCAGTCCGCCGGTGTCGGTGGAGCCGCCGGCCGAGCCGGAGCCGTTCGCCTCGCCGCCGCCGAGCAGGCCACCCACCCCGACCCCGTCCAGCGTGCCGTCGACGGTGCCGGTGACGTTGCCGGCCAGCGACGAGCCGTCGCCGGTGGTGTCCAGCGCACCGGTCGCGGTGCCGGTGACGTCGCCGATCAGATCGGTCGGGTCATCCAGCTGGGAGGTCACTCCGCCGCTGGCGGTTGCGCCGCCGCCGCCGAGCAGGCCGTCAGCGGTGCCGAGGACACCGTCAGTGGTGCCGAGGACACCGTCGGCGGTGCCGAGCACGCCATCGCCCGAGGTTCCGCCGGTCAGGCCGCCCGTCAGGTCGCCAGTCAAGCCACCGGTCAGGCCGCCCGTCAGGTCGCCGGTCAGGCCGTCGGCCGTGCCGAGTGCACCCTCAACCGGAGTCCCGCCGGTCAGGCCACCGGCCGTACCGAGCGGGTCGGCCAGCACCGAGTCCACGGCGCCGCCCGGGTCCGCGGCGACCTGCTCGACCACCCCGGAGTCCAGGGTGGCGGCCACGTCCTGGCCCCCGTACACCTCGGCCTGGATACCGGACTGGCCGGTCGCGACACCCACGCCCCCCCAGCCGGTGGCCACCGCGCTGAGGCCGGTGGGGTCGACCGCGATCGCTCCCGCGGCGGCCAGGTTGCCGTCGAGACTGGGCGACTGGGCACCGGTGGCGAGCTGCGTGACCGCCTGCAGCTGGCCGATCACATCGGTCGGGACGGCGCCGACGGCACCGGCGCCGAGGTCGGTGCCGACCGCGGCGAGGCCCGCGCCGCCCTGGATGCCCGCGTAGTCGACGACCAGCGGGACCACGTCCTGGACGTCGGCCGCGGTGATGTCTCCGAGGCCGGCCTCGTTCAAGGCGCCCTCCGGGTCGAGCTGGAACGCCGAGCGCGCCTCGGTGTTGGTCAGCAGGTTGAGCACAAAGTCGTGCAACGTCTGAGTCGAATCCATGCGCAGACCGTAGGGGCCGGCGCGACCTCTGGGCATCGGGGACCGCCCCGGGTTCGGTCCGCCGCTCGCCCGGGGGCCGGGGCGCTCCGGCGTTAGGGGATTAGGGGATCGGTGGGCTAATAATTGGTGGCCCGGTCGCCCCAGGTTCTTTGGTACGAACGACAGTGGCCCGTTCGGGTCGGTTGGGAGGAGCATTCCGGATGCCGTACGTGCTGGGGATCGACATCGGTGGCACCACGACGACCGCCGCCATCTCCCAGCTCAGCGGAGGTGGGTTCGGCGCGCCGGAGGTGGTCCGCCTGGGTGCCCGGTCACACTCGGTGCCGTCGGCGTTGCACCTCGCGCCGGACCGCGCCCTCACGGTGGCGGATCCGGTGCCGCTCGACGCGAGCCGGGTGGCTCGCGGGTTCAGCCGGCGGGTCGGCGACGACGTTCCGCTGGTCGTCGGGGGTGAGCCGTGCCCGCCGCAGGCGCTCACCGCCGTGCTGGCGATGTGGGTCGTCGAGCAGGTGCAGCTCCAGCAGGGCGCCCCCGCCGAACGGGTCGTGATCAGCCATCCCGCCGGCTGGGGCGGGTACCGGCGCGGGCTGCTGCTGCGGGCGATCCGGGAGATCGGGCTGGCCGGTGTCTCGCTGCTGCCCGAGCCGGTGCTGGTCGCCGAGAGCCACCGGCAGCACGGCTGGCCCGGGGACACCCTGGCGGTCTACACGCTGGGCGGCAGCGACTTCGAGACGTCGCTGGTCGGCTGGGCCGAGCGGGCCGGCTTCCGGCTGCTCGGCAGCGCCGCCTCGGTCGACCCGTTCGGCGGGACGGATGTCGACGAGGCGCTGGTCAACCACGTCCAGGCCGCGCTCGGCAGCGAGTTCCGCACGCTGCGCCGGGACGGGCCGCAGGCCAGGCTGGCGCTGTTCGGGCTACGCCGCGAGTGTGCCCGGGCCAAGGAGCGGCTGTCCGCGGCCACCGAGACCGAGGTGCTGGTGCCACTTCCGTACGGGCAGGTGGAGGTGCCGATCTCCCGGACCGAGCTGGAGGCGCTGATCCGGCCGGCGCTGCAGGTCACGGTCGATGCGCTGATCGGGATCGTCCGATCCGGCGGCCGCGGCGGCGACCCGCCCGACCGGATCCTGCTGGCTGGCGGGGCGGCCCAGATGCCGCTGGTGGCCGAGCTCGTGGCCGCCGGGTTGCCCGGTTCCCCGATCGCGGTCGAGCCGGAGCCGCAGCACACCGCCGCGACCGGGGCGGCGGTGGTGGCCGCTAAGATCGCGACGATGCGCCCAGCTCCGGAGCTCCCGGCGGGATCGGCGTCCGGGCCGCCGGCCGGCCGGCCACCGAACCCGGATCCGGACCCGCCTGAGCAGGTGGCGGACGGGACGCTGGGCGAGGAGCCGCCGCCCCGCCCACCGGTGAAGATCACACCACTGAAGCTGCCCCGGGCACGAGCCGGTCAGCGACGGCTCGGGCTGGTCGGAGTGCGCCTATGAGCGGCGCGGGAGGTCCGGTGAGCGGCGCGAACAAGCGTCCGGCGCGGGAGACGCCGTGAGCCTCCGAACCAGCGTGCCGCCGGCCCTGCCCAGGCCGGACGAGCGGAGCCGGGCGCTGCGGGACGCCGTCGACGCCGCCCCGCAGGTGGCCCGGCGGGTCTGCATCCGGGCGCCGGGTGGCTACGGCAAGAGCGTCCTGCTGCAAGACCTGGGTGGGGTGTACCGCCGCGCCGGGATCCCGGTCCTGGACGCCTGGCACGACCCGCTCGCACCCCCGGAACCGGACGGCGGCACCAGCCCCGGCGTGGTGCTGGCCGACGACGCGCAGCTGCTCGGCGAGGACCGGCTGCGGGAGCTGCACCAGCTGATGCAGGCCCGGCGGCTGGGCCTGGTCCTCGCGTACCGGCCGTGGCCCCGGCCGCCGGCGCTGGCCGAGCTGCTGCGGGTGGCCGGACCACCGGTGAGGCTCGCCCCGTTCACCGCGCAGCAGACGGCGGACTTCCTCGACGCCGATGTCGGAGCCGGGGCTGGCACCGACCCGGAGCTGGTGGAGTTCCTGCACGCGCAGACCGGCGGCGTCCCCCGGCTGGTCGACCGGCTGGTCCGGGTGCTGGACTGGCCCAGCCGCGAGCTGCCGGTGGCGGCGCTGGCCCCGTTCCGGGCCGACCTGGACGAGCTGGATCGAGACCTGCGCACGGTGCTGCTGGCGGCCGCCACCGACCTGGAGCTGACGGCCGACCTGCTCGGCGACCTGCTGGGCCGGGAGCCGGCGGCGACCGACGAGGTGCTGGACGCCGCCCGGGCCACCGGACTGCTGGGGCCGGACGGCCGGCTGGTGCCGATCGCCCGGCGGGCCGTCGCGCTGCTCAGCCCGGAGGCGCACCGGACCGCCGTGTGGCAGCGGCTGGCGGAGCTCCAGCGGGCCCGGGGCGGCGGGGTGCTGCCACTGGTCCGCTCGTTGCGCGAGGTCGGTGCCGGCGGCCCCGGGCTGGCCGGTGTGTTCGAGGCCGCCGCGGACGAGGCGCTGACCGAGGAGCCGGCGCTGGCGGCGGAGCTGCTGAAAACGGCCGCCGCCAGCCGGCCCGCGGCGGCCGCCCGCCGGGCGCTGGCCGCGGCCCTGGCCGGCGATCTCGACCTGGGGTTGCGGCTGGCCGACCCGCTGATCGCCGCGGGGTCGGCCAGCGACCGGGCGGCGGGCGCCGCGGTGGCCGCGACCGCCCTCGCGCACCGCGGCCAGCTTGGCCGCAGCGCCGAGCTGCACCGGTGGTCGGGCACCGCCTCGTCGGTCGCCTTCGCGACCGTCGGCTTCCTCGGTGCCGGCCAGCCCGACCGGGCCGAACAGCCGCTGCCGGACGGCCCGCCGACCCTGCTCGCCAGCGCGGCTGCGCTGATGGCCGGCGGCGTGCGGGAGAGCGTTTCCGGCTCTCCGACGGTCGCCCTGTCCCGGCTGGTCCAGGCCTGTGCCCTGCTGGAGCCGGCCAGCCGGGCGGTGCTCCTGCCGGACAGCCCGGCCGCGCTGGCCACCCTGGTAGCCCTGCACGGCGGCGAGCTGGAGATCGGGGAGTCCGTCCTGGAACGCGCCATCGCGGTCCAGATGGGCGCCCAGCTGATGTCCCGGCGGCACCAGCTGCTGCAGGCCTGGATCCTGATGGCCCGCGGCCGGACCGCCGCCGCCGGCCAGCGCCGCGCCGCGGCGGTCGCCGGGGCGACCCGGCTGGAGCCCCGCGACCTGCTGTTCGCCGCCGCCCTGGACGTGGGGATCGCCCGCCGCAACAGCGATCTCGCCGCGCTGCACCGCGGCTGGGGACAGGCCCGGGAGGCGGTGATCCGGCACCCGTTCGACCTGTTCACGCTGCTGCCGCTGGGCGAGCTGGCGGTGGCCGCGGCCCGGCTGGGTGAGCAGAGCCGGCTGCGCCCGCACCTGCAGGAGGCGTACCGGCTGCTCGATCGCCTGGGTGACCCGCCGCTGTGGGCGACGCCGCTGCGCTGGAGCGGCGTGCACGCCGCCATCCTGGCCGAGGAACCGGCGGTGGCCGACGAGCACGTGGCGGCCCTCACCGCCACCGCCCACCACTCCCGGTTCGCGGCGGTGGTGGCCACGGGAGCCGAGATCTGGGTGGAGGTGCTGCGCGGCACGGTGGACCCGGGCGCGGTGGAGGCCGCGGCCCGGGGGCTGCACGGCGCGGGCCTGTGGTGGGACGCGGCCCGGCTGGCCGGGCAGGCGGCGATCCGGACCTCCGACCGCCGGGCCATGACCAGGCTGCTGGACTGCGCCCGGGTCCTGCAGGGCCGCCCGGCCGGTGCGGAGCAGGGGGCGGCCCAGCCGGCGGGCGGCGAGGGCGGGGACCGCGCGGCCGGTACGGCCACCGGCCAGCTCAGCCAGCGCGAGCAGGAGGTAGCCACCCTCCTGCTCGACGGTCTCACGTACAAGCAGATCGGCGACCGCCTGTTCATCTCGGCCAAGACCGTCGAGCACCACGTGGCCCGGATGCGGCAGCGGCTGGACTGCGCCAGCCGCAGCGATCTGCTGGCCCGGTTGCGGGCGATCGCCGCCGACCGGCCCGGTGGGGTGCCGATCCGGCGGCCGCCCTGGCCGCGCCGACCGGTCGACTGACCCGCGTGGCAGAGTTCGGGGGTGACCAGCTCCGCCCCCGCGGCCACGGCTCCCCTGCTGGACCTGCTGCGGGCGAGGTACGGCGATGGGCGGATCACGCACGTCGAACGGCTGCCGGCCCGGTCCGGTACGCCGGCGCCGTGGCCGGGCTGGGTGCCGGCCCCGCTCCGGGCGGCGCTGGCCGGTCGGGGGGTGGCGGCTCCGTGGCGACACCAGGCCGAGGCGGCGTCGCTGGCCCGGGACGGGCGGCACGTGGTGGTGGCTACTGGCACCGCCTCCGGCAAGTCGCTGGCCTACCAGCTGCCGGTGCTGTCCCGGCTGCTGACCGACCCGCGGTCGACCGGGCTGTACCTGGCGCCCACCAAGGCGCTCGCCGCCGACCAGCTGCGGGCGGTGACGGCGCTGGAGCTGCCCCGGATCCGGGCGGCCTGCTATGACGGGGACACGCCCCGGGAGGAACGGGAGTGGATCCGGGCTCACGCCCGCTTCGTGTTGACAAATCCGGACATGCTGCATTGGGGGATCCTGCCGGGGAACCGGCAGTGGCGGCTGTTCCTGAAGCAGCTCGCGTACGTGGTCGTGGACGAGATCCACGCGTACCGCGGGGTGTTCGGCTCCCACGTGGCGCACCTGCTGCGCCGGCTGCGGCGGCTGACCGGGGCGCCGGTGTTCGTGCTCGCCTCGGCCACCACCGGCGACCCGGCCAGCACCGCGTCCCGGCTCACCGGGCTGGACGTCACGGCAGTGACCGACGACGCCTCCCCGCGCGGCGCGGTGACCTTCGTGCTGTGGGAGCCGCCGCTGCTGGACGGCTCGCTCCCCCGGCCCAGGCCGGCCACCGACGATGCGGCACCGGTCCGGCGGTCGGCGCTGGCCGAGTCCGCCGACCTGCTCGCGGACGCGGTCAGCCACGACATCCGTACCCTGGCGTTCGTCCGGTCCCGGCGGGGGGCGGAGGTGCTGGCCAGCACCGCCCGCGGGGCGCTGGAGGCGGCGGTGCCCGGGCTGGGCCGGCGGGTCGCCGCCTACCGGGGCGGCTACCTGCCGGAGGAGCGGCGCACGCTGGAGCAGGCGCTGCAGGACGGCCGGCTGCGCGGGCTGGCCACCACCACCGCGCTGGAGCTGGGCGTGGACCTGGTCGGGCTGGACGCGGTGGTGCTCTGCGGCTACCCGGGGCGGCTGGCCTCGCTGTGGCAGCAGGCCGGGCGGGCCGGGCGGGCTGGCCAGGACGCGCTGTGCGTGCTGGTGGCCCGCGACGACCCGCTCGACACCTACCTGGTGCACCACCCGGCGGCGCTGTTCGGGACACCGGTCGAGGCGACCGTCCTCGACCCCACCAACCCGTACGTGCTCGGGCCGCAGCTGTGCGCGGCCGCCGCCGAGTCGGCACTGACCACTGCGGACATCGCGCGGTTCGGCGGGCAGCCGGCGGCCGACGCGATCGCGGTGCTGACCGCCGCCGGGGCGCTGCGCCGGCGCCCGACCGGGTGGTACTGGACCCGGTCCGGCAGGCCGGACCTGGACCTGCGCGGGACCGGCGGCGGGCCGGTGGCGGTGGTGGAAGGGGCCAGTGGCCGGCTGCTCGGGACCGTCGACGGTGGATCGGCCCACTTTCTGGTGCACCCGGGGGCGGTCTACCTGCACCAGGGCGTCTCGTACGTCGTGGACACACTGGACCTCGATGACGCGGTGGCGCTGGTGCATCCGGAGACGCCACAGTGGTACACGCACGCCCGGGACACCACCGACCTGTCCGTGGTGGACGTGCGGTCGGCCCACGACGCCGGTCCGGTGAGCCTGTTCCTGGGCACTGTGGACGTCACCAACCAGGTGGTCTCCTACCAGCGGCGGGTGATCGGCTCGGGGCGGGTGATCGGCACCTATCCGCTGGACCTGCCGGAGCGGCAGCTGCGCACGGTAGCGGTCTGGTTCACCATCTCACCGGAGGCGCTGACCTCGGCCGGAGTCGAGCCCGCCGAGGTGCCGGGGGCGCTGCACGCGGCCGAGCACGCAGCGATCGGGCTGCTGCCGCTGGTGGCCACCTGCGACCGGTGGGACATCGGAGGGCTGTCCACCGCGATGCATCCGGACACCGCGGCCCCGACCATCTTTGTCTACGACGGACACCCGGGCGGTGCCGGCTTCGCCGAGCGGGCACACGCGGCGGCCTGGCAATGGCTGTCCGCCACCCGGGACGTGATCGCGCAGTGCCCATGCGAGACCGGGTGCCCCTCCTGCGTACAGTCCCCCAAATGCGGCAACGGCAACCAACCGCTGGCCAAGACGGATGCGGTCCGGGCGCTGGCGGTGGTCCTGTCCACTCTCGCCCACGACCCCGGGTCAACGCCCGCGGCAGCGACGCTCTGACGAACCTCGGCGACGGCGGGCAGGATGGTCCGGGGTCGGCCGAGGTCGCAGGGCTGGGGGCGCCGTCCAGGTCTTCCCCAGCCCCACGCGGCTCCACTACCTGACACGGGAGGGATCTGACCGGGGGTCTACGTGCGGGTAGGGTCTACCAACCGGCACGCCGACCCGGAGCTGATCGAGGAACTGCGCCGCTACGCACACAGCGAGGCGTACGACGAGCAGCCGATGCCGGAACTCGACTCGGAAGCGGTGGACTTCCGAGCAGCTTCCGAGTCGTTCGCGTCGGTGCGCAGGCCACTCCGACTTGGATACACTTCGGCTGCTCACTGCCCATCAGGGGCGGGCGGTGCCCACGGTCGGCGGCGTCCTGCTGTTCGGCCCGGGCTCGTGCGCGAGGTCGGCACCAGCCCACGCGACCCCAAGCGCCGCTACTTCCCAGCGTCGTAACCACTACAGCCACCTCCCTGCACCCGCAAGTGGGCATCGTCAAGCAGCCTCGGTGAAGAACGTGCGTGGCGCCCACACGGCCAGGCGCTATGTCGCTTCCGCGTCACTCGTGCTCGCCGTAGGACACGCCGCCCACGCCACCGATCAGTGCGCCGGCCTGCAGCCGGTGGCGCAGCATCGCGACATGCACATCAAGAGGGGCGAACCAGCGAGCGAGGTGCGCTGGGGCGGTCACAGGGGCCCCAGCACGGCGTCGGGGTCAGCGTCCAGCGCCAGTGTCTCCAGCACTGTTAGGAGCTGGCGTTCCTCGTACCTGAAGTGCGACTCCATGATCGCCGCCAAGCCCTCCAGGTGCTGATCCAGCTCCGCGGGCGAGGCGGGCTGGGCCACGGCCGCCTGCAGCCCGGCCAGCAGGTGCGCGATCATCGAGTGGTCCTGCTGCAGGTAGTACAGCGTCTCGCGGAGCTCGGGGTGCTGCTCGGCGATCGCAGGGAACAGGTCACGGTCCTCGCCCTCGTGGTGAGCCGTCAGGGCGGTGCAGAACCCGTGACAGAACAGCAGCAGGTCTCTGGTCGCTGGCTCCGCCGGCTGGCCGGCGGCCAGGGCCTGCCGGGTCACGGTCAGTGCTTCGCGGAGCCTGTCGTGGACGCCGCGCAGCTCTCGGCTCCAGGCAACCAGCCTGGTCTTCTCGCCCTCACTCACGGATGGAGGGCGAAGGGACGACGATCATCATCGTCGTGCTCCCTTCGGTCCGGCGCCTCCATGCCTGACACGGTCTGCCACCGGCACGCGACTGCGACCCAGGCTACCGCGAAGCGTGCCAGGACCCTGCTCGGGATCAACAAAGACCCGAGCTATCGGTGCGCACCGGCCGCCTGGTCGGTGACCTGGCGGCGGGCCACGCGCAGGCCGCGTATGAACGAGGTCCGGTCGGGGTCGTAGCCGGCCTCGTCGCCAGCCTGGCACAGCCGAGTACGGCGCCGACCAGCTTTGTCTACGACGGACACCCGGGCGGTGCCGGCTTCGCCGAGCGGGCGCACGCGGCGGCCTGGCAATGGCTGTCCGCCACCCGGGACGTGATCGCGCAGTGCCCATGCGAGACCGGGTGCCCCTCCTGCGTACAGTCCCCCAAATGCGGCAACGGCAACCAGCCGCTGGCCAAGACGGATGCGGTCCGGGCGCTGGCGGTGGTCCTGTCCGCTCTCGCCCACGACCCCGGGTAGCCGGGGTCACCCCAGGCCGGTGGCCATCCACCTCCCGGTCAGCCATCGTCGCGGCTCGCGATCCCGTGCGGCTCAGAGCGCCGGATACGTTGCGGGAGCCGCTCGTCAGCGAGCGCGAGACCGGTCGCGTCGTAGCGGATGTCAGCGAGCTCGGCGAGGCGGTCAACCAGGCCGAGCGAGAACAGCACGGCGGCGTAGTTGCCCAGTGACACCCCGGGCTCGCCGCTCTCGATCTTGTTGAGTGTGGTGCGGCTGATCGAGGCACGCTCTGCCAGGAGCGCCGCCGGGATCCGGCGGCGGCGCCGGGCATCGCGAATGTCCCGCCCCAGTTTGCGCACTGCTCGTCGGGCCGGGATGGACAGCGTCTTCGGGTTCCGGCTCTCTGCCACCATCGTTCACTATTCTAGTCGCTAGCGCATCTAGCGTACATGATTGCGAACCTAACGACACCGATCGCCGGCTCAGTTGTGCGGGTTACTCTATGGTTCAGGATGGTGGACGTTAACATCAGATTGGACCAGTATCATGAACGGTAAGTAGATTCTGGCGGGCCGTCAGAAGGAGCCGAACGGGAAGGCTTCGAACGCGACCGCGTAGCGGCAGCCCATCCGGGTGCCGACCTGCCGGGCCACGCCCTCCAGGAACTCCTCCGGGTCGAAGCTGCTGGAGCCCAACCCCCGGATGTACTCCGCGTGGGCTTGCAGCGAGGCCACTCCGCGGTCGAAACTGTCGGTGACGTCGACGCCGTGCCGGGCCTGCGGCGAGCCGGGGAACCAGACCTGCTTCACGCCGCCCCACGCCTGGAGCCCACCGTCGAGCTGCTCGGTGAACACCCACCGGTTGCCGCTGTCCCGCACCGCGTCCAGCACCGCCCGCCCGGTGGCGATGTGGTCGGCCTGGTTGAGCACCACCGCACCGTCCCAGGTGTCCCGGAAGTTGTTCGTGATCACTACCTCCGGACGGTGCCGACGGACCGCGCGGGCCAGCTCTCGGCGCAGTGGCACACCGTATTCCAGGACCCCGTCCGGCAGTCCGAGGAACTCGACCTCGGTCACCCCGACCAGCGCCGCGGAATCGCGCTGCTCCTGCTCGCGCACCCGCCGGGTCTGCTCCGGCGGCATCCCGTCGATGCCCGCCTCGCCGCTAGTGACCAGGCAGTAGACGATCTCCTTGCCCTGCCCGGTCCAGCGAGCGACCGCCGCCGCCCCGCCGAACTCGAGGTCGTCCGGGTGGGCCACGATCGCCAGCCCCCGCTGCCAGTCCTCCGGCAGCGGCTCCAATCCGGGCAACGGCTCAGGTGCGGTGGTATCGACCATGACCCGACCCTACCCAGCGGCGCCGGCCCCGGCGACGGACGGAACCCGACCGTCCGACCCGGATCGACCGTCACCTGTCGATGATCATGGACTTACGGCACAACACGCCGGGCGACACGCCGACAGAAGTCCATGATCAACTCTGGGGGAGGGCGGCGTTCTTGGCGGCGACGGCGTCGGCCTGGCGATGCTGGAACGCCCGCATCGCGTCCCGCAGGGCCGGGTCGTGCGCGGCCAGGATCCGTACCGCGAGCAGGCCGGCGTTGCGGGCACCGGCGATCGAGACGGTGGCCACCGGCACGCCGGCCGGCATCTGGACGATGGAGAGGAGGGAGTCGAGGCCGCTCAGGTGGGCGAGGGGAACCGGGACGCCGATGACGGGGAGAGGGGTGGCGGAGGCGACCATGCCGGGCAGGTGGGCGGCGCCACCGGCCCCGGCGATGATCACCTGCAGTCCCCGGTCGGCGGCGGTGCCCGCGTACTCCAGCATCGCCGCCGGGGTGCGGTGCGCCGACACCACCCGGGTCTCGTAGCCGACCCGGAACTCGGCCAGCGCCTCGGCGGCCGGACGCATGGTCGGCCAGTCCGAGTCGCTGCCCATGATGACGCCGACGGCGATGGTCACAGTGTTCCCTCCCGGAGCAGGCGGGCTGCCCGGCCGGCCCGGGCGCGGACCTCGGCCGGATCGTCGCCGAGGGCGGTGACGTGGCCGATCTTGCGGCCCGGGCGGGGCTGCTTTCCGTAGAGGTGCACCTTGACCTCCGGCTCGGCCGCGAACAGGTGGTGCAGCCGCTCGTCCAGCCCCGGTTCGAGGGCCTCCGAGGTGGCCAGCACGTTGGCCATGACCACCGCCGGGGCGGTCCGGTCGCAGGCTCCCAGCGGGTAGTCGAGCACCGCCCGGAGATGCTGCTCGAACTGGGAGGTACGGGAGCCCTCGATGGTCCAGTGGCCGGAGTTGTGCGGGCGCATCGCCAGCTCGTTGACCACGCTGCCGGTGTCGGTGTCGAACAGCTCGACCGCCAGCAGGCCCACCACGTCCAGCGAGTCAGCGATCATGACGGCCAGCTCCTGGATCTCGGTCGCCCGGTCGGCGGGCAGGTCCGGCGCCGGCGCCAGCACCTCGGTGCAGACCCCGTCGACCTGCACCGTCTCCACCACCGGATAGACCGCCACCTGCCCGAACGGCGACCGGGCCAGCTGGACGGCGAGCTCCCGGCGCAACGGCAGCCGCTCCTCGACCAGCAGCTCAGCACCGGCACCGGCACCGACGACCGCGGCGGCCGCCTCCGGGCCGTCGACGACCCAGACGCCGCGGCCGTCGTAGCCGCCCCGGACCGCCTTGAGCACCACCGGCCAGCCCCCCGGGAGGCCGGCCGCGAACTCGACCACCTCCTCGACCGTGGCCACCGGCCGCCACCGCGGAACCGGCCCGCCCAGCTCGGACAGGCGCTCCCGCATCGCCCGCTTGTCCTGCGCGTAGTGCAGCGCGTCGGCGCTCGGGTGGACGTTCTCCCCGGCGGCCGTCAGCGCCCGGATGTGGTCGCCGGGCACCAGCTCATGGTCGAAGGTGACCACGTCGCAGCCCTTGGCGAACCGGTGCAGCGCCTCCAGGTCAGTGGGCTGGCCGATGTGCACGCCGGCGGCGACAGTCGCGGCGCCGTCCTCCGGGTCGGCGGCGAGCACCCGCAGCGACTGGCCGAGCGCGATCGCCGCCTGGTGGGTCATCCGGGCCAGCTGCCCGCCCCCCACCATGCCGACCACCGGCAACCCCGTACGCGTATCCACCGGGAGCCAGCTTAGTGACCCCGAGAAGATCGGATCACCCGGCCGGGGCCGGGTCCGGGTCCGGGTCCGGTTCGGGTTCCGCGAGCGCGAGCACGATCGGGTGCTGGTCGGCGCCGAACGGGTCCCCGGCGGCGAGCGCGGCCAGCAGCCCGGCCGGCGGCGGTACCGCACCCGGCCGGGCGGTCCAGCCGAGCACCTCACCCGCACCGGTAACCACGGCACAGCCACCCAGCCCGGCGTACGCGGCGTCGGGCAGCGCGGTGCGCAGCGCGGCGACGACCTCGGCGGCGACCCGGTCCGGCTCGGCCGGTGCCGGCACCACCCCCACCTGCCCGGGCGGCGGCGCGTCCTCGCGCGGTGGCCGGACCGCCCGGACCGCCGGGCCGGCCAGGTGCGCGTACCAGCGCCTCCGGCCGGCCGCCCCGGCGATGGCCGCGGCCACCACCCGCCACCAGCCGACCTCCTCGATCGCCACCTGCAGCACCCACGGGGTGGCCAGGCTC
>WHTQ01000063.1 GCA_009377645.1 Micromonosporaceae bacterium | reverse complement strand
CTCGGCCCGGCTCGGGTGGGTGGCGCCGAGCGCGGCCAGCACGGTCGGCAGCAGAGCGGCCGTCGCGGCCGCATACCCGTCCGCGGAGGGGTGGAACCCGTCCTGGCCGAACATCCGGGTCGGCTCGGCGGCGAACCGGGGTCCCAGCAGGTCGCCCAGCGAGACGGTCCAGCCGCCCGCCTCGACGACGGCCACGGTCTGGGCGGTCGCGAGCTGCCGGCTCCACCGCCGGGCGAGCCGGCGCAGCGGCCAGCGCAGCGGCCGGATCGTGCCCAGATCCGGGCAGGTGCCGACGACCACCTGCGTGCCGGCCGATCGCAGCTCGCGAACCGCCCGGACCAGGTGGCCCACGGCGGCGGCCTGGTTGGTCCCGTGGGTGACGTCGTTGCCGCCGACCACGATCACGGCCAGGTCCGGGGCCAGCTGCAGCGCCGCCTCCACCTGCGGTCGCAGCCGCCGGGAGGTGGCCCCGACCACCGCCTGCACGTGCAGTTCGACCGGCCGCTCCAGGCGGCGGGAGACGCCGGTGGCCAGCAGCGCCGCCGGGGTCTGGCGCGGCTTCCCGACGCCGTAGCCGGCGGCCACCGAGTCCCCCAGTACCACCAGGGTCAGCGGCCGGCCGGCCCGCCGCGCCGGATAGCGCCCGTCGGCGCGCGGCGGCGGCGCCTGCGCCAGCGGGATGTCCCGGCGCGCGAGCTGCACCTGCCGGAGCAGCACCCCGGCACCGACCAGCGTGACCGCGGCGGCGCTCCCACCCCCGTACCCGATCAGTCGGCTCCACCTGTCCCCCACGTCGCGAGGGTAACCCGAACCGGCCCGGTTAGGCTGCGAGTGTGCGCTACTACGACAACGTGGTCGACCTGATCGGTAACACGCCACTGGTCCGGCTGCACCAGGTGACCGGGGAGATCATCATCCCGGTGCTGGCCAAGCTGGAGTACCTGAACCCGGGTGGCTCGGTCAAGGACCGGATCGCGGTGAAGATGGTGGCGGCGGCCGAGGCGTCCGGGCAGCTCCGGCCAGGCGGCACGATCGTGGAGCCGACCAGCGGCAACACCGGAGTGGGGCTGGCGATAGTGGCGCAGCGACGCGGCTACCGGTGCGTGTTCATCTGCCCGGACAAGGTCAGCGAGGACAAGCAGAACGTGCTCCGGGCGTACGGGGCGCAGGTGGAGGTCTGCCCGACCTCGGTGCCGCCGGAGGACCCGCGCTCCTACTACTCGGTCTCGGACCGGCTGGCCACCGAGATCCCCGGCGCCTGGAAGCCGGACCAGTACGCGAACCCGAACAACCCGGCCTCGCACTACGAGTCGACCGGTCCGGAGCTGTGGGAGCAGACCGAGGGGCGGATCACCCACTTCGTGGCCGGGGTCGGCACCGGCGGCACGATCTCCGGCGCCGGCCGGTTCCTCAAGGAGGCCTCCGGCGGGCGGGTACGGGTGATCGGCGCCGACCCGGAGGGCTCGGTCTACTCCGGTGGCGGCGGCCGCCCGTACCTGGTCGAAGGGGTGGGGGAGGACTTCTGGCCGGAGACCTACGACCGGACGATCTGCGACGAGATCATCGAGGTGACCGACCACGACTCGTTCGAGATGACCCGGCGGCTGGCCCGCGAGGAGGCACTACTGGTCGGCGGCTCGTGCGGGATGGCGGTGGTGGCGGCGCTGGTGGCCGCCCGGCGGGCCGGGCCGCAGGACGTGGTGGTGGTGCTGCTGCCGGACGGCGGGCGCGGCTATCTGTCCAAGATCTTCGATGACGAGTGGATGGCCCGGTACGGGTTCCTGGCAAGCGGCGGGGACACGGTCGCGGCGGTGCTGGCCGGCAAGGGCGAGACCCTGCCGCCGCTGGTGCACACCCACCCGACCGAGACAGTACGGGAGGCGATCGACACGATGCGGGAGTACGCGGTCTCGCAGCTGCCGGTGCTAAAGGCCGAGCCGCCGGTGGTGACCGGGGAGGTGGCTGGCTCGATCGCAGAGCGGGACCTGCTGGACGCGCTGTTCTCGGGCCAGGCTCACCTGCACGACATGGTGGACAAGCACACCGGCCCGCCGCTACCGGTGGTCGGCGGCGGCCAGCCGGTCTCCGAGGCGGTGGCGCTGCTCGCCAAGGCCGACGCCGCGATGGTGCTGATCGACGGCAAGCCGGCCGGCGTGCTGACCCGCCAGGACCTGCTCCACCACGTCCCCACCTGAGGCGCCCCGCCCAAGCGGGGACCCCTGCAGGGGTTCTGGCCACAGGAGGGGCGCCCTCCTCAAACCGCTCAGAGCTCGGCCGGCGTGGTGATCACGTCCACGAAGGCGTTGCGGCGCAGCACGGTCAGCGGCAGCGGGGCCCGGATCGCGCCGGTGCCGAGCATCAGCCGCTGCAGCACCTGAACGTGCTCGACCGGCTTCCCGCCGGCGGTCACGACCACATCCCCGAGGTAGATGCCGGCGGTGCCGGCCGGGCTGCCGGGGACGACTTCGACCACCCGGAGGCCGCGGCGCTGGCCGAGCCGCTCGGCGACCGACGGCGGGAGCGGGATCGGGACGCCGCCGATGCCGAGCCAGGCGCGGCGCACCCGGCCACTGCTGAGCAGCTCCCCGATGATCGTACGGGTGGTCGAGTTGATCGGCACCGCCAGGCCCAGCCCGAACCCGGCGACGGCGGTGTTCACGCCCACCACCCGGCCGGACGAGTCGGCTAGCGCCCCGCCCGAGTTCCCCGGGTTGAGCGCCGCGTCGGTCTGGATCACGTCGTCGATCAGCCGCTGCCGCCGGCCGTCCTGGGTCGGCAGGGAACGGCCGAGACCGGAGACCACCCCGGCCGTGACCGAGCCGGCCAGCCCCATCGGGTTGCCGACCGCCACCACCAGCTGGCCGACCCGGAGCTGGTCCGCGTCGCCGAGCGGGGCGGGGGGCGCGCCGGTGGCCCGGGTCCGCAGCACCGCCAGGTCGGACAGCGGGTCGGCACCGACCAGGTCGAAGCTGGCCTCCGCGCCGTCGGAGAAGGTGGCGGCACCGTCCCGCCCGCCGGCGACCACGTGCGCGCTGGTGAGCAGGAACCCGTCGTCGGTGAACGTGACCGCCGAGCCGGCGCCGAGCCCGCGCCGGGAGCGGACCGCCAGCGCGGCCACCGACGGCAGCACCTGGCCGGCCACGGTGGTGACGATCCGGCTGTACGCGTCGAGCGCGTCTCGTTCGGTGTCCATGCCCTTCCGAACGCCGGCCGCCGGACGGTCGATACCCGGCGCCGCTGGCCGGCGTGACCTGTCCGCTTTGCGCGAACGGGTGACGTCGCACAGGCTGTCCGCCTGGTCAGGCCGCGTCGCGGGTTCCACTTGTTGCGGACAAGCACACCGCGTGGAGCTACGCCGGAAGCGTTTGCCAGGGCGCGGCGGTCGCAAGATGCGGCGGCTGCGGGCAGGCGCAACCGGCGCCGCTGAGGGGGTGGCAGATGACGCGGTACGAGGGTTCTGAGCCGGCCGGCGCGCCGGTGGACATTCTGGATCGGCTGCTGTGGCGGGACGCCCAGCAGATGCTCGACCGGCACGCCGGTGCCGGACCGGACGGCCGGTGCGACTGGTGCGGCTGGCAATGGCCCTGCCCGCCCCGGCGGCTGGCCGAGCGGGCCGAGGCGGCCTCCCGCCGACCATGGCGCGAGTCGTGGACCGCCCGGCACGACCTGAACGGGGTGCGGTCGCTTCCGGGCTGGGGGACCGGGAAGGCCCGCGCCGACCGGTCTGGCGCCGACCGGCCCTCCGGCCGGCCGCGGTTCAACGGCGGGTTGTTCGACTGATGCTTTCTAACCGCGGTGCCGCCCCGGTGCCTCGCCAGCCCGGGGCGCCCGCACCGCCCACCCGAGCCCACCCGGCCGGTTGACCTCCACCAGCCGGTTGCCCGGGTACCGCCGGGCACGTTCCCCCCGGGTTCAGGTGGGTACGGCGGCCGAGGGTACGCGATCGTCCAGCTCCCCGCCGTTGCTGCGGTCGCGTACCCTCGCCGCCAACAACCTGACCTGAGCTGACCTGAGCTGCAGAGTTCCGGCCGAGCCGGGCGGCGGGCATGAGCAACCCCCGGGGTTCCGCGCACGTTGCTGGTGCGCGGCGCCGGATGGACTGAGTCCGACGCCCCGGGGGTCGGGTAACTGTCTGGTATTCGCCGCGTCACCGACAGACGGCTCGGCGTCGCACCCTGAACCCAGCCACGACGGACCGCGGATCAGGAACCAGTTGCCAGGAGTCCGAGAGATCGGCGACTAGCGGACAGTCACCTCACGAGTCCTACAGCTACACAACTTTGGACCACCTCCTCTCCCGTGTCGCCCACCAACTTAGCCGGTCCCTCAGCATCGATCAAGGGGATATCGGCGCGGCGGGGTGTCCCGGACGGGCGGGAGGCGGCGGACCGGGGCCGAGCCCGAGCCGGCCGTGCGCCTCGCCCAGGCAGTGCCCGGTGACCACGGTCACTCCCGCCTCGGTGGCCAGCCGCACCGCCGCCGCGGTCTCGGTGCCGGGCTGGAACCACAGCACCGGGGCGCCGCTGGCCACCGTGTCCCGGGCCACCTGCTCGGCCTCCGCCGGCGGCCGGAACACGTCCACCACATCGATTGGCACGTCCACCTCGGCCAGCGACCGGTACGCCCGCTCGCCGAACAGCTCGCCGCCGCGCGGGTTGACCGGGATGATCCGGAACCCCTGCGACTGCAGGTAGGCCGGGATCGCGTGGGCCGGCTTCCGCGGATCCGCCGAGGCGCCGACCACGGCGATCGTCCGCATCCACCGGTACAGCGCGAGCAGCCGCTCGTCGGTCGTGCCGGCGGTGTCGTGCCCGGTAGGTTCGGCGGCCACGGCTGCCAGGCTACCGGGCTGCCGGGCGGGCTGCCGGGCGGCCGGGCCATCGGGCGGCCGGGCCACCACCCGGCTGGCGGCGCGGGTTCAGTGGGTGGGTCGCGGGGCCTGCTCCTCGGCCTCCACCACCAGCTCCTCGCTCCACAGCCGCCGCATCTCCGGGCAGGTCCGCAGCAGCTCGGTCAGTGGCCCGGTGCCGACCACCTGCCCGCGGTCCAGCACCACCACCTGGTCGGCCCGCTCCAGCGCCGCCCGGCGGTGCGAGATCACCAGCAGGGTCGCCGGCCCCTGCCCGTCCCGGGCCGCGCCGGCGATCCGTTCCCAGAGCAGCTGCTCGGTCTCCACGTCCAGCGCCGACGACAGGTCGTCGACCACCAGCAGGTCCGGCGACCGGACCAGCGCCCGGGCGGCGGTGGCGCGCTGCACCTGCCCACCGGACAGCCGCACTCCCCGGGGGCCGACCAGCGTGTCCAGCCCGTCCGGCATCCCGGCCAGGTCCTGCTCGAACGTGGCCAGCTCCAGCGCCCGGGTCAGCTCATCGGCCCCGGCCGGCCAGCCGAGCAGCAAGTTCTCCCGCAGCGACTCCGAGAACAGCCGGGGCACCTGGCCGGCGTACGCGACCCGATCCGGCACCAGAAACGTCCCCGGATCGTCGACCACCCGCCCGTTCCAGCGCACCGTCCCGGCGGTCGCCGGCAGCAGCCCCAACAGCGCGCGTACCAGGGTGGTCTTCCCGGCCCCGACCGCGCCCGTGACCACCGTGAAGGTGCCCCGCTCCAGCCGCAGGTCCACCGCGTGCAGACCCCGACCGTCCACCCCGTACCGGACGGTCAGCCCGCGCGCCTCCAGCACCCGCAGCGGGTCGGTCCGCTCCGGGACCCGGGTCAGCGCCGGCGGCGGGTCGGCGGTCAGCCACACCCCGGTCCGGCGGGACAGGTGGTCGGCGTCCTCGTACGGGGCCATCAGCCGGGTCAGCCGCTCGGTGGCGACCGCGCCCTGCGGCACCCGGTAGAGCATCCGGCCCAGGAACCGGGGCAGCAGCGTCAGCCAGCCCACGTAGCTGGTGAACAGCGCCAGGTCCCCGACCGTGAAGTCGCCGCGCCGCATCGCCGCCGCCGACAGCAGCAGCACCAGCCCGATGCTCAGCTCGACTGACGCGCCGGTGACCGTGTCCACCATGTCCATCGCCAGCCGGTCGGCGACCGCGGCCTTGCGGCGGCGGCGGTTGTGCTCGCGCAGCCGGGCCAGCGCCGCCGCCTCGGCGCCGGACGTCTTGATCGCCAGCACCCCGGCGAACATCTCTCCGATGTAGGCGGTGACGACCGCGCCGAGCTGTCGGGCCCGGGAGTGCACCCGCCGGATCACCGCGCTGAGGAACCGGTTCATGACCAGCACGGCCAGCAGCGGCAGCACCAGCACCACGGTGATCACCGGGTCGATCGAGGCCATGATGGCGAACGCGGCGCCGGTGAACACCAGTGCCCCGGTCAGGTCGACCAGGTTGTCGGTGAGCACCACCAGGTCGCGTACGTCGTCGCGGAACCGGGCGACCGCCTCGCCGGACGAGTGCGGCAGCCGGCTGGCGGCCGGCCCGCGGGCGGTGAGCACCGAGCGCAGGGTGTTCGCGCGCAGTGTGGTCTCGGCCCCGTTCCACCAGTACGGCCAGAAGTTCAGCGCGGTCCAGAACACCGCCCCGCGGGTCGCCTCCACCGCCACGAACGCCGCACACAGCCACAGCGCCGCGTCCAGGCCGGCCACCCGGGCGCCGCTGAGCAGGTCGAACAGTCCCTTCAGGACCAACCCGGTGAGGATCGGGATGATGAAGAACAGCGACCACAGCACCCCGCCCCACAGGTAGCGGCCCAGGCTGACCCGCACCAGCCGGCCGGCGACCAGCCATACTGGAGTTCGGCGCCGCTTGCGAGCCGAACCGGAAACCGGGCTCATCGGGCCACCCCCGCCGCGTCCAGCAGATACGCGAACCGGCTGCCCGGGTCGGCGGCCAGCTCGGCCCGCAGCCCGTACTCGACCACCCGGCCGTCCTCGACCACCGCGATCTGGTCCACCTTAGACAGCGAGGAGAGCCGGTGCGCGATCAGCACCGCGGTCCGGTCGGCCAGCAGCCGGTCGATCGCGGCCTCGATCCGCTGCTCGGTGGCCGGGTCCAGCCGGCTGGACGCCTCGTCCAGCACCACCAGCCCCGGGTCGGTCAGAAACGCCCGGGCGAACGCGAGCAGCTGCCCCTCGCCGGCCGAGATCCCGGCACCGTGCTGGCCGAGCGTGGTGTCCAGCCCCTCCGGGAGGGTGGCGAACCAGCCACCCAGCCCGACCTCCACCAGCACCGCCCGCAGCCGGTCGTCTGCCGCCAAGTCCGTCGGCTGCGCTCCGGCCCCGCCGGTCGCTCCGCCCCCGGACAAGGCGTCGGCCAGCTCGG
Source organism: Micromonosporaceae bacterium (assembly GCA_009377645.1). Lineage (GTDB taxonomy): Bacteria > Actinomycetota > Actinomycetes > Mycobacteriales > Micromonosporaceae > Natronosporangium. Next base: position 20,916 of record WHTQ01000063.1, on the reverse strand, counting down.
GCCGGAACAGGGTCAGGTTGTCGCGGACCGTCGCCGCGAACAGCTGCACGTCCTGAGTGACCGCACAGATCCGGTGGCGGCGCTGCGCCGGGTCGGTGTCGCGCAGGTCCACCCCGCCCACCCGTACCGTTCCTTCGGTGGGGTCGTAGAGCCGCAACGCCATCCGGGCGATCGTGGTCTTGCCGCTGCCGGTGCGGCCGACCAGGCCGAGCGTCTGCCCGGGCGGCAGCCGCAGGTCGACGCCGGCCAGCACCCGCTCGCCGTCGTCCGGGTAGGCGAAGCCGACCCCGGCCAGCTCCAGGCCGAGCGGGCCGGACGGCGGCAGCGGCAGCGGCCGGGCCGGCTCGGTCATGGTGCGCCGCTGTGAGAGCAGGTCACCGATCCGGGCCATCCCGGCCAGCGCCCGCTGATACTGCTTGAGCTGGTCGATCAGCCGCTCGATCGGGGCGCGCACCATCTGGGTGTACTGGAACAGCAGCACCGCGGTCCCGATCGTCAACGTGCCGGCCTGCTGGGTCCAGGCGGCCAGGCCGAGCACGATCGCGGTGCCGGCGGCGAACGCGACCGTGGTGATGGCGAACAGCCCGCCGCCGATCCGCTCGGCCCGCAGGTCGGACCGGTAGAGGCCGGCGCTGGCCTGGTGGAACCGGTTCACCACGTGGTGGCCGGCCCCGTTCGCCCGGATGTCCTCGGCCCCGGCCAGCCGCTCCTCCAGGTTGCCGAACAGCGCCGCGTACCGCTCCCGCACCCGGGTCGCGGCCGGCACCGCCAGCCGCTGCGCCCGGACCATCCCGAACCAGATCAGCCCGCAGTACGCGGCCAGCACCCCGCCGATCCGCACGTCGACGGTGAGCACGACCACCAGCACCCCGAGCAGCAGCAGCAGGCTGACGACGATGTCGAGCAGGAACGCCACCACGAACTCGGCCAGCGCGACCACGTCGCCGTCCACCCGCTCGATCATCTCGCCCGGGGTGCGCTGCCCGTGGTAGTCCATGTCCAGGCTCAGCGCGTGCTCGGCCAGGCTCTCCCGGAGCCGGTTGGTGCCGTCCCACGCCAGCCGGCTGGCCAGCCAGGCGGTCAGCATCCGGGCGAACTGGCCGGAGACCGCCAGCCCGAGATAGCCCAGCGCGATCAGGGTGAGGGCGGCGGTGTCGTCCCCGCCGATCGCGCCGTCTACGAACCGGCGGGTGAGCTGGGGCGCCAGCAGCGGCAGCCCGGTGGCGGCCAGGATTGCCCCGGCCAGCGCAGCCGCGCCCGCCCGGCCGGGCCAGAGCTGGCGCAGGACGAGGCGGCGTGTATCACGGGAGGCAGACATGGCGGAGCCTCGACGTTACGGAGGGTTCTGCCCCCCGGCAACGGGTTTACCGGCCGGCGGAGCCGGTCACCGTTCGCAGGCCACCCCGTCGCCGTCCCGATCCAGGTCGTACTCGTCATCCCCGACGATCCGCACCGGCCCGCGGACATACGCGGGGCCGTCGCCGCTGCCGCCCGCGCAGTCGACGTCGCTGGCGAACGGCACGCAGGCGCCGGTGTAGCCGGGGTGGCAGTCCGACTCCGCTTCCTCTTCCTCCACCGGCGGCTCGGGCTCGGCCGGCTTCGTACCGACCACCACCACCCGGTCGACCGGGTCCCGGGTGACATCCGTGTCCACCCGCCGCTTGCCGGTCTCGACGCCGTCGGTGAGCGTCACCTCGTACGTGATCGTGCGCTCGCCCACGGTTCCTTCGGTACGCACCTCCTCGGTGCCCTCGGGCGCCGAGGAGTCCTCCACCGTGGTCTCCTCGAACGGGATCTCCTCGGTCTCGGTGACGGTCCGGGTGACGACCGTCGGGCGCCGGGTGGTCGGGGCGGCGGTGGCGGTCGCCCGCTGCCCGGTGGCCGATGTGGACGGACCTGGTGCGGCCCGCTCGGCCGGGTCGTCGTCGCCGATCGCGCCGAGCGCCGCGAGCCCGCCACAGAACAGCAACAACGGCAGCGCCACGGCGGCGACGATCAGGAGCGCCCGGGGCGCCGGGTTGAGGCGGGCCCACCAGGAACGTAAGCCGGTCACGGGCGGAAGCTCCGTGGTGGCGTCTGGCGATGGGGGTACGCGACGCTGTCCGCGCCACGGAGTGCCGTGCGACTGGTCGGTCATGCTCGCACTGTGGTCGCGTCCCGGTCACCCGACATCCACCGTCCGGTTGGGCGTCGTGTCGGATCACCGACTCCCCGTCCGGCTCCGTCTACCGTCGCCGGCGCGACGTCAATCTTGATACAACGATCGCTACGATCGCTCAACGATTCCGTCGACCAGTTTTCGTAGTGGGCCCGGATCTCCAGCAAGGTTGGCTTGGCTGGCGGTGTCATTCTCGCTGCGGTCTACGTGTACCCACCGTAGGCGCCAGCCCGCCTCGCGGGCTAACTGACTGAAGAAGGCACGTTGCGCTCATCCGTTGCCCTCCCGGAACGGGTGGAGGGCGTTCACCTCACCAAGGTGGTGGGCGGGGCGGTCAACGAACCGTGTGCGGGCAAGTCCTTGGAGGTGGTCCTCGTCATTGAGTGCGGTGAAGACCTCGGTGGCGAAGGTTTCGATGTGCTGCGGTAGGCAGAACAGCTCGGTCCGGGAAATGGCGACAGTACGTAGCTCCCCGGCCCAGTCGTAAACATCGCCGAAGAGCACGCGATGGAACGCTTGAAGATGCGGGAGATCGCAACGTCCCGGAATCGGATTATCCGCTAGCCAGATCGACTTCGCGAAAGTCAGGTCGGCCTCAGCCTGCGCAAGCATTGCAGAGTCTGTGATGCCCAACAGGTTTCGCAGTATGCCGGTGTGCGGGTCTATATATGGATCTGGGCTCTCCGAACTCTGCGTCATTGCCTGGTCAGGCCGCGTGCTCGACCGAGCGCTTCGGCGTAGACCTCGTCGGCTGAGGTCTGTCCAGCCTCGTATCTGGCAGCCTGCTGGCGAGTCTCGGTGCTCGGCTCCAACCCTTCCGCCCGCACGGACCCGAGCGCGTCAGCCACGATTCGTGCTCGGTCAGCTCTTGTGCGCTCCGAGCTTGCCAGGTCTCGCTGCCAGGAGGCGAGAGTGGCGGCGATCCGTTCCCGCACATCCTGGGGGGGCCCGGTGACGAAGATGAGCGAGAGCACAGCAAATCGTCGGGGGTCCTGCCGCAGCTTGGCTAGCCACTCGCGCAGAGCGGTCTGTGCCTGTTCGGGCCATATGCCCGAGTCCGCCGCCCGCTGCAGGATGCTCGCCTGGGCCGCCGTGAGTAGACGTTCCGACTCGGACCGGACAAGATCGGCCTTCTCCTCCGTCTGCATGCGACTGCCGGTAGGACCGGAAGCCGCCGAAGCGAAGAGTAGAGCATCACCGTCGTCCAGGTCATCGACCAAGCGGTGCAGCACATCGCGCGCGTTCACACGTACAGTCTGCCTCCCTGCCGGACGGAACACCAGCGTCGGCGCGGCGGCAGCCTTCGCCGCCCAGGGGCAGCTTCAGTCGGAGGTGCTGGCGATGCCGACCGGGCAGCTCAGGCCGTTCGGACCGATGTTGCAGTAGCCGCCGGGGTTCTTCTCCAGATACTGCTGGTGGTAGTCCTCGGCGTAGTAGAACCGGTCCAGCTTCCCGATCTCGGTGGTGATCTCGCCGTAGCCGGCCGCCGTGGCCACTGGAGCGAACGCGTCCCGGGAGGCCTGCGCGGTGGTGAGCTGCCCGTCGGTCGTGGCGTAGATCGCCGACCGGTACTGCGTACCCACGTCGTTGCCCTGCCGCATCCCCTGGGTCGGGTCGTGGTTCTCCCAGAACACCTTCAACAGCTGCTGGTACGAGACGGTCGTGGGGTCGAACACGACCTGTACCACCTCGGCGTGCCCGGTCCGGCCGGTGCACACCTCCTGGTAGGTCGGGTTCGGGGTGAGCCCGCCGGCGTAGCCGGCCGCCGTGGAGTGGACCCCGTCCAGCTTCCAGAACAGCCGCTCGGCGCCCCAGAAGCAGCCCATCCCGAACACCGCGATCTCCGTGCCGGCCGGCCACGGGCCGCGCAGCGGGGTGCCGAGCGCCTCGTGCCACTCCGGCACCGGCACCGGCAGCTCGGTCGACCGGCCGGCCAGCGCCTCGCCCGGCCCCGGCAGAGTCGCGTTTTTCCCGCGCAGGAACATGCGTTCCACGATAGCGCTCGGTTAGATGGGCAGGGCGGCGGCGATCCGGTCTCGGTAGGACTGCGCCTCGGCGTCGTCCGCGTACTTGTGGCGCGGCCAGAGGAAGCCGCGCAGGCCGTCCCCCTTGGTCCGCGGGATGACGTGGACGTGCAGGTGCGGGACCGACTGCGACACCCGGTTGTTGATCGCCACGAACGTCCCCCCGGAGCCCAGCCCGGCCGGCACCGCCGCCGCCACCCGCTGCACCTCGCCGAAGAACGGGCCGACCGCCTCGCCCGGCAGGTCGGTCAGCGTGTCCACGTGCGAGCGCGGCACTACCAGCACGTGCCCCTTGAACACCGGCCGGGTGTCCAGGAAGCCCACCGCCCGGGGCGTGTCCAGAACCACGAACCCGGGCGTCTCGCCCGCCACGATCGCGCAGAACAGGCAGCCGGTCACCGGGCCACTGTAACGGGGACTAGCCTCACCCCATGAGCCCTATGAGCCATGGTTTCGAGACCCGGGCGATCCACGCCGGGCAGGCGCCGGACCCGCGTACCGGGGCGGTGATCCCGCCGCTCTACCTGACCTCCACCTACGCGCAGGAGGCGGTGGCGCAGCCCCGGCTGGGGTACGAGTACAGCCGCTCGGCCAACCCCACCCGGGACGCCCTGCAGGAGTGCCTGGCCGCGCTGGAGGGCGGCGTCCGGGGGCTGGCGTTCGCCAGCGGCATGGCGGCCGAGGACACCCTGGTACGCGCGGTCTGCGCGCCCGGCGACCACGTGGTGATCCCGGACGACGCGTACGGCGGGACCTACCGGCTGTTCGCGAAGGTGCTCCAGCGCTGGGGTCTGGACTGGTCGGTCGCCCCGGTGTCGGACCCGGACGCGGTCCGGGCGGCGCTCACCCCGCGCACCAAGCTGGTCTGGGTGGAGACCCCGACCAACCCGCTGCTCGGGATCGCCGACCTCGGTGCGCTGGCCAGCCTCGCGCACCACCACGACGCCCTGCTGGTGGTCGACAACACCTTCGCCTCGCCATACCTGCAGCAGCCGATCGCCCACGGCGCCGACGTGGTGGTCCACTCCACCACCAAGTACCTCGGTGGACACTCCGATGTGGTGGGCGGTGCGCTGGTGGTCCGGGACGCCGGGCTGGCCGACGAGATCGCGTACCACCAGAACGCGATGGGCGGCGTGGGCGGCCCGTTCGACGCCTGGCTGACCCTGCGCGGAGTCAAGACCCTCGGCGTACGGATGGACCGGCACTGCGACAACGCGGAGCGGATCGTCGAGTTCCTGCTGCAGCACCCGGCGGTCGCGGAGGTCCGCTATCCCGGGCTGCCAGAGCATCCCGGGCACAAGGTGGCCGCCGGCCAGATGCGACGGTTCGGCGGGATGATCTCGTTCCGCACCGCCGGCGGTGAGCCGGCCGCGGTGGCGGTCTGCGACCGGGCCGAGCTGTTCCTGCTCGCCGAGTCGCTGGGCGGCGTGGAGTCGCTGATCGAGCATCCGGGCCGGATGACCCACGCGTCGGCGGCAAACTCCCCGCTTGAAGTCCCGGGCGACCTCGTGCGACTGTCGGTCGGGATCGAAACAGCCACCGACCTGATCGCCGACCTGGAGCAGGCACTGCGGACGGAGTAGCCATGATCGGTGCGACCGCGAAGGAGATCGCCCGGGCGGTACGCCGCGGAGAGGTCACGGCCACCCAGGTGGTGGCCGACTACCTGGACCACATCCGGGCGCACGACCGGGTCGGCGCGTTCCGGACGGTGCGGGAGGGCGAGGCCCCGGCCGAGGCCGAGCAGGTCGACCAGCAGGAGGACCTGGCCGGCGCCACGCTGGCCGGGGTGCCGGTGGCGGTCAAGGAGAACACTCCGGTGGCCGGGCTGCCGACCTGGCGCGGCTCGGCGGCCGCCCGCGGCCCGGTCGCCGACTCCGACCACGAGGTGGTGCGGCGGCTCCGCGGGGCCGGGGCGGTGGTGGTCGGCACCACCCGGATGCCGGAGCTGGGGCTCTGGGGCACCACCGACGACCCGACCGCGATCACCCGCAACCCGTGGCTGCCCGACCGGACCCCGGGCGGCTCCTCCGGCGGGGCGGCCGCGGCGGTGGCGGCCGGTCTGGTGCCGATCGCGCACGGCAACGACGGGCTCGGCTCGATCCGGATTCCGGCCGCCTGCTGCGGGCTGGTCGGCCTGAAGCCGGGGCGTGGGGTGGTGCCGTGCCAGCTCGGGGCCGAGGACTGGTTCGGCCTGACCGAGCACGGCATCCTGGCCACCACGGTCGCCGACGCGCTGGTCGGCTTCGCGGTCCTGGCCGGGCAGCAGGCGGGCAAGCTGACCGAGCCGTCCCGGCTGCGGATCGCCGTCTCGTTGCGCTGCCCGGTGCAGGGGGTACGCGCGGACCGGGCGAACCGGGGGGCGCTGGCCACCGCCGCCCGGCTGCTGGTGGCCGCCGGGCACGACACGGTCCGGGCCGACCCGACCTACCCGACCTGGCTGGGGCTGCGCGGCATGGCGACCTGGTTCGCGGCCGCCTACCGGGACGCCGAGTGGGCCGGGCTCGACCGGGCCGCCCTGCAACCGCGTACCCGCCGGCACCTCGCGCTGGGCCGGTGGGCCTGGCGGCGCGGGCTGGTGCGGGACACCGACCGGCAGCGCTGGCGGGACCAGTGCCTGGCTTTCCTCGACTCCTACGACCTGCTGCTGACCCCGGCGCTGGCGGCCGCCCCGCCGCTGGCGCAGCGGTGGTCGGACCGGCCGTGGCGGGCCAACCTGACCTCGAACCTCCGGTACGCCCCGTACGCGGCGCCGTGGAACATCGCCGGGCTGCCGGCGATCGTGGTCCCGGTCGGGAGCCGCCGTGACGCTGGGCCCGGCCGTCTGCCGGTGGCGGTCCAGCTGGTCGGCCCGCCCGGGGCGGAGCGGCTGCTGCTGGCGGTCGCCGGCCAGCTGGAGCAGGCCGCCCCCTGGCCCCGCCACCCCCCGGACCTGCCCGCGCCGAACGGCTGACGTCGGCGCCGCGGCGGCGGCCGCCAGCGGGTGTAGCGGAGCGTAGCCCGCGGTCAAGCGGCCGGGCCTGGTATCACAGTGGCACGATCAAGGCATGACCCAGCTCGTCACGCTCGCGGACGTCGACCACGCCCGCGAGATCCTCGCCGGCGTCACCCGAGTCACGCCGCTGGAACCCTGCCGCCCGCTGACCGCCGCGCTGTCCGGTCCCGCGTACCTGAAATGCGAGAACCTGCAGCGCGCCGGCTCCTTCAAGGTGCGCGGCGCGTACGTGCGGATCTCCCGCCTGCCGGAGCCGGAACGCCGCCGGGGGGTGGTGGCGGCCAGCGCCGGCAACCACGCCCAGGGGGTGGCGCTGGCCGCCCGGCTGTGCGGCACGGCGGCCACCGTCTACATGCCGGTGGGCGCGCCGCTGCCGAAGGTGGCGGCCACCCGCGGGTACGGGGCGGGGGTCGAGCTGGTCGGCGACACGGTGGACGAGGCGCTGGTCGCCGCGCAGGAGCACGCCGAGCGGACCGGGGCGGTGTTCATCCACCCGTTCGACCACCCGGACATCATCGCCGGGCAGGGCACGCTCGCCCTGGAGATCCTGGAACAGTGCCCGGACGTGGCCACCATCATCGCCGGAGTGGGCGGGGGTGGGCTGATCTCCGGGATCGCCGCCACCGTGAAGGCGGCCCGCCCGCAGGTCCGGGTGGTCGGGGTGCAGGCCGCCGAGGCGGCCTGCTTCCCGCCGTCACTGGCCGCCGGTCACCCGGTCCGGCTGCCCTCGTACGCGACCATCGCGGACGGGATCGCGGTCGGCCGGCCGGGTGAGCTGACCTACGCCCACGTGAGCAAGCTGGTCGACGAGGTCGTGACGGTCAGCGACGAGGACATCTCCCGGGCGCTGCTGATGCTGCTGGAGCGGATCAAGCTGGTGGTGGAGCCGGCCGGCGGGGTAGGGGTGGCCGCGCTGCTGGCCGGCGCGGTGACCGTCCCGACTCCGGTGGTGGCGGTGCTGTCCGGCGGCAACATCGACCCGCTGCTGATGCTGCGGGTGATCGAGCACGGCCTGTCCGCCGCCAGCCGGTTCCTGCGTTTCACGGTGCGCTGCGTGGACCGGCCGGGCCGGCTGGCCGCGCTGCTGAGCCAGATCGCCGAGTACGGGGCGAACGTGGTCGACGTGGTCCACGAGCGGCACGACCCGCGGCTGCGGATCGGGGAGGTGGAGATCGCCCTGTCGGTCGAGACCCGGGGCGCGGGGCACGCGGACACGCTGGTGGCGGCGCTCCGGTCGTCCGGCTACCAGGTGGCGTTCAGCCTTTGAGGCCGATCAACCCGCGTACGGCTCCAGCTGGGTGACCGTGACCTTGATGTCGGCCCCGCTCGGGGCGGTGTAGGTGACGGTCTGTCCCGGCCGGGCACCCAGGATCGCATGCCCGAGCGCCGACTCCGGGCTGTAGACGGTCAGCTCGGTGGTGGTGGCGATCTCGCGGGAGCCGAGCAGGAACGTCTCGGTGTCGTCGGTGTCCTCGTCGAAGTGGACCGTGACCACTGTGCCCGGCGCCACCGTGCCGCTGTCCGGGGCCGCGCCCACCCGGGCTGTCCGCAGCAGGTCCTGTAGGACCCGGATCCGGGCCTCCTGCTTGCCCTGCTCCTCCTTGGCGGCGTGGTAGCCGCCGTTCTCCCGCAGGTCGCCCTCTTCCCGCCGGGCGTTGATCTCGGTGGCGACGGTCGGGCGGTTGGCGATGAGCGCGGTCAGCTCGGCCTGGAGCCGGTCGTGTCCGTCCTGGGACAGCCAGGTGACCGGCGTCTCGCGATCTGTGGACACAGACATCTCCTCGTCGGGCAGCGTTCCTGGTCGATGTTCCTGGTCGATGGCCAAACCTCCAAGTTACCAGCCGCGCGGTACTGGCTGGGGGCGCCGTTCACCGGGCCGGAGCCCGCCAGCAGCGCTGGACCTCGCCGGTGACCGGCCGCTGGGTGGTCGCCAACCGGTGCACCACCCGGGTACGGGCGGCCTCCGGATCCGGCGTGACCCGGATCTCCTCCCGCCCCACCTCGCCGCCGTGCCCGGCCCGGGCGCGGACCGCGCAGACCGCGGTCTGGGCGGCCGGCACCCGGACCGTGAACTCCACCACCACCTGCGAGTCGGTGACGTCGTAGAACCGCTCCACGGTGGGGTGGTAGTCCCGCCCGGGACCGTACTGCCGGGTGAACACCACCGCCGAGACGGTCCCGACCGCCACCACGGCCAGGAGCAGCGCGGCCAGCATCGCCACCCGGGCCCACCGGGTACCGCGACCCGGCTCGCGGCGCCGCCCGTACCGCCCGGGTGGAAAACCATCAACTGGTGGTGTGGCGTTTGTCTCGGTCACGGCGGCAACGTACCTCCGCCCAGAGCGGTTGTCAGAGAGGGGTGGGCAGAATAGTCACATCCTACGAGCCGACCGGGAGAGACCTTGACCGAGCAGCTTCGCCTGATGGCGGTCCATGCGCACCCCGACGACGAGTCCAGCAAGGGTGCCGCGACGATGGCCCGGTACGTGGACGAGGGCGTCGCGGTGCTGGTGGTCACCTGCACCGGTGGGGAGCGCGGCAGCGTGCTCAACCCGAAGCTGGACCGCCCCGACGTGTGGGACAACATCACCGAGATCCGCCGCCAGGAGATGGCCACGGCCCGGGCCATCCTCGGGGTCGAACAGGCCTGGCTGGGCTTCGTCGACTCCGGGCTGCCGGAGGGCGACCCGCTGCCGCCGCTGCCGGAGAGCTGCTTCGCGCTGCAGGACGTGGACCGGGCCGCCGAACCGCTGGTGAAGGTGATCCGCGAGTTCCGGCCGCACGTGATCACCACCTACGACGAGACCGGCGGCTACCCGCACCCGGACCACATCATGTGCCACAAGGTGTCGGTGGCCGCGTTCGAGGCGGCCGGCGACCCGGAGCGCTATCCGCAGGCCGGCGAGGCGTGGCAGCCGCCGAAGCTCTACTACCACATGACCTTCACCAGGGCCCGGGTCACCGCGCTGCACGAGGCGCTGGTGGCGGCCGGTCTCGACTCGCCGTACGGGGAGTGGCTGGACAGGTGGGACGGCACCCGCATCCGCGACCACAGTCACCTGGTGACCACCCGGGTGCCGTGCGCGGAGTGGTTCTCGGTGCGGGACGACGCGCTGCGGGCGCACGCCACCCAGGTCGACCCGGACGGCCGCTGGTTCCACGTGCCGATGGACATCCAGCAGCGGGTCTGGCCGACCGAGGACTACCAGTTGGTCCGCTCGTCGGTAGGGGAGATCGGCCCGGGTGAGGACGACCTGTTCGCCGGGGTCCGGGAGACGGTCGCCGCCGCCGGGTAGGCCGGCCCGGGGTGACGGTGGTGGGGGTTACGGTGGTGGGGTGGAGCTTTCGGAGCTGGCCCAGAACTACTTCGGCGACACCCGGTCCGGGAGCCTGGCCGGCCCGGTCGGCGCGTTCATCGTCCTCGCGCTGGCGGTGACCACGGTGCTGCTGATCAGGAACATGAACGCCCGGATCCGGCGGCTCCGAAACCGGTTCCCGGACGGCTTCCCGGACCGCCGGGACGGCCCGGACGGGTCCCCGGACCGCCCGGACGGGCTCCCGGACGGTGGCGCCGACCCGGGGCCGAACCCGCGGCGTCGAACCAGCTGATTCATCCGAACGGCCCTATCGATACCGGGCCGGATGGCCTACTCTTCCTGAATGAGCGGGCGGGAGGCGCCCGCGCCAGGTCCCCCCGGCCCGGTCACGGAGGGAGGGTCGTGACGTTCGTCAGGAGTCTGCTCCTGACGGCGGCGCTGGTGCTGGTGCTTGGTGGGCCGCTGGTGGCCCCGGAGCCCCCGCCGATGTGGCGGCTGGCGTTGGCCGTCGGGGTGACGGCGGTGGCGCAGCTGCTGCGCCAACGGTTCCGGCTCGGCATCACGCTCTTCTCGCTGGCGTGGGGCGAGGCGGCCCTGATCATCGCCCTGTTCCTGGTGCCGGCCGGGTGGGTCCCACCGGTGGTGGTGGCGGGCTACCTGATCGGCGCCGGCCTGCGGTGGCTCGGCGGGCAGCCCAGCCCGCCCGCCCGGGTGCTGGAGGTGGTCGCCGGGCTGACCGTCGCCGGCGGTGCCGGTGCCGCGGCCAGCCGGGCGATCGCCGACCCGTACGACGCCGCGCTCAGCCCCGGCGTGACCGTCGGGCTGATCACCGCGGCAGCCGTCTACCTGCTGGTCAGCATCCTCACCGTGCCGCTGTTCTCGCTGCTGCGCAGCCGTACCCCGGCGCGGACGCTGCTGCAGCGGCTGCTGCGCTACAAGCTGCCGATGGCGGTCGGCAGCATGGCGATCGGTCTGACCGCGGTGGCGCTGGCGCACGCCGACGCCCGCTGGCTGCTGCTGCTGCCGGTGGTACTGTGGCTGCTCCACCGCACGAACGCGTTCCGGGTGCGCGGTGCCGAGCGGCGGCGGATGTGGTCCGCCCTGGCGGTGGCGAACCAGTCGCTGAACCGGCCGGACGAGGAGTCGGTGGCGGTAGCCGGGGTCCGCGGTGCGGTGGAGGTGTTCGCGGTCGGCCAGGCCGAGCTGGAGCTGGGCCCGCCGGACGACCCCCGCCGGGTCTGGTGGGGGGACCAGACCGGCACGGTCCAGCCCGGCACCCCACCGCCGGCCGGCAAGCTGCCCGGCAGCGTGGCCCCGCTGTTGGTCGGCGAGGGCGAGATCGGGCGGCTGCGGGTGCACTTCCCGGAGCCGGGCGGGCCGGGCGACGGCGAGCTGTCGGCGCTCCAGTCGTACGCGGATGCGCTCGCCGCGGCGCTGCACGACACGGCCACCCACGAGGAGCTGCACCGGCTGCTCGCCCGCTCCGTCCACGAGGCCCAGCACGACCCGCTGACCGGGCTGCTGAACCGGGCCGCCCTGCTGGCCCGCGGCGAGACCGCGGTGCAGCTGGTGCCGCACGCCGAACCGGTGGCGCTGCTGCTGGTGGACGTCGACCACTTCCGGGAGATCAACGACACGCTCGGCCACGCCGCCGGGGACGAGGTGCTGACCGTGACCGCCCAGCGGCTGCGGGCGGCGACCGGTCCGGGTGAGCTGCTGGGGCGGCTCGGCGGCGACGAGTTCGCAGTGCTGGTGACCGGATCCAAGCAGCTCACCATGGCGGCCGGGCCGGCCGACGGGCTGCAGCGGCGGGCGGTCGGCCGGGGTCGGGAGCTGGTCTCGCTGCTGGCCGAGGAGGCGACCATCCGCGGGCTGCCGGTCTCGATCGAGGCGTCGGTCGGGGTGGTGGTGGCGCCGGCCGGCACCGCGGACGTGGCCGAGCTGCTCCGCCGGGCGGACGCCGCGCTGCGCCAGGCCAAGCGCGGCGGTGGGACGGTCGCCTGGTACGACGTGACCCAGGACGACGGCAGCTCGGACCGGCCGGCGCTGCTGGCGGAGCTGCGCGGGGCGCTGGACCGCGACGACGAGCTGCTGCTGGTGCTGCAGCCGGTGGTCGACCTGACCACCGGCGACCCGACCAGCGTGGAGGCGCTGGTCAGATGGCAGCACCCGCGGCGCGGCCTGCTGCCGCCGGCCCAGTTCGTTCGGGCAGTCGAGAACAGCGACCTGCTGGGCGCGTTCACCGAGTACGTCATCGACAAGGCGCTGGCCGCCGCGGCCCGGTGGGCAAAGCGGGGGCCGGCGGTGCCGGTCGCCGTGAACCTGTCCGCCCGCAGCCTGCTCGACCCCCGGTTGCCGCGGGCGGTGGCGGCGCTGTTGCGCAAGCACAAGCTGCCCGGCCGCCGGCTGGTGTTGGAGATCACCGAGACCGTGGTGACCAGCGACCTGCCCGGCATCGACGAGGCCCTGATCAGCCTGCGGGCGTTGGGGGTACGGCTGGCCGTGGACGACTTCGGGACCGGGTTCGCGTCGCTGACCTTCCTGACCCGGGTACGGCTGGACGAGGTGAAGGTGGACGGGTCGTTCGTGACCCGGATGGCCAGCTCGACCGAGGCCGCCGCGATCGTGCGGACCACCGTGGAGCTCGGCCGGGAGCTGGGGATGCGGGTGGTGGCCGAGGGCGTGGAGACCGCCGCCCAGCGGCAGATGCTGACCGGGCTCGGGTGCACCACCGGGCAGGGCTTCCACCTGGCCACCCCGACCTCGGTGGACCGGATCGGGGAGACCCTGCACCGGATGTCGGCGGCGGCCACCCGCGGCAGCGTGGTCCACCTGGGCCGGGACAGCGCCGCCACCTGACCGGTCCGGCGGTGCTCTCGCCGGCTCCGGTCGGGCTGGCGTATGTTGACGCCGTCGACCCGAGCTGACAGGGAGCCGAGCCCCGATGGCGAGTACCACCACGCTGCTGCGCTCGCGCGGCACCGGCCGTACGCCGGTGCTGTCGTTCGAGCTGTTCTTCGACCTCGTCTACGTGTTCGCGGTGACCCAGCTGGCGCACGGGCTGCTGGACGACCTGACTCTCGCCGGGCTCGGGCACACGACGATCCTGCTGCTCGCGGTGTGGTGGGCGTGGATGTACACCACCTGGGCTACGAACTGGTTCAACCCCGACCACCTGGTCATCCGCACCATGCTGATCGGCGTCATGCTGGCCTCCCTGGTGATGGCCGTGGCGATCCCGCAGGCGTTCGGGGCGCACGGTCTGGCGTTCGCGATCAGCTACGTGGCTCTCCAGGTTGGACGTACGGCGGTCCTGGTGGCGGCGGTCGGGCGCCGGCACGAGTTGGGGCCGACCTTCCAGCGCATCCTCGCCTGGGTCCTGGCGGCCGGCTGCCTGTGGATCGTCGGCGGGCTGCTCGACGGCTGGCTCCGGGTGGCGGTCTGGATCCTGGCGCTGCTGGTGGACTACGCCGGACCGGTGGCCAGGTACGCCACGCCGCGGCTGGGCCGCTCGGCCACCACCGACTGGTCCATCTCCGGGGACCACCTCGCCGAACGGTGCCAGCTGTTCATCATCGTCGCGCTGGGCGAGACCATTGTGATCACCGGTTCGACCTACGGTGCCGGCGAGTTCACGGCGGCGCGGACCACCGCGTTCGTGGCCGGGTTCCTGGGATCGGTGGCGATGTGGTGGATCTACTTCCACTACACGGCCGGGCGGGGGAGCGAGCAGATCAGCTCCGCCGCCGATCCTGGCCGGATCGGGCGGTCCGGCTACACGTACCTGCACCTGCCGATGGTGGCCGGGATCATCGGCAGCGCGGTCGCCTTCGACCTGGCGATCGCGCACCCGGACGCGCCGGCGACCCCGGCGACGGTCGCCACCATGCTGGTCGGTCCCGCCCTGTTCCTGCTCGGGCACGCCGGCTTCTCGCTGGTCGTACTCTCCTACCTGCCGAGGTCCCGGCTGGTCGGAGTGGCGGTGCTGGCGGCGCTCGGTCTGGTGCTCGGCCAGGTCTCGCTGCTGGCCGGGCTGCTGCTGGCGATGGGCGGGCTGGTGTTTGTGGCGCTCTGGGACACGGTGTGGTTCTTCGTGCTCATTCCGCGGCGCGAGCGCCGGGCCGCCGTCGCCGGCCCGCGGTGAGCGGCGGCGGGTGGTGCGCCAGACCGCGTACCTCCCGGCTTGCCAGCATGCCCACCACGGCCAGGGCGAGGATGCCGGCTCCGGCCAGCAGCGTCGGGTCGGTGCCGATGGCGAGGGCGGTCGGCCCGGCCGAGACCTGGCCGGCCGGGATCGCCACGAACGACCCCAGGGCGTCGTACGAGTAGACCCGGGCCAGCCGATCGGCCGGGATGTGTTCCTGCATGCTGGTCTCCCAGGCGACGCCGAACTGTTCGATACCGAGCCCGCCGAGGAACGCGGCCGCCAGCAGCACCGCGACCTGCGGCGCGAGCGCCAACGCGACCGGCAGGAGCGTCGCTGTGCCGATGCCGACTACACCGAACAGCAGCAACCGGCGGACCCGTAGCCGCAACGCGACCACGGCGCCCACCACCATGCCGGTGGTCTGGGCCGCCAGCACCAGGCCCCAGGCGCCGCGACCGATCGTCTGGTCGGCCACGGCCGGTCCCAGGACACCGAGCACGGCGGCGTAGGCAGCGTTGAAGAACAGGAAGCCCA
Source organism: Micromonosporaceae bacterium (assembly GCA_009377645.1). GTDB lineage: Bacteria > Actinomycetota > Actinomycetes > Mycobacteriales > Micromonosporaceae > Natronosporangium. The sequence continues at coordinate 5,738 of WHTQ01000063.1, read as the reverse complement.
CCACCACGACCCACAGCCAGGTACGCCCGGCGAACGCGGTCCACCCCTCCCGCAGGTCGGCCAGGACGTGCTGGCGGCCGGCCGTACGGTCGCGGACGTCCGGCACCTGTACCAGCCCGAAGCAGGCCGCGGCGATCGCGAAGGTGGCCGCGTCCACGGCCAGACCCCAGCCCGGCCCGACCAGCGCCACCAGGACGCCGCCGGCCGCCGCGCCGGCGATCGTGCCGGCGTTGAAGCCGAGCCGGCTGATCGCGTTTGCCTGCTGCCGGATCTGCGCCGGCACGGTCTGCGGGAGCAGCGCCGAGGAGGCCGGGAACGCGAACGCGGACACCATCCCGTTGACCGCCGCCAGCCCTGCCAGCAGCGGGATCGTGGCGGTGCCGGTGAGCACCGCGGTCGCGACCACGGCCTGGGTGACGGCGGCCGAGCCGCTGGCCGCCACCATGACCAGGTGTCGCGGGAAGCGGTCCGCGATCACCCCGCCGGCGAGCAGGAACAGCACGTTGGCCAGGGAGCGGGCGCCTACCACCAGGCCGAGGTCGCGCACCGAGCCGGTGAGGTCGAGCACGGCGAACGCGAGCGCGATCGGGGCGACCGCGTTGCCCAGCATGGTGACCGTACGCCCGGCGACCAGCAGCCGGAACGGCGCGTACCGCAGCGGCGCCAGCGACGACCCGGCGATCAGGCCAGCTCGGCGATCTGAACCGGCCCCGACCCAACCCCCAAAGACATGTTGGGGAGTCTAGCGCCGGTGGCGCGAACCGGCCGGGGGTAGGAGGATGGTGACTGAGATACCGACCGGGGCGGGCAGGTGGGTCAGAGCCGAGAAAGGTGGACCGGCATGACCGCACGGATGAAGCTTCTGCTCGGGCTGGGCGCGGCCGTGGTGGTGGTGGCCGTCATTCTGGTGGCGCTGCTCGCCGGTGGGGGCAGCGGCGCCGGTGGCGGCGGCATCGGGTACTGAGCTGCGCGCAGCGTCGTCAACCGGCCTACTCGGTCGCGGCGAGGTACGCGCGGACCGCTGCGGCGAGACTCCTCAGCGTGGCCTGGCTCAACTGCCCGGCGGCCCCGGCGACGGCATCCGGGTCGAGCGAGCGGATGCGAGACAGGTCGACGACGGCGGTGCTCGGCCAGTCTTGCCGGTTGAGGGGCACGAGGAAGACCGGCGTGAGCTCCGGCGCGGCCCGTTCGCGCAGCGGTGCGAGCAGCCCGTGCGCAGGGTTGAACCTGTCCGCGGTCACGACTACAACGCGCAGGCGATGACTGCCGACGACGTACTGCAGGATGCTTCCACGCCTCATTCCGCGCCCCAGGACTCGGCTGCCTCATGGGCGGCGAACGCGTCCAGGGCCGCCCGCTCGTCCGGGCCCGCGTCGGCGTCCCACTGCCGGTACGCCTCCAGGGCAGCGGCCTCGAGATACTCGATCAGCGCCGCGTTCACCGTCGACGAGAGGCTAGCCCCCGGCGTCCGCTGGACATGCGCGGTGAGCATCCGGTCGACCTCGGGGCGCATGGACAGGGTTCGCTTGATCGCGGCAGTCATACCGCCGGAACTTACCACCACGAGGTGGTAGGGAGGGTACGCCACGACGGTGTGTCTGGTCGCGCGGCGGTCACCTGCGCTCCCATCGAGGTGGCGAGGCGTCAACGCTACCGGGCGCATCACGCCAGGGGTCTCGCCGCTCTTGCCCGGGCCGGTTGCCCGGGTGTGGATCACCACTCGCCGAGGGGCAGACTCAGAGGCATGACGGCCAACAGACTTGCGCACAGTCTCTCGCCATACCTCAGGGCGCACGCCGACAACCCGGTCGACTGGTGGGAGTGGGGCGAGGAGGCGCTGGCGGAGGCGCGGCGGCGGGACGTGCCGTTGCTGGTTTCGATCGGTTACAGCGCCTGCCACTGGTGTCACGTGATGGCGCACGAGTCATTCGAGGACCCGACGGTCGGTCGGCTGCTGAACGAGCAGCTCGTGCCGGTCAAGGTGGATCGGGAGGAGCGCCCCGACGTCGACGCCGTCTACATGACCGCCACCCAGGCGATGACCGGTCAGGGCGGCTGGCCGATGACCGTGTTCGCCACCCCGGAGGGCGCCCCGTTCTTCTGCGGCACCTACTATCCGAAGCCGCAGTTCGTCCGGCTTGTCCAGTCGGTGGCCGCCGCCTGGCGGGACCAGCGCGCCGAGGTGCTGCGGCAGGGTGCCGTGGTGGTCGAGGCGCTGTCCCGGGTGACCGGTCCCGCCGGCCCGGGGGCGCCGTTGACCGGGGAGCTGCTGGCCGACGCCGCGACCCAGCTGGTGGCCGAGCACGACGAGATCAACGGCGGGTTCGGCGACTCGCCCAAGTTTCCGCCGCACATGAACCTGCTCTTCCTGCTGCGTCACCACGAGCGGACCGGCGACCCGCGCGCGCTGGAGGTGGTCCGGCACACCTGCGAGCAGATGGCCCGGGGCGGGATCTACGACCAGCTCGCCGGCGGGTTCGCCCGCTACAGTGTGGACGCCACCTGGACCGTGCCGCACTTCGAGAAGATGCTCTACGACAACGCGTTGCTGCTGCGCGCCTACACTCACCTGTGGCGCACCGACCCGGACCAGGCCGGGCTGGTCGGCCGGGTGGCGCGGGAGACCGCGGGGTTCCTGTTCCGGGACCTGCTGCTGCCCGAGGGCGGGTTCGCCTCGGCGCTGGACGCCGACACCGACGGAGTCGAAGGGGCTACCTACGTGTGGACCCCGGGACAGTTGCGCGAGGCGTTGGGCGAGGACGACGGCGCCTGGGCGGCGGACCTGTTCGGCGTCACCGAAGCGGGCACCTTCGAGCACGGTGCCAGCGTGCTCCGGCTGGCCCGGGACATCGACGGGGCGGACCCAGAGCTGGCGCAGCGGTGGGAGCGGGTACGGGAGCGGCTGGCGCAGGCCCGGGCGGCCCGGCCCCAGCCGGCGCGGGACGACAAGGTGGTCGCCGCCTGGAACGGGCTGGCGGTCACCGCGCTGGCCGAGCACCTGGCGTTCACCCGTACCATCGCCGCCGACTCGCCCGACCCGGACCTGCCGGACCGGCTGGAGCGGCTGACCGGTACGGTGCGCCGGGCCGCCGAGCTGCTGGCGCGGCACCTGGTGGACGGCCGGCTGCGGCGGGTCTCCCGGGACGGCGTGGTGGGGGAGCCGGCCGGGGTGCTGGACGACTACGGCTGCGTGGCGGAGGCGTTCTGCGCGGTGCACCAGCTCACCGGCGAGGGACGCTGGCTGCCGCTGGCCGGGCAGCTGCTGGACACCGCGCTGGCCCGGTTCGCCCGCTCGGCCGCGTCGGAGCGGTCACGCGAAGGCGACGGTGTCATGGGTTCTACTGGCGGGTTCCACGACACCGCCGACGACGCCGAGCAGCTGGTCGCCCGGCCGGCCGACCCGACCGACAACGCCACCCCGTCCGGCCTGTCCTCGCTGGCCGGCGCGCTGACCAGCTACGCCGCGCTGACCGGGCAGACCGCCTACCGGGAGGCGGCCGAGGCGGCGCTGGCCACGGTGGCACCGCTGCTGCCCGGGCACGCCCGGTTCACCGGGTACGCGTGCGCGGTCGGCGAGGCGCTGCAGTCGGGGCCGTACGAGATCGCGGTGGTCACCGGCGACCCGGTCGGCGATCCGCTGGTGCGCACCGCCCGCCGGCTGGCGCCGCCCGGCGCGGTGGTGGTGGCCGGCGCGCCGGACCAGCCCGGGGTGCCGTTGCTGGCCGGCCGGCAGGAGATCGGGGGCGCCGCCACCGCGTACGTGTGCCGGGGGTTCGTCTGCGACCGTCCGGTCACCTCGGAGCGGGAGCTGGCGACACAACTTCGCTAACCAGACATAACGCTTAAATCCTGATAATATCGGCTGACCCTCTGGCCTTCAGGAGACTGCCGATGCCCGGCCTCGCCGCCACGCTCGGTGCCGCCGCACCCGCGGCGGCCGAGGCGATCGCGGACGCGCTGGCTGTCCGCGGTCGGGACGCCGCCGCCTGGCGGGCGGGCAGCGCCCACCTGGTGGTACGGGCGGCGATGCCGGCCGTGCACGAGTTCCCGGACGGGGCGCTGCTGCTGGACGGGGACGCCGCGCCGAGCACCCTGGCCGCCGGCTACGCCCGGCACGGGCCGGCCGCCCTGCTGCCCGGCGACGCGACCGCCCAGGGCCGGCCCGGCGACGCGGCCGCCCGCCCGGCATCCGCGTACACGGTCGTACTGGCCGACCTGGCCCGGGACGCGCTGGTGCTGGCCCGGCACGGCGACGGCCCGCCGCTCTACTGGGCCCGGCACGGGCCGGCGGTGCTGGTCGCCTCGGAGCCGGCCGGGCTGTTCGCCGCCGGGGTACCGACCGAGCCTGACCCGGCGGTGGTCGAGCGGTTCCTGGCCACCGGGGCGTGCGACGACAGCACCGCCACCTTCTTCGCGCGGGTCCGGCGGGTGCTGCCCGGCCAGCTGGTCGAGGTGACCCGGGACCGCGGGAGCGCCACGGCCCGGGTCCACGAGCCGACCCCCACCCCTTACGCCGACGCCGCCACCGCGCTGGCCGCCGCCGACCTGTCCGGGCGGGTCGGGGTCCGGCTGGGCTGCGGGATCGGTGCCGCCGCCGTACTCGGGGCAACCCTCGCCCGCCCGGGCCGGCCCCGCCCGCTGCCGGTCTACTCGACCACCTTCCCGGAGCTGGCGACCGTCGACAGCAGCGCCTACTGCGCCGCCGCGCTGCTCGGCCCGTACGCGCTCGGGGCGGCCCGGCACCGGGCGCTGCCGTTCTTCGCCGACGAGATCGACGTCGACGCCTACCTGACCGATCTCGGGGAGCCCACCCCGGAGCTGGCCGACTGGCTGCGCTGGGCGACCGCCCGGCGGATCGCCGGGGAGGTGGACGCGCTGGTCGACGCGGCGGCCGGGGCACACCTGGGCCGGCTGGCCGACCGGGTGACCAGCCGGTTCGGGGTGGGCCTGCGGGTGCCGTTGCGGGACGTGCCGGAGCCGGCTCGGCGGGCGGCGCTGGCCGGCCTGGTCCAGCGGATGCTGCCCTCGGCGGCCGCCGGGTTCGCGCTGGCGCCGGCGGCCGGACGGGGGGCCGACGCGCTGCTGGCCGACCTGCTGCGGCGGATGCGCACCGAGCTGGTCACCACCTTCCTGCACCCGCGCTTCCTGCACCCGCGGGGGGCCCCGATCCCGGGCCGGTTGGGCGGGTTGGGCGGGCTGGCCGAGGTGCTGGCGCTGCTGGCCGGCGACCGGGTCGACGTACCGGCCCTGTGGCGTCGCTACCTGGTGCAGCGCTGGCTGCGCTGCGTGGTCGAGCCGGCGCCGGGGGTTTCGCGCGTCCCGACCGCACCGCGGGCGCCGGCACCGGTGACCGTGGCCGGGCGGGCGTGGTCCCGGCTGCCGGTGCGCACCGAGCTGCTGGCCTCCGGTGACAAGCTGCCGGAGAAGGTCGCCTGGTACGTCGGAGAGGCGGTCCCGGCGCCGGCCGGCCGGCCCTGGTTCGTGCTGCTGGCGGCGAAACCGGCGGCGGTGATGCAGGGTCGGGCGCGCAGCCTGTGGGAGATCCGGCCGAGGCTGACCGCCCGGGCGCTGGCCCGGCTGCCCGGTCAGCAGGACCAGAGCCTGGCCACCCCGTGGGTGCTGCAGGTGGCGATCGAGGAGGTCGGCTGGTGGCGGGTGGTGGCCGCGGCCATCGCCGGGGCGGCCGGCCGGAGGCGCTGGTACGCGCACCTGGCCGGCCCGGCGGTCCGGGCGGTCCG
>WHTQ01000113.1 GCA_009377645.1 Micromonosporaceae bacterium | reverse complement strand
GTTCCTGCGGGCCAGCTCGATCGACGAGCTGCCGCAGCTGATCAACGTGCTGCGGGGCGAGATGTCGCTGGTCGGCCCGCGCCCGCTGCCGGCCGACGACGGCGACTACCTGGGCGACGTGCGGCGCCGGCTGCTGGTCCGCCCGGGGATCACCGGGCTGTGGCAGGTCTCCGGCCGCTCCGACCTGTCCTGGGACGAGTCGGTCCGGCTGGACCTCTACTACGTGGACAACTGGTCGCTCGCGTACGACCTGCACATCCTGTGGCGCACGATCGGCGTGGTGGTCGCCCGCAAGGGCGCCTACTGACCTTTCTCTACATCTTCTTCACATCACCCGCGCGCGAGGCTCGCATCCGCTGCGTACCGTGCCGGGCATGAGTGCGAGTACGAGGCAGCGCCGGATCCTGGTGGTGGAGGACGACCCGACCATCGCCGAGTCGGTCGCCGCCCGGCTGCGAGCGGAGGGGTTCGCGGTCGGGCTGGCCGCGGACGGGCCGGGTGCGGTGACCGCCGCCCGGGCGACCCGGCCGGACCTGGTAGTGCTGGACGTGCTGCTGCCCGGCTTCGACGGCCTGGAGGTGTGCCGGCGGATCCAGGCCGACCGGCCGGTGGCGGTGCTGATGCTCACCGCCCGGGACGACGAGACCGACCTGCTGGTCGGCCTCGCGGTCGGCGCCGACGACTACCTGACCAAGCCGTTCTCGCCGCGCGAGCTGGCCGCCCGGGTGCACGCGCTGCTGCGCCGGGTGGACCGGTTCGGGCCGGGTCAGCAGGACGGCGCCGACCCGGCGCCGATCCTGGTCGGCGACCTGGAGATCGACCGGGTCCGGCACCGGGTGCGCCGGGCCGGCGCACCGGCCCACCTCACCCCGATCGAGTTCGGGTTGCTGCTGGAGCTGGCCCGCCGGCCGGGCGCGGTGCTGGCCCGGGAGCGGCTGCTCGCCGAGGTGTGGGGGTGGCCGGACGCCTCCGGCACCCGCACCGTGGACAGCCACATCCGGGCGCTGCGCCGCAAGCTTGGCGCCGACCTGATCCGGACCGTGCACGGCGTCGGGTACGCGCTGGAGGTGCCGGCATGACGGCGGTGCTGACCGGCTGGCTGCGCGAGGCGCTGCCGCGGCCGCTGGACCCGTTCCGGTCGATCAAGCTGAAGATTGGGATCCTGGTGGTACTCGCGATCGGGGCCGCTGTCTCGGTGTTCTGGTACGGGATCGGCTGGTGGCCGCCGCGGACCACGCTGACCGCGTTCGCGGTGGCGCTGCTGGTGACCCAGCTGGTCGCGCACGGGATGACCGCGCCGCTGCGGCAGATGACCGCGGCCGCGCAGGCGATGGCGCGCGGCGACTACACCCGCCGGGTACGCGCGACCTCGCGGGACGAGGTCGGGGCGCTGGCCCGGGCGTTCAACCAGATGGCCGCCGAGCTGGCCGACGCCGACCGGCAGCGCCGCGAGCTGATCGCCAACGTCTCGCACGAGCTGCGTACGCCGATCTCGGCGCTGCAGGCGGTGCTAGAGAACGCGGTCGACGGGGTGACCCCGACCGACCCGGGCACGCTGCGCGCGGCACTGGCGCAGACCGAGCGGCTGGGCCGGCTGGTCACCGAGCTGCTGGACCTGTCCCGGCTGGACGCCGGGGTGATCCGGCTGGACCGGGAGGAGGTGGACGTGGCCCGGTTCCTGGCCGAGACCGTGCGGGAGGCGGAGGTCACGGCGGGCGCGGTCGGGCGGCCGGTCCGGTTCACGGTCGAGGGCGCCGGCGGCGCCGGGGCGGTCTCGGCCGATCCGGACCGGCTGCACCAGGTCTTCGCGAACCTGCTGGACAACGCCGCCCGGCACAGCCCGGACGGCGGCACGGTCCGGGTGTCCGCGGCGGCCGAGCCGGGCCGGGTGGTCTTCGAGGTGGCCGACCAGGGTCCTGGCATCCCGGCCGAGCAGCGCCGGCTGGTCTTCGACCGGTTCGCCCGCGGGGAACGGGCCCGCGGTAGGACCGGTCTCGGGCTGGCGATCGCCCAGTGGGTGGTCCAGCTGCACGGCGGAACCATCGCGGTGGCCGACCCGGGCCGGACCGGCTGCCGGATCCGGGTCACCCTCCCCCGGAGCGCGCCCCCGCGCTGACCGACCGGCGGGCTTCTCCCGCGCGCCTTAGCTCTCAACGAACTCTCCACCCACCACCCCGTTCGCTGGCGCACGCCCCGAGCCGCCCCCGAGCACAACCGAAGGAGTCCGAAATGTCCGAACCAGCCGCCGCCGCCACCGCCACCGCCGACAGTCGCCGCCCGGAGCCGTCCGAACCACGCCCGGCGTCGGCGTGGGCGTGGCGCTGGCCCGGCCCGGTGGAGCCGACCGGGCTGGGGTCGCTGGCGGCCGCGGCGGGCGCCGGGCTGGTGACCGCGGTCGTAGTGCCGCTCGACCGCCCCGGGCTCGGGTGGGTGATCGCCGCCGCCGCGGCGGCGGGGGCGATCGCCACCGGCGTGCGCCGCCCTTCCGCGGGTGCGGGTGCATCTGTTGTCGCTGGGGTGACAACAGATGCACCCGCACGGCCCTGGGAGCGGCTGGCTTGGGCGCTGGTGACGCTGGCGCTGCTCGCGGTCGGGGCGGTCCGGGCCGCGGAGTGGCTGTTCGGGCTCTGCCTGCTCGCCGCCGCGGCCACCACCGTGCTGGCGCTCACCGGCGGCCGGACCGTCCGCGGGCTGGTGCTGGGTGCGGTGCTGCTGCCGGTCGCCGTCGGACGGGCCGCGACCGGCAGCCGGCCCGGCGTCGCCACCCTCCACCGCCGGGTACGGGCCAGGATGCGGGTCGGCTCGACCGTGGCGGTCACCGGCCTGCTGCTCCTCGGCTTCGGGGCGCTGCTCGCCTCCGCGGACGCCGCCTTCTCCACGCTGCTCGGGCACGCCCTGCCGGCGATCGGCCCGGCCACCGTGCTGCGGACGGTGCTGCTGTTCACGGCCGCCGCCGCGCTCGCGCTGGCCGGGGTGGTCCTGCTGGCCACCCCGCCGGCCGTCGACCGGGCAGACCCGGCACCAGCGGCCGGCCGGGTACGGACGGCGGAGTGGGCGATCCCGGTCGGCGCGCTGGTGATGCTGTTCGCCAGCTTCGTGGCGGTGCAGCTGACCGTCCTGTTCGGCGGGGCCCGGTACGTGCTCGAGCCGGACGGTCCCTCGTACGCGCAGCATGCCCGGGGCGGCTTCTGGCAGCTGCTGACGGTGACCGTCCTGACCCTGCTGGTGATCGGGGTGGCGGGGTCGGTGGCGCCGCGGCGCCGGCCGGCGCAGCGGTGGCTGCTGCGCGGGCTGGTCGGCGCGCTCGCCCTGCTCACGCTGGTGATCGTGGCCTCGGCGCTGTTCCGGATGCACACCTACCAGCAGGCGTACGGGTTCAGCCGGCTGCGGGTGCTGGTCAGCGTGGTCGAGCTGTGGCTGGGCCTGGTCTTCCTGCTGGTGATCGCGGCCACGGTCCGGCTGCGGGCGGGCTGGCTGCCGCGGGCGGTGGTGGCCACCGGCGTGGCCGCGGTGCTGGCGCTGGCGGCGCTCAACCCGGACCAGTTCATCGCCGAGCGCAACATCGACCGGTGGGCCACCGGCGGCCACCAGCTGGACCTGGGCTACCTGGCCGGGCTGTCCGCGGACGCGGCACCGGCGCTGGCCTGCCTGCCGGTTCCGCACCGGACGGTCGCGCTGGCCAGGATCGAGGCCGACCTGGCGGACCCGCCGGACGACTGGCGCAGCGCGAACCTGTCCCGGGCGGCCGCGCGCAAGGCGGTACGGTCGGAGGCGTGCTCGGGACGGGAGAGCTGGCACTCGCGCTTCGCGGGCTCTACAAGCGCTTCGACACCAAGGTCGCGGTCGCCGGAGTAGACCTGGACGTGCCGGCCGGCTCGTTCTACGGCCTGCTCGGGCCGAACGGGGCCGGGAAGACCACCACCCTGTCGATGGCGGTGGGGCTGCTGCGCCCGGACGCCGGCGGCGCCTGGGTGCTCGGGCACGACGTGTGGGCCGACCCGGTGTCCGCGAAGCGGCGGCTCGGTGCGCTGCCGGACGGGGTCCGGCTGTTCGACCGGCTCTCCGGGCCGGAGCTGCTCGCCTACACCGGGCTGCTGCGCGGGATGGACCCGGCCACCGTCGACCAGCGGGCGACCGAGCTGCTGGACGTGCTGGCGCTGGGGGACGCCGGCCGGACCCTGGTGGTCGACTACTCGGCCGGGATGAAGAAGAAGATCGCGCTGGCCTGCGCGCTGCTGCACGCCCCGCGGCTGCTGGTGCTGGACGAGCCGTTCGAGGCGGTGGACCCGGTCAGCGCGGCGCTGATCCGGGACATCCTGGGACGGTACGTGGCCGGCGGCGGGACGGTGATCTTCTCCAGCCACGTGATGGAGGTGGTGGAGCGGCTCTGCTCGCACGTCGCGATCCTCGACCAGGGGGTCATCAAGACCGTCGGCACGCTGGCCGAGGTTCGCGGCGGCCGGGCGCTGGAGGAGGTGTTCGTCGAGGTGGTCGGCGGGCGGACCGCCACCGGGGACGAGCTGTCGTGGCTGTGAGCGAGCGGGCGGCTCTGAGCACGCCGGTGCCCGCGTACCGGCCGGTTCCGGCCTGGCGGTTCGCCCGGCTGAAGCTGCGGATCCTGCGCAACAGCCTGCGGGGGCGCACCTCCCGGGTGATGCTGTTCCTGGCCGGGGCGCTGTTCGGGGTCTACCTGGCCGGGATGGGCTTCCTGCTGGCCGCGGTCAGCTCGGCCGGGGACCCGCCGGTGCGGCTGATGGTGGCCAGCTTCGGCGGGGCCGCGCTGGTGCTCGGCTCGGTGCTGCTGCCGCTGGTCTGGTTCGGGGTCGACGACACGCTCGACCCGGCCCGGTTCGCGCTGCTGCCGGTGGGCCGGTGGCGGCTGGTCGCCGGGCTGTTCTCGGCGGCGCTGGTCAGCGTGCCGGCGGCGGCCCTGCTGGTGGCCACCAGCGGGCTGCTGGTGCCGGCGGTCGCGCACGGCGGCGCCGGGGCCGGGGCGGTGCAGGCGCTCGGGGTGGTCGCCGGCCTGCTGCTGTGCGTGGCCGCCGGGCGGGCGGTGACCAGCGCGTTCGCGACCATGCTGCGCTCGCGCCGGGTGCGGGACCTGGCCGGGATCCTGCTCGCGTGCCTGGCCGCGCTGCTGGCGCCGCTGCAGCTGGCGGTGGTCTCGGCGGTCGAGCGCGCCGACTGGGACCAGCTGGCGACGGTCGCCCGGGTGGTCGGCTGGACCCCGCTGGGGGCGCCGTACACGGCCGGCATCGAGATGGCGCAGGGCCGCCCGGTGGCCGCGCTGGCCAAGCTGCTGATCGCCGCCGGTACGGTGCTGCTGCTGCTCTGGTGGTGGTCCCGTTCGCTGGAGCCGGCGATGGTCGGTGCGGCCAGCGCCGGACCGACCAGGGCGGTCCGCGGGAACCGGGCCGGCCCGGTAGCGCAGCTGTTCCCCCGAGTGCTGCCCGGCCTGCCGGTCACCGGGTTCGGGGCGATGGTGGCCCGGGAGGTGCGGTACTGGTGGCGGGACGCGAAGCGGCGGGCCAACCTGATCACGATCGCGGTGATCGGGGTGCTGGTGCCGATGCTGGTCACGGCCGGCGGCAGCCGGGCGGTGCTCGACCTGGAGGGAACCGGCGCGCCCGCCCTGCCGCCGTTCGCCACCACCCTCACCGTGCTGTTCGTCGGCGCGTTCGCGGCCTCGGTGCTGGCCAACCAGTTCGGGTTCGACGGCACCGCGTACGCCGGGCACGTCACGATCGGGGTGCCGGGGCGGCCGGAGCTGCGGGCCCGGGCGGTGGCCCACGCGCTGCTGATGGTGCCGCTGCTGGTGTTGGTCGGGGTGGTGGTCGCGGTGGTGCGGGGGGAGCCGGCCGCGGCGCCGGCGGGGTGGGGGGTGCTGCTGGCCGGGTACGGCACCGGGCTGGCGGTCAACCAGGTGGTGTCGGTGCTCGGCGCCTACCCGCTGCCGGAGAGCTCGAACCCGTTCGCCACCGCCTCCGGCAGCGGGATCGCCAAGAGCCTGCTCGCGCTGTTGGCGATCGTGACCGCGTACGTGGTCGCCACGCCGGTGCTGGTCGCCGCGGCGCTGCTCGGGGACGCCTGGCCGTGGCTGGCGGTGCCGGTCGGGGTGGCCTACGGCGGGGCCGCGGCGGCGCTCGGCGGCCGGCTGGCCGGGAACCTGCTCGACCGGCGGGCGCCGGAGCTGCTGGCCGCGGTCACCCCGCGCCGCTGACGGAAGGGATGCGAGTGACGATCCACGGGACCGACCCGTTCGCCACGCCGGAGCCGGACCGGTCACCGGTGCGCCGGTTCCGGAGCCGGCTGGTGGCACCGGTGACCCTCTGGACCGCCCCCGGCCCGGCCGGGCTGACGGTCTCGTCGATGCTGGTCGCGGACGGGGACCCGGGCCGGGTGCTCGGGCTGGTCGACGACGAGTCGGACCTGTGGGAGGCGCTGTCGGCGGCCGGCCGGTTCGCGGTGTGCCCGCTGCTGGCCGGCGAGCACCAGCTGGCCGACCGGTTCGCCGGGCTTGCGCCGGCGCCCGGCGGCCGGTTCCGGCAGGATCGGTGGCGGGAGACCGAGTACGGTCCGGTGCCGGCCGGCGACCGCAGCTGGGCCGGCTGCCGGCTGGACGGTGCCCGGCCGTACGGGTGGGGGCTGCTGGTCGAGGGCACGGTGGTCGAGCTGGCGGTCGGGGGCGGGGACGCGCACCCGCTCGGACACTACCGGGGCCGGTACCGGGCGCTGGACAAGTAGGGTGGCATCCATGCCAATCGTGCAACGCTTCGGCGCCGGCAGCCGGGTCCTGGTCAGCGGCGGCGCCGGGTTCGTCCCCTCGCACGTGGTCGACGCACTGGTCGCCCGGGGGTGCACGGTGGTGGCGGTCGACAACTTCGTCACCGGCTCGGACGAGAACGTCGCGCATCTGGCTGGTCACCCTCGGTTCACGCTGCTCAAGCACGACGTGTGCGACGGCCTGCCGGAGCACCACCCGGCGCTGGCCGGCAGCTTCGACGCGATCCTGCACATGGCCTCGCCGGCCAGCCCGACCGACTTCACCACCCTGCCGGTCGAGATCCTGCGGGTCGGCTCGCTCGGCACCCTGCACCTGCTCGACCGGGCGGCCATCGACGGTGCCCGGTTCCTGCTCGCGTCCACCTCGGAGGCGTACGGCGACCCGCTGGTGCACCCGCAGCCGGAGTCCTACTGGGGCAACGTCAACCCGGTGGGCGTACGCAGTGTCTACGACGAGGCGAAGCGGTTCGCCGAGGCGACCACCATGGCCTACCGCCGGTCCCGCGGCCTGGACACGACGATAGTGAGGATCTTCAATACCTACGGTCCGCGGATGCGGCCGGATGACGGGCGGGCGATCCCCACCTTCATCAGCCAGGCGCTGCGGGGCGAGCCGCTGACCGTGCACGGCTCCGGCGCCCAGACCCGGGCGATCTGCTACGTCGAAGACCTGGTACGCGGGATCCTGCTGCTGCTCGACTCGACCGAGGCCGGCCCGATCAACTGCGGCACCGAGCACGAGCTGTCGATGCGGGAGCTGGCCGAGCGGATACTGACGCTGGCCGGCAGCCGGTCCCGGGTGGTCTACGTGCAGCGGGCGGTCGACGACCCGGAGATGCGCCGGCCGGACCTCACCCTGGCCCGGACCCGACTAGGCTACGAGCCCACCGTCGACCCGGACGAAGGGCTACGCCGCACCATCGAGCACTTCCGCGCCCACCTGCGATAACGACGAAGGTGGCGCGCTCGCCTTACGCTTAGGGGATGTCTATGACCACTCCAGACTCGCGAGCCATGTCCGGCCGGGCGTCGGTGCCGCAGCCGGGCGGCGCGGCAGCCGATCGGCGGGTCGGGCGGGCCGCGGTTCCGTCCGCTCCACCGGCCACCAGCTACCAAGACGGCTACGGCGGCGGCTACGGCGGCGGCTATGGCGGTGACCCGCCCGGCTACGGCGGCGGGGGCCCGGCGCTGGCTGGCCGGCCCCGGCGCAAGCGGCGGAAGCTGCTCGCGGTCATGCTGACGCTGCTGCTGGTGGCGCTGCTGGGCGCCGGCGGGGTGTGGCTCTACACCCGCAGCCTGGACAACAACATGGGGCGGATGGACGCGTTCTCCGGGATCTCCGGGGACCGGCCGGTCGCCACCAGCCGGGCGTTGAACATGCTGGTGCTGGGCACCGACTCCCGGGACCCGGACGCGGTCGACACCGGCGACATCGAGCGGGCCGACACGATCATGCTGATGCACGTCCCGGCCAGCCGGGACCAGGCATACCTCATCTCGATCCCGCGGGACCTGTGGGTGTACGTGCCGCCGGCTCCGGACGGGTCGGCCGGCGACCACGAAGCGAAGATCAACGCGGCGACGGCGTTCGGGGGCGTGCCGCTGATGGTGCAGACGGTGGAGGGCTACACCGGGGTCCGGATCGACCACGTGATGCTGCTCGACTTCGCGGGATTCGTCGAGGTCACCGACGCGCTCGGCGGGGTCGACATGCACATCGACCAGACCATCGAGTCGATCCACGGCGACCACCGGGTCTTCGAGGAGGGCAACCAGCATCTGAACGGCGAGGAGGCGCTGGACTACATCCGGCAGCGCAAGCAGTTCGCCGACGGCGACTTCTCCCGGATGCGCAACCAGCAGCAGTTCCTGAAGGCGCTGATGGACAAGGCCGCCAGCACCGGCACCCTGAGCAACCCGGGCAAGCTGAACGCGTTCCTGCAGACCACCACCAAGACCCTCACCGTGGACGAGGAGTTCTCGTTGACCAGCGTGGGCTGGAAGCTGCGGAGCTTGCGCAGCGATAACCTGACGTTCCTGACCAGCCCGAACGCGGGCACCGGCAGCGCCGGCGGGGAGAGCGTGGTCTTCTCTGACGACGAGGCCGCGGCCGCTCTCTACGACGCGGTCCGGCAGGACGCGGTGGCGCGGTGGGTGGCCGACAATCCGGACAGATTAGGCGAATAAATCTGGCATATCCATCGATCGGTTGACCTTCCGGCTCAACCGGACGCAGGGTGACTCCGCGGCGCGCATCACCTAGAGTGGCGCCGAGTGCCGACCACCATCCGGTGGCCGGCCCTACCATCAGGAGCTGTCGATGCAGGGTCCCTCCCACCCGCGACGCCCGCGGGAACGGGCCAGCCGCTCGGGGCAGGTGTACGGCGCCCGGTCGCCGGGCGGCTACGGGGACCGGCCGGACCGGCTGGCCGCCGCCCGGGAGCGCCGGAGCCTGGCGGCGCGGCGATCCGGCGACGGCTACGACGGCTACCCCGCCGGCGCCCGCCCCAGCGGCGCCCGCCCCGGGCAGACCCAGCGACGGCGCCGGCGGGCACCGGCGTGGGCGACCCTCACCGTCGCCACCGGGGCGGTGCTGATGCTGCTCAGCGGCACCGCCCTGGCCGGCTATGAGGTGCTCAACGACCGGTACGCGGGCAACGTGCAGCAGGAGAACCTGCTCGGCGACGCGGGGGTGGCCGCCGAGCCCGGCCAGGAGCTGGAGGGGCCGCTCAACCTGCTGCTGCTCGGGGTCGAGGAGCGGGGCGAGGGCGCCCGATCGGACACGATCATCGTGCTGCACATCCCGGCCAGCCACGACCAGGCGTACCTGATCTCGGTCCCCCGGGACACCTGGGTGACCGTCCCCGGCTACTGGGACATGAAGATCACCGAGACCTTCAACGCCGGCTATGAGAGCGGCGGCGGGCGGGTGGGCGGCGCCCAGCTGGTCGCGACCGTGCTGCACGAGCTGACCGGGCTGAAGTTCAACGGGGCGGCGATCGTCAACTTCGACGGCTTCGAGCAGATCATCGACGAGCTGGGCGGCCTCCAGTTCTGCGTGGACACCGCCGCCACCTCCGAGCACCTGGTGCTGGTCGACGGGGAACCGATGGGGAAGGGCGAGGCGCAGCGGGCGGGCCGCTGGGACGGCGAGCCGATCCAGTACGAAGAGGGCTGCCAGGAGATGGAGGGCTGGCAGGCGCTGGACTACGCCCGGCAGCGCAAGACGCTGGCGAGCGGCGAGGGAGACTACGGCCGGCAGCGGCACCAGCAGCAGCTGCTGACCGCGATGGCCGACGCCGCGATCAGCCGGGACGTGATGACCAACCTGAGCAAGCTGGACGGGCTGATCCTGGCCGGCGGGGACGCGCTGGTGGTCGACACCAACAGCGTGGCGCTGGCGGACTTCGTGTTCACCCTGCGGGACGTCGGGGTGGGCGACATGGTGTCGCTGCGCACCAACGGCGGGGACTACAACTCGGCGAACATCGAGGGGGTCTCGGCCGAGGCGCTCTCGCCGGAGAGCCTGGACATGTTCCAGGCCGCCGCCGACGACACGATGGCCGAG
Source organism: Micromonosporaceae bacterium (assembly GCA_009377645.1). Lineage (GTDB taxonomy): Bacteria > Actinomycetota > Actinomycetes > Mycobacteriales > Micromonosporaceae > Natronosporangium. The sequence goes on along the minus strand of WHTQ01000113.1, from coordinate 4,321 downwards.
TTCGTGGCCAAGCACTCAGACTTCGTCAACCAGGACTAGCGCCCGCCCCAACCAAGTACGCCGGTCACCGCAATCTGCGCTTAGCCCGCCAACTCCGGTAGAGCTGCGTAACCTGGAGGCCGGGGGTGCGGCCGCGGCCAGCCCCGCCACCGCCAACCCGGCAAGTCCGGCCGCACCGACCGGCCCCGCCGGCTCCGGCCAGGCCGCGCCCACCGACCCGATCACGCCCACTGGACCGGCCGAGCCCACCGCGGCTGGGCCCGACGGGCCGCTCACCTACCTGGTCATCGGCTCCGACCGGCGGGCCAGCAACCCCGGCGCCGGTGCCCGCGCCGACGCGATCGTCATCGTCCACCTCCCGGCCGGCCTGCGCGAGGCGTACCTGATCTCGATCCCCCGGGACCTGCGGGTCCCGATCCCCGGACACGGGCAAGACAAGATCAACGCCGCGTACCAGTTCGGCGGCGCGGGCAGCGGCGGCGCCCAGCTGCTCTCCGCCACCCTCCGCGACCTGACCGGGATCGGCTTCGACGGCGGCGCGATCCTCGACTTCGGCGGGTTCCGGGAGGTCGTCGACGCACTCGGCGGGATCGAGCTGTGCCTGGACCGGGAGGTCCATTCGATCCACACCGGAGCGGTGTTCCCGGCCGGCTGCCAGGACCTGACCGGCGGGCAGGCGCTCGACCTGGCCCGGCAGCGGTACGGGCTGCCGGCCGGAGACCTGGACCGGGGCCGCACCCACCAGCGGCTGATCCAGGCGATGGTGGACCGGGCGGCCAGCTCCGGGCTGCTGACCGACCCGCTGCGGCTGGACCGGACGATCCGGGCGGTCGGCGACGTGCTCACGGTCGACACCGGCGGGGTCTCGCTGCCGGAGCTGGCGTACGCGCTGCGGCGCCTGCGCCCGGACCGGATCACTGGGATCACCCTGCCCTCCTACCCGCAGCTGATCGACGGCACCTCGTACGTGCTGGCCGACCCGACCGCCGACGGCCTCTACCGGGCGGTGCGGGAATCCCAGCTGGCGGCGTGGCTGGACGCCCATCCGGGCTGGCGCAACGACTAGCCTCGGTGCGGTGAACCGGCCGCTGGTCTTCGCCCACCGGGGTGCGTCGGCGGTGCTGCCCGAGCACACCCTCGCCGCGTACCTGCGAGCGCTCGAGGAGGGTGCGGACGGCCTGGAGTGCGACGTCCGGCTGACCCGCGACGGCCACCTGGTGTGCCTCCACGACCGGCGGCTGGAGCGGATCAGCAACGGCCGCGGCCGGGTCAGCGCGTACACCCTGGCCCAGCTCGACCAGCTCGACTTCGGCTCCTGGCGGGGTACCGGGCCGGCCCCGTTGCTCACCCTGGATCGGCTGCTGCGGGCGGTACGGGCGGCGGAGCGCCCGGTGCGGCTGCTGATCGAGACCAAGCACCCGAGCCGGTTCGGGCCAGCGGTGGAGCGGCGGCTGGTGGCGCTGCTGCACCGGCACCGGCTCGCCGAACCGGCCCCGGAGACATCGGTACAGATCACTGTGATGTCGTTCTCGGCGCTGGCCGTACGCCGGATCCGCCGGCTCGCACCGGCGCTGCCGACGGTGCTGCTGCTGGACCTGCTGCCCGGGCTTCCCCCGCCCAGCTGGCGGCGCCGGCTGCCGCCCGGCACCCGGATCGCCGGACCCAGCATCGCGCTGGTCCGGGCCCGGCCGGGGCTGATGCCGGCGCTGCGCGCGGCCGGCAACCAGGTGTACGTGTGGACCGTGAACGAGCCCGCGGATCTGGCGCTGGTGCGGGGGGAGGTCGACGGGGTGATCACCGACCGGCCGGCCGACACGCTGGCGGCGTTGGGCCGCTGAGGCAGAATGTGAGGATGCCCCCGACCCCCCGGGACGCCCCCCCGACCCCCCGGTATGCTTCCCCGCCCCGCCGGGACGCTCCCCCGCCCACCAGCGACGAGGACCTGGCCCCGCTGGTCGACCGGGACCTGTTCATCGCGGTCACCAGCCATGAGCTGCGGACCCCGGTGACCGTGATCAAGGGGTTCGCGGACACCCTGGTCGAGCACTGGGACGCGCTCGAGCCGGCCGGGCGGCGGTCGGCGGTGGAGGTGATCGGGCAGCGGGCCGGCGAGCTTGCCCGGCTGGTCGACCGGCTGCTGGCCGCCACCACCGAGCCGCCGGGATCACCGGTCCAGGCGCCGTTCGACCTGGTCTCCGCGTTGCGGGAGGCGGCCGGCGGGCAGACCGACCAGCTGCGCGAGCGGCTGCGGATGGCGCTGCCACCGAGCCTCCCGAAGGCGTACGGGCACCGGAGCAGCCTGGCCTCGGTGGTCACCGAGCTGGTCACCAACGCCAACAAGTACTCCACCGGGATGGTGGAGCTGCGCGCCGCCGCCGACGAGCGGGAGGTGCTGTTCCAGGTCACCGACCGGGGAATCGGGATCGCCCCGGAGCACGTGGATCGGGCGTTCGTGCGGTATTGGCAGGCCGATCCAGGGGACCGCCGGGAGCATCCCGGCGCCGGGCTTGGCCTCTATCTGGTCCGCCGGATCCTCGAGCGGCAGAACGGCCGGGTGTGCTTACGTCCACGCAAGAATGGAGGTACCGTCGCGGAAGTACGATTGCCACGTGCCGATGTGGTGGTCGGGGCGGGCCAGCAGGCGGCCGAGGAGGGCTGAGCGTGTCGACGGCGACGGCCGAACGCAGCTGGTGCGTGGTCGTGCCGCATCATGCGCGCGGCGCCCGGCAGGCCCGGCACCGGCTGGCCGCCGAGCTCGGCAACGTGGTCGCGGCATCGCTGCTGGCTGACGTGATCGCGGTGCTGGCCGAGCTGGTGGGCAACGCGATCCGGCACGCCGAACCGCTGCCCGGCGGGGTGGTCCGGGTGGCCTGGCGGCTACGGGTGGACGACGCGGGGGCCGAGGCGGTGACCGTCCGGGTGACCGACGGCGGCGCCTCGAACCGGTCTCCGGCGCTGCGGCCGGTCGGCACGGAGGCCGTCGACGGTCGGGGGTTGCGGATCGTGGTGGCGCTCGCCGAGCAGTGGGGGATCGAGCGGGACGGTCTGGGCCAGAGCGTGTGGGCCGCGCTGTCCGGCCAGCACCCGGCCCAGCAGGCAGCCCAGCACCAGGCCAGGCAGCCAGCCCAGCACCAGGCCAAGCAGCCAGCCCAGCACCAGGCCAAGCAGCCGGCTCAGCCGCCGGCGGAGTCTTCCGGCCGGCTGGCCGCCCAGCCGGCCCAGCCCAGCCTGGACTGACGGTCTCGCGCCGGTGCGCGCTCCCGCCGCGCACCGGTCACCGGCGGGATGCGGGTGGGTGCTCTAGGCTGACCAGTCGTGAGCAAACGACGCGGCAGCGCCCGGGACCGGAACCAGCGGCGGGTCCGGCGCCGCGACATCTTCGTCCCCCGGCCGTTCGAAGGGCTGGTCGACGAAGCGGAGTGGGTCGCGCTGCGGGAGCTGGTGCCGGCCGCGACCGCCCCGCTCCGGCTGCGGCCGGAGCTGGTCGCGGAGCACGCCGGCGACCACGGCGAGCGCCCGGTCACCCTGGCGACACTGCTCCCGATGGCCTGGGCCGCGATCGCCCGGCCGGACGGCGCGATCCTGGTCGGGCTGCAGCGGCACGTCGAGTCCGGCGACCCGAACCGGGACGTGGCGGCAGCGATCCTGGCCGCGCTGGCCACCCCACCCGGCAGCCCGGTGCCGGTGCCCCCCGAGCCGGACGAGGGCCCCCGGCTGGCGGACGTGATCGTCGACGGGGAGCTGGACGTCAGCGTGCACGGCAGCTTCGATTTCTGGCTGGCCGGCGACACCGGGCCGGACGCCACCGACCAGAGCGTCAAGGCGTCGCTGGAGCGGGCCAACGAGTCGATCTACCCGACGGTACGGATAGCGGCCGCCCGGGCGGCGTACTGGTGCCGGGTGCCGGAGCGGGCGCACGTGCGATGGGTGCTGCCGGAGCGGGAGGACACCGCGCTGACCGCGCTGGCCCGGCTCGGCGCGGCCGGTGAGCTGAAGCTGGGCGAGGACACCAAGTTCGCCGGCATGTTCCGGGCGCGCAGCCTGCTGGTACCGGTGTGGGATCTGCCCCGGGAGCCGGACGCCGGGCAGTGGGAGGAGCCGCTCGCGGCGTTCGCCGCGCGGTACGCCGATGCGCTGCGGGTCGAGGGCGACCTCGACCCGGCCGCCCGCCGCGCCCGGCAGGGCCTGGTCGGGCGGCAGCTCACGCTGCGCTGAAACCGGTTGGCTGCCTGGCAACCGGCCGGGTAGCTTGACGGTCGATGGCGCTGCCTCCCCACCCCGACCCGGGACTGCCGGACTCCCGCAGCCCGGGTCGCTACCT
>WHTQ01000124.1 GCA_009377645.1 Micromonosporaceae bacterium | reverse complement strand
CCCCACTCCGGGACGCCGATCGGTGGCCCCAGACCGAGAAACGACAGCGCGGCCGCGGCGATCAGCAGGTCGGCGAACTGGAACGCGCACACGACGGCGATCACGCTGGCGAGGTTCGGAAGCACATGCCGGAGCATGAGCCGGACCTGCGAGACACCGAACAGGCGGGCGGCGACGACGTAGTCCTGGGTCAGGACCCGCCGGCCCTCGGCGTAGACCACCCGCGCCACCACCGGCCAGAAGAAAAGCCCGAGCGAGACCGCGAGCACCATGTTCGAGCGCCCCAGCAGGCCGATGATGACCATCACCAGCACCAGGTTCGGGAAGGCGATCGAGAAGTCCACCAGCCGGGTCACCATCCGGCCGAGGACCGGTCGATGGGCCATCGACGCGCCGAACAGACCGAGAGCCACCCCCAGGACACCCGCGATCGCGCTCGCCGCCAGGGCGATCGTGAACGTGTGCTGACCGCCTTCGAGCACCCGCGCCAGCACATCCCGTCCGAGCTGGTCGCCGCCGAACAGGAACCCACCCGGGGACGGCTCGGCGAACCGGCGGTCCAGCTCGCCCTCCACCGGATCCAGGCCGACCGCCGGCAGCAGCGGCGGTGCGAAGTAGACGACCGCGACCGTCAGGCCACCCAGCCCGTACACCAGCCAGCTGAACCGGCGGCTGAGCCGGGGCCGCCACCAGGATCGGGCCGCGGAGACCTTCGGCCCGGCGAGCGGTTCCGGTGCGCTCGGTACGCTGTCCTTGGTCGGCACCGTCATGTTCGTGGGTCAATCCGGTCCAGGCCGTAGTCGGTCATCGAGTTGACCAGGAACACCAGCAACGTCGTGACGATGACGACGGCCTGGACGACCGGGAAGTCCAGCACGATGATCGAGTCGAGCAGCAGCTTCCCCACTCCGGGCCACGCGAAGATCGACTCGGTGATGACGATGCCGTTGATGAGACCGGCCAGCTGCACCCCGAACAGCGCCGTCGCGCCGAGCAGCGCGTTCGGCCAGGCGTGCCGAATCAGCACCGCGATCCGCCCGGCACCGTGTGCTCTGGCCAACGTGGCGTAGTCCGACTCCAGCTCCTCCCGGACCCGGGCGGCGATAATCCGGGTGAGCTTGGGCGCCAGGAAGCTCGCGATGGCCAGCGACGGCAAGATGAGGCTGAGGAGGCCGCCGTCGCCGCCGATGCTGGGCAGCAGTCCAAGCCGGACGGTGGCGACCTCGATCAGCACCAGCGCGACGACATAGCCCGGAAGGCCCTGGAAGACGAACGCGACCAGCGCGGCCAGCCGTCCGTCCACCTTGGCGGCTCGGGATCCGATCCACAGGCCGGCCGGCACCGCGATGGCCAGGTTGGCGGCGCTGCCCGCGACGGTGAGCGTGAGCGTCGCCGGTAGCCGGGCGAGCACCATGCCGAGCGCTGACTGCCCGGTCGCCAGCGAGCTGCCGAGGTTGAGTCGCACCGACTGCTCCAGGAACGTCAGGTACTGGACGATCAGGGGCTGGTCGAGCTGATAGCGCTGGCGGATGTCGGCGAGCGCCTCCGGCGTGGCGAACTCGCCAGCGATCACCACCGCCGGATCGCCGGTCAGGCGCAGCGTGAAGAACAGCAGCGTCACCGTGACAACCAGCAGGACCACCAGCGCGCCGACCTGGCGGGCGAACGCGGGCAGGCCACGCCCCAGGAGGGCGGGTGCCCTCCCGGACGGATGCAGGCGGCTGGCCACGGCCGACCGAACCGTCAGCCGGCAACCGCGATCGAGTGCCAGGGCGCGATCAGGTTGACGGTCTCGAACCCGGCTACGCCCTGGACCCCGATGAGCTCCACCCGCTCCTCCATGAAGATGGCTGGCGGGTTGTCGTACGCCACCTCCTGCGCGTCGCGCAGCAGCGCGGCTCGGGCGTCCGCGTCGACCATCGAGTCCGCCTGCCGCACCATGTCGGTGACCGTTTCGTCGCAGAAGAACGCATGCTCGACATCGCAGCCAAGGTTCTGGTAGCCGCGGCTGACGTCGAAGGTCGGGTCGAAGGCGATCGAGAAGCTGAACGCGTCGGACTCCCACCCGGCGGAGTAGAGCTTCTCCCGCCACTCCGCGAACGGGATCTCGCGCAGCTCCACTTCGACCCCCACCGCCCGCAGGTCCTGCGCCACCGCCTCGTACAACGACTTGTCGAGGTCGGTGGAGGCCACCACCTCGACCGACATCGGGAACCCGTCCGGGTAACCGGCGTCGGCGAGCAGGTCCTGGGCCAGCTCCGGGTCGTACGCGTACGGGCTGAGCTGGTCGTTGTAGCCGGTCGCGTTGCTGGTCGCCGCCTGCGAGGCGATCGGCGCCCGCCCGGCGTAGAAGGTGTCGATGATCTGCTGCATGTTCACCGCGTGGTTCAACGCCAAGCGGACGTCCGCACTCGCCACCGGGGACCCTTCCCGGCGCTGGAAGAACGCGATGGTCCGAATCCGCGGGTCGGTACCGATGTGGACCTCTACCCCACCAGCCTCGACGTCCTCGACGTCGGTGGGTGAGATGTCGTACGCGATCTCCACCTGCCCGGACGTGATCGCGGCCCGTCGGGAGCTGCTCTCGGGGATCTCGATGAACTCGAGCGTGTCGACCTGGCCCGGTCGCCAGCTGCTCGGGTTGGCCGACATCGTCACCCGGCCGGGGCTCCAGTCATCCACGACGTAGGGGCCGGTCCCGATCGGCGCCGCGGCGAACCCTTCCGAGCCCACCTCGTCGAAATACTCCGGTGGCAACGGATAGAGCTGGGCGACCCGCTTGGGGAGGAGCGGGTCCGGGTCCTCGGTCTCGATTTCGACCACCTGGTCGCTGACGGCCCGAACGTCGGTCACCGTCGGCAGCAGGTTGAGCCGCACCGGCGCCTCGGCACCGTATCCGAAGAGGATCTCGTCGGCCGCCTTGACGATCGACGCGGCGTCGAACGGTTCTCCGTTCGAGAACTCGACCCCCTCCTTGAGCTGGAACGTCCACACTGTGGGTTCGGTCAGCTCCCAGCCTGTCGCCAGCCACGGCTCCGGGTCCCCGGCGCTGTCGATGAACGTCAGCCCGTCGTAGAACGCCGGCCAGATCAGCACCGCCGGCCGCCCGAGGTGCTGAGCTGGATCTGCCTGGGCGGGAGGCAGCTCCGCTATCGCCACGCGCACCGCGCCGCCACCAGCAGAGTCGTCCGAGGGCGCTCCCGTGCATCCGGTCACAACCACCGTCAGGACCACCAACGACATCCAGTACCTAGGCCGCACCAGCTGACCCATCGTGAACCACCCGCGTTCCGCTAGACGGAAAGGCTGACCGCTGAAAGGACTGTATGCGCTCGCGGTAGCAAACGTCAAGACCTCCCCCCGACGGTCTGCGCTGTGGCGTGAAGAGCACCCACCGGCGGACGGCACACGGGTAGGGACGCTGCGCGTACAAGATCTACCGGCCCCTGCTATGTGCCGCCAAAGCGGACACCGTACCGATGATCGGAACGGACTGACGACTCCTCCGGCACCCTCGGGTTAGCTGTGCTGTTGCCGGCCGGGCGCGAGTTGAACATCGCCGTCAGCGGCCGGCAAACCACCATCGACACACCCACCCCGTGGCCGCTGACACCGGTTGGTGGACCGGGTCGCGGGCAGTTGTCGGGGCGGCGCGGCCGGGCTGCTCCGGCGGCGCCACCCCGCAGGGTTACCGCTGCCCCGCAGGCGTCACCTCCCAGGCGCGGATCAGGGTCTGTTCGATCGAGTTACCCTCGGCGTCCTCGGCCCGGACCCGAAGTGCGGCCGATGCCGCGGATCGTCAGCCGGTGCAGCTTCGGGCTCTTGGTCCAGCCCACCGTGGTGCGGGCGACAACCTCGCCACCGGTGCTGGCCTGCAGCCAGCCATGGTAGGCGGCCAGCCGGAAGTGCTCCAGCCGGACGGTCAGGACCACGGTCGTGCTCTGGCCGGCCGGGATGGAAAACCGCTATCTTTGCTCCCAGCCTCGGCCAGCCAGTGCGCCAGCTCGGTGCGCGAGCGGACCCGCAGCTTACGCATCGCGGCGACCAGGTGCTTCTCGACCGTGCTGGCGGTAGTGAACAGCTCCTGGGCGATCTGCTTGTTGGCTCGCCCCCGGGCCGCCAGGCTCGCCACCTCCCGCTCGCGCGGGGACAGTGCCGTGCCATACCCCCGCCGGCCGCCGCGATGCCGAGCGGGCAGCCCCACCCCGTGCCGCCGGGCGAGGCTGGCGGCCCGGGCGTAGTCCCAGGTCGCGCCCAGCCGCCGATAGATCGCGGCGGCCTCCCGCAGCGCTGCCGCGCCCCGATCACCGTCGGGGTCGTGGTCGAGCTGGCAACCGGCCGCCCGCTCGTACGCCCGGGCCGCCTCGTACGGCGCGGGCAGCGCGTCGTACCGCTGGGCGGCGGCCCGGAAGTCGTCGGCAGCGGCCCGGACGTCGCCGCCGGCGGCGGCCAGCACGCCGCGGGCAGAGCGCGTCGCCGCACCGGCCAGCGGTGTATCAAGGTCGCGCAGCTCCCGCTCGGCCCGATCGGCGAACTGGCTCGCCTCGGTGAGCCGGCCGGCGTCGACCAGCGCCTCGACCGTCACCGGCACCGCCCATCCGGCCGACGCCCACACGCCCTTGGCGTCGAGCACGTCGACCAGGCTCCGTACGCAGGTCAGGGCGCCCTCGACGTCGCCCAGCGCCAGCGTGGCCCGGGTCCACGACCCGGCCGCCAGCGGGACCACCTCATAGGCGCCGATCTCGACCGCGGCCTCCGTGACCCGCCGGAGCCAGGCCAGGGCGTCGTCCGCCTCGCCGTGCGCGGTAGCCAGGCAGCCCGCGACCAGCTCAAGGTCGATCCGACTGGTTGCATAGTCACTCACCTCCGACAGCAGCCGAACCACCTCGTCGCGCAGGCCGTCCCAGCGGCCGAGGCAGTAACGCGCCACCGCCAGCCCGCTGCGGAGCATCACCTCCAGCCGCTGGTTCTGCCGGGTGGCCGGGGCGCCGATACCCTTCGCCAACAGCGACTCAGCCGTACTCAGGTGGCCGGTGTAGCAGGCGGCGACGCCGAGCGATTAGTAGGGCTGTCTGCCGGGCGATTCCCAGGTCCGCTCGGCCGTGGGGTATGCCACGCGGACCGGGTCGAGCGCCGGGAGCGCGAACAGTCGCCGAGCGGGCTGGACCGGACGGCCCAGCCCGCGGTTAGCCTCGGGTGGTGACCGTTCACAAGCTCTCCCCCCGCGACGCGCGCCGCATCGCCGTCCGCGCGCAGCTCCTGGACCGTGAGCGCCCGGCCGGGCTGGTCGAGATGGTGCGCCACCTGACGCTGCTGCAGATCGACCCGACCGCAGCGATCGCGCCGACGGCCGACCTCGTGGCGTGGAGCCGGCTCGGCTCGGCGTACTCGCCGGCTGACCTGGTCGGTGCGCTGGAGAAGCGGTCGTTGATCGAGCTGATGGCGACGATCCGGCCGGCCGAGGATCTGGCGCTGTACCGCGCCGAGATGGTCGAGTGGCATCAGCGGCCGCCGGTGGCCGACTGGCAGAAGCGACACCGTGCGTGGGTGCGGGCCAACGACGCGTGCCGCCGGGACATCCTTGCCCGGTTGGGCTCCGAGGGGCCGTTGCCCTCGCGCAACCTGCCGGACACCTGCGTGGTGCCGTGGAAGTCGACCGGATGGACCAACAATCAGAACGTCATCCGGCTGCTGGAGGTCATGTCGGCGCGGGGCGAGGTCGCGGTCGCCGGCCGGCAGGGCCGAGACCGGCTGTGGGACCTGGCCGAGCGGGTCTACCCCGAAGACCCGGTAGTTCCCTCGGACGAGGCGCTACGCCGCCGCAACGAGCGCCGGCTGCGGGCCCTGGGGATCGCCCGAGCCAAGACGACGAAGGTCCCCATCGAGGCGTACCACGTCGGGCAGGTCGGCGAGCCGGGGGTGGTAGCGGGCGTCCACGGCGAGTGGCGCGTCGACCCGGAGCAGCTCGGACAGCCCTTCATCGGCCGGGCCGCGTTGTTGTCGCCGTTCGACCGGCTGATCCACGACCGCAAGCGGTCGCTGGAGCTCTTCGAGTTCGACTACGGCCTCGAGATGTACAAGCCGGCCGCCAAGCGCCGGTGGGGGTACTACGCGTTGCCGATCCTCTACGCCGACCGCCTGGTCGGCAAGCTCGATGCGATCGCCGACCGTAAGGCGGGTGTCCTGCGCGTGAACGCGATTCACGAGGACGAGCCGTTCACCAAGGCGACGTCCGCCGCTGTCGACAGCGAGATCACGTCCCTGGCCAGCTGGCTGCAGCTGGACCTGGTGCGCGCACGCTGACAGTAGCGATACTCGACACCCACGTTTCCGTAGGACAGCTAGCCGTCGACAGACGCGATGGTGGCTTCCACCGGTGGGCCGTCCGGCTCGGCCAGCGTCGCGGCGTGGCGGCCGGCGGCCCGGCGGCCGGCGGCCCGGCGGTCGGCGGCGGTGAGGCTGTCGGCGGCGGTGAGGCTGTCGAACGGTTGGATCGTGACGATCATCCGGCGCGCAGTGGTGCGGTGCCGGTAGGTGCCAGCGATCTCGCCGCGCACCAGCAGCAGGCCGGGATTGCCGACCGGGCGCCACACCGCGCCGCGTTGCGCGCGGTTCTTTGACCTTGACAGCAGGCGAGGGCCGCACTAACGTACAACCAAATGGTTGTAGATGAGCTGACCGACGCCGCCGTGGACCGCGCGTTCCACGCGCTGGGCGACGCCACCCGCCGCGACATTCTTCGCCGCTGTGTCCAGGACGACTCGTCGGTGTCCCGGCTGGCCGCGGCCTACCCGATGAGCTTCGCAGCGGTGCAGAAGCACGTCGCGGTGCTGGAACGGGCCGGTCTGGTCACCAAGCATCGACGCGGACGGGAGCAGCTGGTGCGCACCGACCCGGATGCCGTGCAGCGGGCGCGGCAGGCCCTCGACCAGCTGGAGCTGGCCTGGCGCGAGCGGGTGGACCGGATGTCCCAGCTGCTCGCACAAACCCCGGACGCACCAGGCCCAGACCCACCAGAATCAATGGAGAACCACCCGAGGAGAGGACCGAACCGATGAGCGTCACCAGCGTCGACAAGGACTTCGACAACCTGACCTTCACCCTGGTCGCCGACTTCGACGCCCCGATCGACCGGGTGTGGCAGCTGTGGGCCGACCCGCGGCAGCTAGAGCGCTGGTGGGGACCACCGAGCTACCCGGCGACCGTGGAGCAGCACGACCTGACCCCCGGCGGGGAGGTCACCTACGTCATGACCGGGCCCGATGGCGACCAGCATCGCGGCTGGTGGCGGATCAGGTCGGTCGACCCGCCGAAGTCGCTGGCGTTCACCGACGGGTTCGCCGACCAGGCCGGGACCCCGATCGCCGAGCTGCCGACCACCGCGGTGCAGATGCAGCTCACCGAGCGTGACCGCGGCACCCGGATGGAGCTGCGCTCGGTCTTCGACTCGCGGGAGCAGATGGAGCAGCTGGTGAACATGGGCATGGTGGAGGGTATGCAGCAGTCGGTCGGCCAGATCGACGCCCTGCTCGCCGGCTGACCCGGCGGCGGCGACCATCCCGCGGAGGCGGGGTCCAACGAGCAGGCGAGGCAGCGGGTTAAAGTCCAGCTCACCAGTGGTTGTCGCATCCTTCACACCGTGGACGCCGACTGCAATGGTTCAATGAGTACGTGAGTGCCGCGACGGGAGCAGGGGTTGTAGCCACACAGGACACCTGGTCTCGACGGCGCGGGTTCCAGGTCCGGTTCTTCAGCCTGTCGTGCCTGGCATTCCTGACGTACCCGATGGTCGGCCTGGCCGGCGGTCACGTCGGGGACGGCGGTCTCGCGTGCCGGTTCGGGACGCGAGGGCACTGTCCACATCGCCTACGAGCAGTTCGGCTCGCCCGGCGGCGAGCCGTTGTGTCGCCGGCCAGGTCCGGCAGGCGGTACGCCGCGGTGGACGGGCGCAGCAGCATCCGGAGCAACTAACCGGCCGGGTGGGCACCACGCCCACCCGGCCGCCGGCTCTTAGCGAAGCTCGCTGAACCACCGCACGATCTCGGCGGTGCCCAGCCGGTTCGAGTTCTCGTGGCCACCGGTCCCGAGGTCGATGATCGGCACCTCCACCCCGCGCGCGGCCAGCGCGGCCTGGCAGTGCGCGCTGTTAGCGACCACCGCCTCGACGTCATCGCCCACCAGGTACAGCCGGACCGGCACCCGCGGCGTCCAGTCGGTGCAGACCCCGAAGTCCACCCGCATCGCCTCGGTGAGCGGCCCGGTCGGGTGCTCCAGCATCTTCACTGCTCGCTTGGTGAGCAGGCCGCCCAGGTCGTCCGGGGTGCCCTCCAACACTTCCTGCGCGGGGTGCTCACCGTCGAACAGGTCCTCAATGGTCCGATGGTAGGGAGCCTTGAACACCTCGGACGGACGTTCGTAGAGGCCATACAGCCGGTTCCACGACACGAGCAGGTAGGAGAGGTAGATGACCTTCGCCTTCGGGAACAGGTCGTCGCTGTGAAGCAGAGCCGGCAGCTCCGCGCCCCGGAAGTCGTAGGCGCCACTGATCGGCGCGACCGCTTCGAGCCGGAAGTACCGGTCGGCGCCCTCCTGCAACGCCCGGGCCAACCCCAGCGCGGCCGAGGCGCCCTGCGAAAACCCGGTCACCATCACCTCGCGGGCCAGCGTGCGCCTGGTCTGCGGGGCGAACTGGCGGGCCGCCCGCAGCATGTCCAGCGACGCGGTGGTCTCGGAGGGCACGTGCTTCCAGGGATGCGGGCCGGGCCCGACCCCGAGCCCCAGGTAGTCCGGCGCGGCCGCGGCGAACCCGGCGGACGCGTAGGTCAGCGCCGGTGCGCTGGCCCAGACGTCGTCCGCCACCGAGGGCGCGTCCCCACGGTACAGCTCGGTGCCGTGCGCGAACGACACTGTGCGCAGCCTGCGGTCGTTGCTGCGAGGCAGCGCCAGCAGGCCGCTGGCGGTGGTCGGCTTCCCACGAGCGTCCACTGTGCGGTATACCAACCGGTAGGTGGTCACGCCGTGCGCGACCGCGCTCGGATCGAAGTCGTCCGAGGCCAGCTCGGTCACGACCTGTTCCGCCGAGAGCGTGCGCAGCGGCTCGGCGGAGACCAGCTCGCCGCGCCGGTCGGTATGGGTGGTTGCGGTGGTGCCGACCGCGATCGGCTGCCCGACCAGCGCGACCGTCGCGGCGGTGGCGGCGACGGCCAGGCCGATCGCGAACCGGCGATATCTCGTACCCATGATGTCCTCGCTTCTGATCGGAGGGTTCGGTTACCTCAGGCAGTCTGGCGTTCCGTGGCCGGGCAGCGGCAGATACCGATGTCGTCAGTTGTCGATGACGGGCGCCGGTCGCCGTCCGATGATGAACATCACGACTGGCCGGTGACATCCGCATCTGCCGCTCCGGCCGGCGATCGGCCAGACTGGCACGCGTGGTGACCAGGCTGGCCGCGCTGCCGCGGCCCACCTCGCTGGGGCTAGCCACCGCCGGAGTGGTGGCGGGCAACATCGGCCTGCCAATGCTCGAGCTGGCGCGGATCGGCGCCGCCTGGACGCCCAGCCCGGGCCACGTGGCGCAGGCACTGGTGGCGACCGCCTGCTATCTGCCGCTCCATGTCCGGCATGTCTGGTACGCGGTGCGCGGGGCGCGCCCGCCCGGTGGCGGCTGGACGCTCGCGGTGATGGCGGTGGTGGTGATCGGTGCCCTGCCCGTGGTCGGGACGGGCTGGCTGATCGCGTTCCCGATGCTGGCGGTCTCGGTGCTGGTGGTGGTCCGCCCGCCCTGGTCGTTCCTGGCGGTCGCCACGCTGGTGGCGGCGCCGGCACCGGTGACAATCGCGGCCGGCGACGCGGAGTGGGCGTCCTACTACACCGCCTCGGTGATCTGGCAGGGCGCCTCCCTGTTCGTGTTGGTGCGGCTGGTCGGTGCCGCCCGCCGGCTGCACGCCGCCCGGCTGGCGCTGGCGGCGGAGGCCGTGGCGCGGGAGCGGCTGCGGATGGACGGCGAGCTGCGGCGCACGCTCGGCACGGCGCTGGCGGAGATCCTCGCCACCGGGGAGCGGGCCGGCCGGCTGGCTCGTACCGATCCCGCCGCCGCAACGGAGGCGCTGGGCTCGCTCGTCGACGGTGCGCGGGCGGCGATGGCGCAGGCGCGCCGGATGGTGAGCCGGTACCAGGAGGCCGTCGAACCGGGGTCCGCAGCGGCGCTGCGGGCGGCCATCGCCGAGCTGCTCCGGGACGGCGGGGCCGAGCACTACGCGCTCGTGATCACGAACCGGCCCGGCCCGGACGGAGGTGGGGTGGGATGAGCGCGGTGGCCGACCGTACCAGGTGGTTCCTGGTTGCGCTGCACGTTGCGCTGGCGGTGGTCTCGCCACTGTTCACGATCGTCGGGTTCGAGGGCGAGCCGGGTAACCCGGTGGTAGCGGTGCTGGCGGGGAGCGCGATCGCGGCGCTGCAGCTGCGTCACAGCCTCGCCGCGGCCCGTGGCGAGCGCCCGCGCGGCTGGCCGTGGACGCTGCTCGCGCTGGCGGTGCTGGTCTACCTGCCGATCGTGTGGTTCACCTGGGACTGGGCGGTCATGCAGTACTTCATGATCGCGTCCGCGGCGATGCTGCTGCGCGGCTGGTGGGCGGCGGTGGTCATCGCCGCACCGGTGCTCGGTACGGTGGCCGCCGGCATTATGGAAGGGGTTGCGGAGGGGGTAAGCGCCGGCCAGACCACGTTCCGGACCCTCTACTGGGTGATCGGCCTGACCACCGCCGCGGTGGCGCTGGCCGGGTCGGTCCGGCTGGCGCGGGTCGCCGGCGAGCTGCACGCCGCCCGCACCAAGCTGGCGGAGCTGGCGATCCGGCGGGAGCGGATGCGGGTCTCCCGGGACCTGCACGACCTGCTCGGCCAGAGCCTCTCCGCAGTTTCACTCAAGGGTGACCTGGCGCTGCGGCTGCTACCCACCGACGCGGCGGCCGCGCAGGCGGAGATCGAGAGCCTGACCGCGGTGGCCCGGGACGCGCTCCGGGACACCCACGCGGTGACCCGGGACGAGCGCACCGTCTCCCTGCCAACCGAGCTGGACGGGGCGGCGGCGCTGCTCTCCGCCGCCGGCGTCGACGCGCGGGTGGCGGCCGACCTGCCGGGGTTGACGCCGCCGGTGGCGAGCGTGCTCGCCTGGGCGGTCCGGGAAGGGGTCACCAACCTGCTGCGGCACAGCGAGCCGCGCACCTGCGCGATCACCGCCCGCCGCCACCGCGGCCGGGTGCGGCTTGAGATCATCAACGACGGCGTACGGGCCGAGGCCGGAACCGGTGCGGGCACCGGCCTCGCCGGGCTGGCCGCGCGCGCCGAGGTGCTGGCCGGCACGGTGTCCGCCCGCGCCACCCCCGATCACCGGTTCGTGCTGGTCATCGACGTCCCGGAGGAGGCAGCGTGATCCGGATCCTGGTGGCCGAGGACATGCACATGATCCGCGGTGCATTGGTGGCGCTGCTCTCGCTGGAAGAGGACCTCGAGGTGGTCGCCGAGCTGGAGCGCGGCGACCAGATCGTGGAGACCGCGCTGGCGACCAGCCCCGATGTCGCGGTGGTCGACATCGACCTGCCCGGTATGGACGGCCTGACCGCGGCCGAGCAGCTCTACGAGCGGCTGCCCGAATGCCGGACGCTGGTGCTGACCGGGCTGACCCAGCCCGGCAACCTGCTGCGCGCGCTCAAGGTGCACGTGCGCGGGTTCATCGTCAAGGACGCCCCGGCCGAGGCGCTCGCCACCGGCATCCGCCGGGTCGCGGCGGGTGAGCGAGTGATCGACCCGGACCTGGTAGCCGCAGCGCTCGAGACCGGCAGCACCCCGCTGACCGCCCGCGAGACCGACGTACTCCGCGAAGCCGAGAGCGGGGTCTCGACCGAGCAGATCGCGACGCGGTTGTCGCTCTCCCCGGCGACCGTGCGCAACTACCTCTCCAACGCGATCGGCAAGGTCGGCGGGCGCAACCGCATCGACGCCATCCGGATCGCCCGCAATGCGGGCTGGATCTAATGTGGCCGAGTAACGTCGACCGGGAGACAGGCTCGCCGAGCTCACCGGCCGCGAGCTGCAGGTGCTCGCGACGGCCGTGGCCGGTACCCCAATTGAGGGCTCTACGCCACGAAGCGGGGACGGCGCCTTCTGATCCGTGGTGTGGTGATGGTAGGCCATTCGATTCCGCAGTGCAGCAGTAGCCTGAGTCGGTAGTGGTCGAAGCGGCGGTAGCCGTGGCCGATGCGGCGGAT
>WHTQ01000114.1 GCA_009377645.1 Micromonosporaceae bacterium | reverse complement strand
GACGCATGGCAAGCCGGGGACCCGCTGCGGCGGCGGGCTGCTGATCCCGGTAGAGGGAGGCGAACGTGCCGAGAGCCCCGTGGCGCCGGCGATCCACCACCGACAGCCCGCGGCCGGCCGGACGGGGGCGACGGTGGACTGGTCGCCTGCGCCGGAGCGCCGTCGCCCGGCGGGTGCTGCGGGTCCGGCACCGGCAGCCGGCTGAGCCGTACCGTGCGCCGGCCGAGCCGTACCGCGCGCCAGCTGAGCCGCATCGAGGCCCGGCCGAGCCGCACCGCCGGCACTGGTCGCGGCCGATCCGCCGTCACCCGCGTACCGCCGCGACCATTCCAGCGCTGACGGCCGGCCCCGCCACCCCCGACCTGGCCCCGGCGGTGGCGGCGGCCCCGATCTCGCTGCTGCCCGGCGAGCGGACGGTGCGTAGGCAGCTGCGGTTCGTGCTGGTCAACGCCTGCACCCTGGCCAGCCTGTCGCTCGGGGTGCTGGCGATCCTGCTGGCGATGCGCGGCGATGTCCGCTCGGCCGCGTTCTGCCTGATCGCCTGTGTCGCCTTCGACGGCCTGGACGGGCTGCTGGCGCGCCGGCTCGGCGTGGCCAGCCCGTTCGGCAGCCAGATGGACTCGCTGGCCGACATGTGCGCGTTCGGGATCGCGGCCCCGGTGGTCGTCTACGCCTCGATCGCGTCCGAGTGGTCCGGAGGTGCGGCCGGTGAGGGGGCGGGCGGCACCACGGAGAGCGTCCCGCCGGCGGCCGCGGCGGTGGCGTGCGCACTGGTCGCCGCGTGCGCGGCGATCCGGCTGGCCAGGTTCAACATCTCCCCGAAGGACAGCCGGTTCTTCAGCGGGGTGCCGACCACGATGGCGGCGGCGGTGCTCGCGGTGGCGGTGCTGATCGACCTGCCGCTGTCTCCGACGGTCCTGCTCTGCGGGGTGGCGGTGCTGGCCTTCGCGATGGTCTCCGGGTTCCCGTATGCCACCCTGGCCCGGCTGCTCCGGCTACCGCTGTGGCTGTGGCTGGCGCCGCTGGTCGGCGCGCTGGTGGACGCACGGCTCACGTTCGTGGCGTTAGTCGCGGCCTACCTGGTCAGCGGGCCGGTGCTCTGGCTCCGGCACCGCCGGGCCGCCGCGGCGTAGCGGGCGGACCGGATAGGGTCCCCGGCCGGGGCCAGGAACGTCAGCGGGGCGCCCGGCTCAGCGCCAGCGGGCCAGCGGGGTGCCCCCGCCGGTGACCCGGTCACCGGCCGCCACCAGCACCTCGACCCGGTCGGCGGGCAGGTAGACGTCGGTGCGCGAGCCGAACCGGATCAGCCCGAACCGCTCCCCGCGGGCCAGCAGCGACCCGACCGGTGCGCGGTGCACGATCCGGCGGGCGAGCAGGCCGGTGCGCTGCGCCACCGCGACCCGCCCCCGGGCGGTCTGCACCACCGTGTACGCGGCGACGTTGTGCTCCGCGGTCGGGCTCATCGCGGCCGCGTAGCCGCCGTCCTCCAGGAAGTGGTCGACCACCTCCCCGGCCACCGGGGACCGGTTGATGTGCACGTCCAGCACCGACAGGAACACCGCCACCCGCAGGTAGTCGACGGCGCTGCCGTCCCCGCTGAACCGGTCGTCGGAGATCCGCTCCACCGACAGCACCCGGCCGTCGCTGGCGGCCAGCACCAGCGACCCGTCGGCCGGCTGGTCCCGCTGCGGGTCCCGGAAGAACGCCGCCACCGGCAGGGCGGCGGCGGCCGGCAGCAGCCACAGCCGGCTGCCCGGGCGGGCCAGCTTCGCCAGCGCGGCCAGCCCCAGCGCGATCCCGCCGGCGGCCACCCCGTGCGAGTCGACATGCCAGGAGCGGGTGAGCGGGACACTGGACGGCCGGCTGACCGGGGTGAGCTGGTCGGCGAGTGCCGGGTCGGCCGGGAGCCAGCGCAGCCGGTGCACCCGCAGCGGCGGCAGGTTGCGCAGGACCAGGTCGGAGCCGACCCCGTACAGCATCGCCTGCCGGTCCAGCTCGGCGGTGGCGCCGGGCGCCACGCCGGGCACGGCGACCGCGGCCACGACCACCACCCCGCCGGCCGTGACCGCCTTGGACAGCTCGTCGAGGCCGGCCCGCGCCCGCTCGGCGGTGCCGATCACTGGCTCGGCCACGATCACCACGTCGACCGGGTCCACCGCGGCGAGCGAGTCGACCACCCGTACCCGCTCCTGGACCCAGCCGCCGAGTCCCGCCAGATGCGCCCGCAGCGCCTCGCTGCCGGCGGCGGCGGCCGCCTCCGTGCCGGACCCGGTGCCGTCCAGGCCGGGCCCGAGCAGCAGCAGCGAGTCCTCGGGCAGCAGCGCGTCGACGGCGGCCGCCAACACCGGGCTGTGCGGGCCGGCGCCGACCAGCAGGGCGGTCTTCGGGCCGGCCCGGCGGGTGAGCTCGATGACGAGCGTCCGGGCAGCGGGCGCACCCACCCGGACCTGGCCCAGCGGATGGGTCGGGCGCGGCAGGTCGGCGGCAGGCTCAGTCATGGATGACAGCATAGGACCTGGCCCGGCCGGATCGGGCGCGCGCCGGGCGGGCCGGTCACGGTTTCCGGCGGCGGCCGGAGGTCAGGGCGTGGGCGATCCCCACCCCGCCCAGCGCCACCAGCCCGCCGGCCACCAGCCAGCCGACCGTGGCTAGGTCGAGCGGGATCAGCCGGGCGGTCAGCCACCATCCGGCCGCACCGAGGAACAGCAGGCCGAAGACGAGTGAGAGCAGGTCAGTCGGGTGCGACTTCATCGCCGGACATCCATATCTCCGAAGCTGACGTACAGGTTCAGCCGGAGCGTGCCGTGGGCGGGGTCGCCGCTGCCCGGGTCGCTCACCGTTCCCTCCGAGATGCCGTCGTGGGAGCGTCCGAGCACGGTCGCATCCCCGAACTGGGAGTGCACCGTCGCCTCCACCGCCACCTCCGGCGGGAGCCTGACCTGCATCTCCCCGAACGAGATCCGGACGGTGACCTCCCGCTCCCGCTCTGCGAAGTCGACCTGTCGCAGGTCCAGGTGCCCGGAGCCGAAGCTCAGCGCGTAGTCGTCGGTCAGCTCTGCCTGGTTCTGCGGGACCCAGGTCAGGTCCCCGACGTTCTCGGGCGCCTCCCAGCTCCCGAGTGCGTGCACCGCCGGCAGGGCCAGGGCGAGCACCACCCCGAGCGCGATCAGCGTCCGGGCCCGGCCCAGCCAGGCACCGGTCACCAGCCCGGCTCCGATCACCGCCAGGGCAGCCGCCAGGTACCCGGCGGCCGGGACGCCCAGCACCCCGGTGAGGTCCAGCATGCCGAGGACCCCGAGCACGACCAGCGCGGCGAAGAAGATCAGCGCGGGCAGGGACGAACGCTCCCGGGGCGGCCGGGGGGCGGGCGGCGGCGCCGGGGAAGCCGAGGCAGCCGGTCCGGCGAACGGGCCGTACGGGGCGAACGGTGGGCGGTAGCCGGTGCCGGCCGGGTCGCCGGCGGCGGCCGGCGGGGACGGTGGTGCCGGCGCCGGTGGCCGGGTTCCCGGCGGTGCCAGGGCGGCGGGCGGTGCCAGGGTCGGTGGCGGTGGCGCAGCGGTAGGCGCGGCCGGTCCGGGAGCCGGGGTGGGAGCCGAACCGGGCGCCGGACCGGTGGGCGCGCCGGAGCCGGTCGGGGAGGTGGGCGGCGGCGCCGCTGGGGCCGGCGGGTAACCGGCTCCGGACCGGCTGATCAGCAGCAGCGCGGCCAGCGCCGTCAGCCCGCCCAGCACCAGGTAGAGCGGGCGCGGCAGGATAAGGATCAGCAGGAACACGACGACCAGGCCGAGCAGTGTGACCATGACCGGCGACATGCTGGACCGCCCCCGGCCGAGCACCGCCTCGATCGGTGACGCGGTGTCCCCCTCCTCCGGGGTCAGCAGCCAGATCGCCAGGTAGAGCAAGGCACCGATCCCCATGAAGCAGAGCAGCACCGCCAGCACCACCCGCCACAGCACCGGGTCGGTCCGGGTGGCCCGTCCCAGGGCGGCGCACACGCCCGCCGCGTACCGACCCTGCAGGGGCCGCACCAGCCCGTACCGGCTGGCGAACGGCGGCGCGGCGCCGCGGGTTGGCTCGTCGCTCATCACTCGATCCTCCCGCGCCGGCTCCCCAGGATGCCTCAGGACCCGACCCTGAGCGCACCCTGAGGTCCGGGTTGGTGGGAATGTCGGGGTGGCGGATCTGGCCCGTACGCCCACCGGGGTGTGACGATCGACAGAGGCAGGCTGGGCAGGAGGAGACCGCGATCAACACGGTACTGGACGAGAGCACCGGCGGCGACCGGCCGGGCACCGGGCACCCGGACGGGCACGGGCCGGAGCCGCCGCGGCTGCACCGCCGGCGGGAGGGCCGGCTGGCGGCCGGGGTCGCCGCCGGCATCGCCGCCCACCTGGGGGTCCCCGTGGTCGCGGTGCGGGTCGCGTTCGTGGTGCTGCTCGGCTTCAACGGGCTCGGCGCGCTGCTGTACGCGGTGTACTGGGCGGTCCTGCCGGTCGCTCCGGAGCCGCGCAACGCCCCCCGGGGCCGGCTGGTCACGCTGTTCGCGTTCGCCGCGCTGGCGGTCGCCGTCCTGGTCTTCCGGGGGCTGGTCGGCGGCGACCAACCGGCCACCGCCGCGCTGGGCTGGCTGTTCGCGCTGATCGCGGTCGGTGCCGGGATCATCTGGCACCAGACCGGCGGCTGGGACCAGCGCCGCCGCGGCGGCGAGGCGTTCGGCGGGGCGCCGGACGCGGCGGTCCCGGGCACCCCGTGGCTGGGCGCCGTGCTCACCGAGACCGACCGCCGCGCGTACCTGCTCCGGTTCGTCGCCGGCGGGCTGCTGGTGGTGGTCGGCACGATCGGCCTGGCCGCGGTCTACGCCCCGGTGGGAGGCGCCAGCGTCGCGGCGGTGCTGAACGGCCTGCTGTTCGCGGTGCTGGCGCTGGCCGGGGTGGGCCTGGTGGCGGCACCGGTGCTGTGGCGGATCTTCGGGGCGTTGCGGGAGGAGCGGGAGGCGCGGATCCGGGAGCAGGAGCGGGCCGAGTTCGCCGCGATGGTGCACGACCAGGTGCTGCACACGCTGGCGCTGATCCAGCGCAGCGTCGCCACCGGGTCGACCGCGCACCGGCTGGCCCGGGCCCAGGAGCGGACGCTGCGCGGCTGGCTCTACCAGACGACCGGCTCCCCGACCGAGCAGCTGGGCGCCGCCCTGCAGGAGGTGGCCGGGGAGGTGGAGGACGCGTACGCGGTCACCGTGGAGGTGGTGGTGGTCGGCGACGCCGGCACCGGCGAGCGGGTGGAGGCGCTGGTCGCGGCGGCCCGGGAGGCGCTGGTGAACGCGGCCCGGCACGCCGAGGTGCCGACCGTGTCGTTGTACGCGGAGGTGGAGCCGGAGCAGGTCAGCGTGTTCGTGCGGGACCGCGGGGTCGGGTTCGACCCGCAGACGGTGGAGCCCAGCCGGCACGGGGTCCGGGGGTCGATCATCGGCCGGATGGAGCGGCACGGCGGCCGGGCTGACATCATCAGTGCCCCTGGCGAAGGGACCGAGGTGCGGCTGAGCCTGCCGCTGACCGCCGACCGGAAGGATGGTTCGGGATGACCGAGGCGAGCATGCCACCGTTGCGGGTGTTCCTGGTGGACGACCACGCGATGTTCCGGGCCGGGGTCCGCGCGGAGCTGGGCGGCCAGCTGGCGCCGCCCGGCGAGGGCGAGGGCGGCGAGCCGGTGGGCATCGAGGTGGTGGGCGAGGCGAGCACGGTGGCCGACGCGGTCCGCCAGATCGTGTCGCTCACCCCGGACGTGGTCCTGCTCGACGTCCACATGCCGGAGGGCGGCGGCCGGGCGGTGCTGGAGGCGGTCCGGGCCGAGCTCGGCACCGGCGGCCCGGTCCGGTTCCTGGCGCTGTCGGTCTCGGACGCGGCCGAGGACGTGATCGGGCTGATCCGGGCCGGCGCCCGCGGCTACGTCACCAAGAGCATCTCCTCCGGGGAGCTGGCCGCGGCGATCCGGCGGGTGGCCGACGGGGACGCGGTGTTCAGCCCGCGGCTGGCCGGGTTCGTGCTGGACGCGTTCGCGGCCCGGCCGGACGCGCCGATCGCCGACCCGGAGCTGGACCAGCTCACCACCCGGGAACGGGAGGTGCTGCGGCTGCTGGCCCGGGGATACGCCTACAAGGAGATCGCCAAGGAGCTGTTCATCTCGATCAAGACAGTGGAGACGCACGTGTCCAACGTGCTGCGCAAGCTGCAGATGTCGAACCGGTACGAGCTGTCCCGCTGGGCCGCCGACCGCCGGCTGATCTGACCGGGGCGGCCTGCTACAGCGGGCCGCGGCCGGCGCGCAGGATGAGCAGGCCGAGCTGGGTGCCGGTCGGACCGAGGTCGCGGTGGAACCGGTCCAGGATCTCCCGCTCCCGGGCCAGCGCCAGCCGGGTGCCGCCGGCGGCCACCCGGGCGGCCCCGACCCGCTGGGACAGGGCGGCCCGCTCCTGCCATAACTGGACCAGGGCGGTGTCGATCTCGTCGATCCGGGTACGCAGCTGGGCGATCTCGGCGGACGCGGCGTCGGCCGGCTGCTGGTCGGCGGTGGCGATGGTGCTCATCCTGGGGCTCCTCGGCTAGGTCGTCCCTGGCGCCCGAGCCCGGAGCGTGACAAAGCCCCGGGCCGGAAGCCCGGGGCTTGGTAGGTCAGTTGATCAGGCGCGACCTACGGCTGCCGGACTCCCGGTGCCGTAGAAAAAGTAGAACGCAGTCCTACTGAGGTTGTCCTGCCCGATCACGCCACCGATTATGCCACACCCGTCGCGGTGCCCGGGCAACCCCGGGGGCTCTACCGCGCCGCCCGCTCCACCGGGCGGATCTCGTCGGTGGTGCGGGTGAAGAGCCTCGCACAGGGGTACGACACGCCGGCCGACCAGCGAACTCGCCCCGTAGCGCCGGATTGTCGGCAGGTGTCGGTGCCGCGGCATAGACTCGCGAGGCGATGCATGCCGTGACTGACGCCCCGCCCGAGCCCGCCACCGGAACGCCCGAGGGCGAGCCGGAACGCAAACCTTCCCGCCGCCGGAGCCGACCGGAAGAGCTGCTGGCCGGGCTGAACGGCCCGCAGGCGGCGGCGGTCACCCACACCGGGTCGCCGCTGCTGATCGTGGCCGGTGCCGGGTCCGGAAAGACCCGGGTGCTGACCCACCGGATCGCCTACCTGCTGGCGGCCCGGGACGTGCACCCGGGCGAGGTCATCGCGATCACGTTCACGAACAAGGCGGCCGGCGAGATGAAGGATCGGGTCGCCGCGCTGATCGGCGGCCGGGCCCGGCTGATGTGGGTGTCCACATTCCACTCCGCATGCGTGCGGATCCTGCGGGCCGAGCACGACCACGCCGGCCTGAAGTCCACGTTCTCGATCTACGACGCGGACGACTCGCGGCGGCTGATGCAGCTGGTGGTGCGGGAGCTAGACCTCGACCCGAAGCGCTACCCGGCCCGGGCGCTGGCGGCCCAGGTGAGCAACCTGAAGAACGAGCTGATCGACCCGGAGGACTTCGCTCCGACCGCGAAGGGGCCGCACCAGCGGGCGCTCGCCGAGGCGTACCCGCTCTACCAGCGGCGGCTCAAGGAGGCACACGCGCTCGACTTCGACGACCTGATCATGACCACCGTGCACCTGCTGCAGGCCAAGCCGCAGGTGGCGGAGAAGTATCGGCGCCGGTTCCGGCACGTGCTGGTCGACGAGTACCAGGACACCAACCACGCGCAGTATGTCCTGGTCAAGGAGCTCGTAGGCGCGCCCGGTGGCCAGGCCCGAGCGGCCGAGAGCGGGGATGAGCAGCCGCCACCGGGCGAGCTGTGCGTGGTCGGTGACGCCGACCAGTCGATCTACGCGTTCCGGGGCGCCACGATCCGGAACATCCTGGAGTTCGAGCGGGACTTCCCGGACGCCCGCACGATCGTGCTGGAGCAGAACTACCGCTCCACCCAGACCATCCTGGACGCGGCGAACGCCGTGATCGACCGCAACAGTGGCCGCAAGCCGAAGCGGCTGTGGAGCGAGCAGGGCACCGGCGAGCAGATCGTCGGGTACGTGGCCGACACCGAGCACGCGGAGGCGGACTGGATCGCCCGCGAGATCGACCGGCTCACCGATGCCGGGCAGGCCCGGCCGGGCGACGTGGCGGTGTTCTACCGCACCAACGCCCAGTCCCGGGTCTTCGAGGAGGTCTTCATCCGGCTCGGCCTTCCGTACAAGGTGGTCGGTGGGGTCCGGTTCTACGAGCGCAAGGAGGTTCGCGACGCGCTTGCGTACCTGCGCGCGGTGGCCAACCTGGACGATACGGTGAGTGTGCGCCGGATCCTGAACACGCCGCGACGCGGGATCGGGGACCGGGCGCAGGCCTGCATCGAGGCGCTCGCATCCCGGGAGCGGATCTCGTTCGGGGCGGCGCTGGGGCAGGCCACCGACGCGCCCGGCATCTCCGCCCGGGCCGCAAACGCGTGCGCCGACTTCGTCGCGCTGATGGACGACCTGCGGGAGCTGGCCGCCCAGGCCGGTCCGGAGGACGTGCTGGAGGCGGCCCTGAACCGGTCCGGCTATCTGTCCTCGTTGGAGGAGAGCACCGACCCGCAGGACGCCGGCCGGCTGGAGAACCTGCAGGAGATGGTCAGCGTGGCCCGGGAGTACACGGAACGGGTCCAGGCCACAGAGGACGGTCCGGAGCCCTCGCTGGCCGGGTTCCTGGAGCAGGTGGCGCTGGTCGCCGACGCCGACGAGGTCCCAGATCCAACCGATCCCGAGCAGTCTGGTGTGGTCACCCTGATGACCCTGCACACGGCCAAGGGGCTGGAGTTCCCGGTGGTGTTCCTGACCGGGCTGGAGGACGGGGTGTTTCCGCACCTGCGCTCGCTCGGCGAGCCGCAGGAGCTGGAGGAGGAGCGTCGGCTGGCGTACGTGGGGGTGACCCGCGCCCAGCGGCGGCTCTACCTGTCCCGGGCGGTCACCCGGTCGGCCTGGGGCCAGCCGCAGTACAACCCCCCGTCCCGGTTCCTGCCCGAGCTGCCGGAGGAGCTGGTCCGGTGGGAGCGCACCGCCGAGGCGGTGACCTCCTGGGGCGGGGTCGGTGGGCGCGCCGGATCCGGCCGGTCCCAGCCGGCCGGGGACTCGGCGAACGCGGCCCGGCTGGCCGAGCGGCTGGGAGTCAGCGGGGCCGGCCTGACCACCGCGGCCGAGCTGCCGTCGGTGCCGTCGGTCTCGGCCGGGGACCGGATCAACCACCAGCGGTACGGGCTGGGCCGGGTGCTCGCGGTGCAGGGCAACGGGGTGCGGGCACAGGCGCAGATCGACTTCGGCGACCAGGTGCTCTGGATCGTGCTCCGGCACGCGCCCGTAGAGAAGGTCTGATCCAGGATCTATCCGGGGCCGGGAGTGGAGTCAGCAGCCTCCGATGTCCACCCCACGGCCGCTCAGCCAGGCGGTCGGCTCGACCTGGTTCCACATCCCCTGATGCACCTCGAAGTGCAGGTGCGGGCCGGAGGAGTCGCCGGTCGAGCCCTCCAGTGCGATCGTCTGGCCGGGGGAGACCCGGTCTCCGGGGGAGACCCTCGCCTCCGAGGCGTGGGCGTAGTGGGTGTAGTAGCCGTTGCCGTGGTCGACTACCACCGAGATGCCGTAGCCGCCGAACACCCAGCCGGCGTCGGTCACCGTGCCGGCTCCGACCGCCCGGATCGGCGTGCCGTGCGGCGCGGCCAGGTCGACCCCGGCGTGCAGGACGCCCGATCGCCAGCCGAAGCAGGAGGTGGTCGAGGCGCCCGGCATCGGGTGCACCCAGTCCGCCTGCTCCTGGGTCTCCTCCGGCTCCGACTCGGACTCGGCGGCCTCGGACTCCGCCGGGCTGGGCGCCGGCTCGGGCGACTCCTCGGGCTCGGCACCCTTGGTCGAGCCGGACTCGGTCGACTCGCTTGACTCGTCCGGGTCACCCGGCTCGCCCCGCTCCGACCGGTCGGCGCGGTCGGCGCTGTCCGCCCGGTCGAGCACCGCCGGCTGGTCCCCGATCCCGACCTCGGCGGCGGCCGCGGGCGGGTCGTGGTCCGGTACGGCGGCGTTGGCTGCCACGGTGCCCACGCCGATCAGCGCCAGCGCACCGGCGACCGCCAGCAGGCTGCGGCCGCGCCCGCCGAGCCGGGACACCATCCGGTGCCGGATCACATCGATGCGGGCACGGTCGGCGAGGCCGGTGAGGGGGGTACGTGTGAACTTCTCCAGCACGGGGGACCTCCGTCGGGGGGACACGGAAGCCTTCATGGTGCGAGGGTTGGCTGGGCCGCGGTCCGGCCGGGCGGGACCGGGTGGCGGCCCGACATCGGATCGGGCGTGGCAGGCCGCCCGTTATCTTCGGATTAGCACTGTTAAGTACGCTGACTGACCCGTGCCGCGGGTCACATCGGACGGTGTGACCCAGAGAACTTTCTCGCTGCTCCCCGCAACGAATATTCGTACATCGTCCAACCGGGAGGGCGGGAGCGGGCGGGGCCCGGTGTGGCGGTCAGGCCGGTTCCGGGGTCAGGACCTTCGCACCGGAGGCGAAGCTGGACTGACCTTCGGGCGGGCCCGGTCCGCGGGTCGCCGGCTCGCGCCGACGCCTCGCGAGTCGGTCCTTAGCCGGTGAGCGCGTCGGTCGCGTTCACGATGTCGACCTCCCGCTCGTTCAGCCAGCCGAGCGGCTCATGCGGGACGCCGTCGACGTGCACCTCCAGGTGCAGGTGCGGCCCGAACGAGTAGCCGGTGTTGCCGACCAGCGCGATCCGTTCCCCGGCCGCGACCTCCTGCCCCTCCGAGACCAGCAGCTGGGAGGAGTGCCCATACAGCGACTCGACTCCGTTGCCGTGGTCGATGATCACCGCGTACCCGTACCCCGCGTACCAACCGGAGAGGACCACCGTGCCGGCGTTCATGGCGTGGATCGGCGTGCCCTGCGGCGCGGCCAGGTCGATGCCGGCGTGCATCCGCCCCCAGCGCCAGCCGTACTCCGAGGAGAGGGTGTAGTCGGTCATCGGCAGCAGCCAGGCATCCGGCGCCGCGGCGATCGACGTGGCGAGCCCGCCGTTGCTGCGATCCGTGCGGGAGGCCCGTTCGGCCGCCTCGGCCCGGCTCTCCAGGGTGGCGTTCAGGCCGCCCAGCGCGGCCTGCCGGTCCTGGTCCAGCTTGGCATCCTGGAAGGCGGCCCCGGTGCCGAGCGCGACCACTCCGGCCCCGACCACCGCAGTGGTGAAGACGGCGGCGTAGTGGCTGCGGGGGGCGACGGGCACCCGCCGGCGGCCACGATAACGCCCGGGCGACGATCGCTCGTCCAACCTCACCCTCCGTAGTCGTCGGTCACGCGAACGATGCGGTGTCCCGAGCCGCAGTGCCGTCCACACTGAACCTCCTGGCAGGCACCGAGACACCGTAACCACAGCACCGGCTGCGAAGCAAGGCACTCGGCGAGAAATCTCGACCCGAGTGCGAATGTGCGGCCACTTTCGACCCAGCTAGTAACCTATTCGCCCAGTTTTCGTTAGTCACTCTCTGTCACGAACCGGCCAGGCGCGAGCTGCCGGGTCCCGTGTCGCCGAAGCCGGCCGCCACCGGTTACCGTTCGTTTTACCGTTCGTTGCGTCGCGCGGTGCGCTGGCGGTGGCACTGCCGGCGACGAGGACGCGACCAGGAGCGACGCGACCAGGAGCATGGAAGGCACAGATGAGCGCACGGATTCGGGTGGTCGTCGCCAAGCCCGGGCTGGACGGGCACGACCGCGGTGCGAAGGTGGTGGCGCGGGCGCTGCGCGACGCCGGCATGGAGGTCATCTACACCGGGCTGCACCAGACTCCCGAGCAGGTGGTGGAGACCGCGATCCAGGAGGACGCCCACGCGGTCGGGCTGTCGGTGCTGTCCGGGGCGCACATGACCCTGTTCCGCCGGGTGCTGGAGCTGCTGGCCGAACGAGAGGCGACCGACATTGTGGTCTTCGGCGGCGGGATCATCCCGGATGCCGACCTGCCCGAGCTGGCGCAGCTGGGCGTGGCCAAGGTCTTCACCCCCGGCGCCACCACCGAGTCCATCGTCGACTGGGTACGCGCGAACGTCCGCACCACGGTTGCCTGACCGGCACCCGGGAATGGAGGAGGGGCCAGGCGCACCCCTCACACGCCCGGCCCCTCTATGCACGACGCCCCGCCGCCACCCCTCGACCGACAGGGCATCGGCCGTTTCCGCCGGCATGCCGTCTCCGTACGCCGACGCCCTGCTCAACGACGGCTCCTGGGGTAGGTAACGCACCCGTTCGGGGGCATTCGCCCGGGCCGGAGCGGTGGGTCCGGCTCACCCGGGTAGCCCCGGTCAGCCGGCCGGCGGCTAGGCTGCCCGGCGTGGATCTGTACGAGTTTCAGGGGCGGGCGCTGTTCGACAAGCACGAGCTGCCGGTGCAGGCCGGCGGGGTGGCCCGGACCCCGCAGCAGGCCCGCGAGATCGCCGAGCGGCTGGGCGGGCAGGTGGTCGTCAAGGCGCAGGTGAAGGTCGGCGGGCGGGGCAAGGCGGGCGGCGTGAGGCTGGCCGGCGACGCCGACCAGGCGCAGGCGTACGCCGCCGACATCCTCGGCATGGACATCAAGGGCCACACCGTCGAGGCGGTGATGCTGACCGTCACCGCCGACATCGCCGAGGAGTACTACTTCTCGTACCTGCTGGACCGGGCGGAGCGCACCTTCCGGTGCATCGCCAGTGTCGCCGGCGGGATCGACATCGAGCAGGTGGCGGCGCAGACGCCGGACCGGGTGGCGAGCGTGGCGATCGACCCGGCGGCCGGGGTGGACGAGGCGAAGGCGCGCGAGATCGTGGCGGCGGCCCGGTTCCCGGCCGAGGTGGCCGACCAGGTGACCGGCATCGCGGTGAAGCTGTGGCGGGCGTTCGTGGCCGAGGACGCCACGCTGGTCGAGGTGAACCCGCTGGCCCGCACCACCGACGGGCGGGTGCTGTGCCTGGACGCCAAGGTCACGCTGGACGACAACGCCGGGTTCCGCCACCCGGACCACGCCGAGCTGGCGGACCGCGCGGCGGTCGACCCGCTGGAGCAGCGGGCCAAGGAGAAGGATCTCAACTACGTCAAGCTGGCGGACGGGTCGGTCGGCATCATCGGTAACGGCGCCGGCCTGGTCATGTCCACACTCGACGTCGTCGCGTACGCGGGGGAGCGGCTGGACGGCGGCGTGCGGCCGGCCAACTTCCTGGACATCGGCGGCGGTGCGAACGCGGCGGTGATGGCGAACGGGTTGGAGATCGTGCTGTCCGACCCGGACGTGAAGTCGGTCTTCGTCAACGTGTTCGGCGGGATCACCGCCTGCGACGAGGTGGCGAACGGGATCGTGCAGGCACTCGACCTGCTGCGGGACCGCGGCGAGGCGATCGCCAAACCGCTCGTGGTGCGGCTGGACGGCAACAACGCGGAGGCCGGCCGGGCTATCCTGGACGGTGCCGGTAACCCGCTGGTGGAGCGAGTGGACACGATGGACGATGCGGCCAAGCGGGCGGCGGCGCTGGCGGCGCTTGCGGGGACAGGGGGCTGACCATGGCGATCTGGCTGACCAAGGACTCGCGGGTCGTCGTGCAAGGGATGACCGGCGCGGAGGGCTCCCGGCACACCCGGCGGATGCTCGCCGCGGGCACCAACGTGGTGGGCGGGGTCACCCCGGGCAAGGCCGGCCAGCAGGTCGACTTCGACGGGCACCGGGTGCCGGTGTTCGGCGAGGTGGCGGCCGCGATGGCCACCACCGGGGCGGACGTGTCGGTGCTGTTCGTGCCGCCGCGGTTCGCCCGGGCCGCGGTCACCGAGGCGGTCGACGCCGGGATCGGCCTGGCGGTGGTGATCACGGAGGGGATCCCGGTGCACGACACCACCGCGACGGTGGCGCACGCGGCGGCGGCCGGTGGCCGGACCCGGATCATCGGGCCGAACTGCCCGGGCATCGCCTCGCCCGGGGCGTCCAACGCCGGCATCATCCCGGCCGACATCACTGGGTCGGGCCGGGTCGGCCTGGTCAGCAAGTCCGGCACGCTGACCTACCAGATGATGTACGAGCTGCGGGACATCGGGTTCTCGACGTGTGTCGGGATCGGTGGTGACCCAGTGATCGGGACCACCCACATCGACGCGCTGGCGGCGTTCGAGGCCGACCCGGAGACCGACGCGATCGTCATGATCGGTGAGATCGGCGGGGACGCGGAGGAACGGGCGGCCGAGTTCGTACGGGCCCGGGTGAGCAAGCCGGTGGTCGGCTACATCGCCGGGTTCACCGCGCCGCGGGGCAAGACCATGGGGCACGCCGGCGCGATCATCTCCGGCTCGTCCGGGACGGCGCAGGCCAAGCAGGCCGCGCTGGAGGACGCCGGGGTCCGGGTCGGCCGGACGCCGACCGAGACCGCCGGGCTGCTGCGACAGGTCATGGCGGGCTGACCGCCGCGGCGGGTCACTGAGATTAGCCGTATCCCCCTCTAAAGCCAATACCGGTAACTTAAGGGCATACCGGTCGTTGATTGTGGTGTGCCGCGTGCTGGTCAGGTCAAGTCGGGTGAGCGTTTGTCGGATCGCATCGCGATCGGGGTGTTGACGGCGGCGTTTCCGCCCTCGCTTGTAGACG
>WHTQ01000059.1 GCA_009377645.1 Micromonosporaceae bacterium | reverse complement strand
CCCGCAACCACGTGTTCACCGCGCGGGCGGCTGTCAGGAGCTTTCCGAGCTTGGCCCGGGTCGGCTTGTGTCCGGTACGCTGCTGGTGGACGGCCTCGTTCCACAAGAACCGGCAGCGGTGCCACTCGCTGAGGAGTGCACGTTCGGCGGTCGCGCCGGGGCGCAGACGATAGGTGTAGCGCACGACCTCCTCCACGTATCTAACCTATAAAGAGTGGCGCGATATGCAACCCGATGGGGGCGCTGGATGAGATCCGATCGAACAACAACGTCGTCTACCGCTGCACCTACCACGTCGTGTGCTGCCCCAAGTACCGGCGGCGCAAGGTCATCGAGGGCGCCGTCGACGACCGGCTCCAGCAGATCATCCGCGAGGTGTGCGCCGAGCGCTACGCCCACATCATCGAACTGGAGACGATGCCCGACCACGTACACCTGCTCGTGTCCTGCGACCCGCCGTACGGCATCCACCGTCTCGCCAAGCAGATCAAGGGCCGCTCGTCACGGTACATCCGCCAAGAGTTCCCCGCATTCCGGTCGCGCATCCCGACCCTCTGGACCAACTCTTACTTCGTCGCCACCGCCGGTGGAGCCACGCTGGAGATCGTCAAGCAGTACATCGCTAACCAGCGCAGTGCCTGAACGGCACTCCGATTCATCCCCCTGGCTAAAGCCGGGGGCTTCCTCGGAGCTTTCTCGGTGAAGACCCCGGCGTTCCGGTTGGTCCGTCGCCCGGCCACGGACGACGGCCCGCCGCCGGTGCTGGACGAGCGGCAGCAGGCGGTGGTGGCGCACACCGGCGGCCCGCTGCTGGTGGTCGGCGGCCCCGGCACCGGCAAGACCACCGCCCTCGTGGAGGCGGTCGCGGCGCGGGTCGCCGGCGGCGTGGACCCGGAGCGGGTGCTGGTGCTGACGTTCGGGCGGCGGGCCGCCGGCCGGCTGCGGGACCGGGTCGCCCGCCGGGTCACCACGCTCGGGGGGACCACTCGGGCGGTGCCCGAGCCGCTGGTGCGCACCTTCCATGCGTACGCGTTCGGCCTGCTGCGGCGGGCCGCGGCGCGGCGCGGTGAGCCGGCGCCGCGGCTGCTCACCGGGCCGGAGCAGGATGTGGTGATCCGGCAGCTGCTGGCCGGCGACCCGCAGCGGTGGCCGGAGCGGCTGCAGGCCGCGATCCCCACCCGGGCGTTCGCCGGCCAGCTGCGGGATCTGCTGCTACGGGCCGCCGAGCGGGGGATCGACGCGGCCCTGCTGGAGGAGCTGGGCGCGAAGCTGGGTCGGGAGGACTGGCGGGCGGCGGCCGGCTTCCGGTCGGAGTATGACGCCGTGCTCGCGCTGCGGGACGCCACCACCGGCAGCGGGACCGGCTACGACTACGCCGAGCTGGTGCGGGCGGCGGCCGGGCTGCTGTCCGACCAGCCGGCCCTGCTGGCGGCCGAGCGCCGCCGGCTGGCGATGGTCTATGTGGACGAGTTCGCCGACACCGACCCGGCCCAGCGGGACCTGCTGGAGCTGGTGGCCGGCCGGGGCGCCCCGCTGGTGGGGTTCGCCGACCCGGACTCGTCGACGTTCGGCTTCCGCGGCGCCGACCCGGACGGCGTGCGGGACTTCCCGGACCGGTTCCCGACCGCCGCCGGTGCCCCGGCCCGGTCACTGACCCTGACCCGGTCCTACCGGGCCGGCGGGGGGCTGCTGGCCGCGGCCGCCCGGGTGAGCCGGCGGCTGCGCGGTCCGGCCCAGCACCGGGACCAGGCACCGGCCCACCCGGAGGCGGCCGGGCTGGTGCAGGTGCACACGTTCCACTCGGCGGTCAGCGAGCACGCCTGGCTGGCGCACCGGCTGCGCGAGATCCACCTGCGGGAGTCGGTGCCGTGGTCGCGGATGGCGGTGCTGGTGCGAGCCGGCCGGCAGCTGGCCCGGGTGCAGCGGGCGCTGCACACCGCCCGGGTGCCGGCGGTCGTGCACGCCGAGGACCTGCCGCTGTCCGCGCAGCCGGCGGTGGCGCCGCTGCTGCGGCTGCTGCGGTGCGCGCTCGACCCGTCCCAGCTGGACGAGGAGGCGGCGGTGTGGCTGCTCCACTCGCCGCTGGGCGGCGCCGACCCGTTCACCGAGCGGGCGCTGCGGCAGGGGCTGCGGGCGCTGGCCCGGTCGGACGGCGACCACCGACCCTCCGGGGACCTGCTGGTGGAGGCGTTGCGGGACCCGGCCGAGCTGACCATGGTGGACCGCCGGTGGGTGGCGCCGGCGAAGTCGGTTGCCGGGCTGCTGCAGGTCGCGCGGGATGCCGCGGCGCAGCCCGCCGCCACCGCCGAGGACGTGCTGTGGAAGGTGTGGCGGGCCAGCGGGCTGGCCGACCGGTGGTCGGCGGCCGCCCGGGCCCCGGCCGACGAGGGCTCCCGGGCGGAGGCGGCCGACCGGGATCTGGACGCGGTGGTCGCGCTGTTCGACGCGGCGGCCCGGTTCGTGGACCGGCTGCCCGGCGCCCGGGTGGAGGTGTTCCTCGACCACGTGCAGGGCCAGCAGCTGCCGGCCGACTCGCTCGCCCCGACCGCCGACCGGGGGGAGGCGGTGCGGCTGCTCACCGCGCACGCCGCCAAGGGGCTGGAGTGGGACGTGGTGGCGATCCCGGGAGTCCAGGAAGGAGTGTGGCCGGACCTGCGGCTGCGGGGCAGCCTGCTCGGCTCCGAGCAGCTGGTCGACGTGCACGCCGGCCGGGACGTCGGGGTGGTCGGGCAGATCTCGGCCCTGCTCG
The DNA here is from genome assembly GCA_009377645.1 of Micromonosporaceae bacterium. GTDB lineage: Bacteria > Actinomycetota > Actinomycetes > Mycobacteriales > Micromonosporaceae > Natronosporangium. Next base: position 26,658 of record WHTQ01000059.1, on the reverse strand, counting down.
CCGAGGAGCGGCGGCTGTTCTACGTGGCGGTCACCCGGGCCCGGCGCCACCTGCTGGTCAGCGCGGTCGCCGCCGCTTCGGTCGGGGAGGGTGAGCAAACCGAGCAGCCGAGCCGGTTCCTCCGGGAGCTGACCGGGCAGGACCTGCCGGAAGAGTCCGGCGACGATCCGGGCGGCATCGACGAGTCCGGCGCGGTTCCGCGCGGGCTGACCCTGCCGGCGCTGGTCGCCGAGCTGCGCACCGCGGTGGCCGACCCGGCTGGCGGGTTCGCCCGGCGGCAGGCGGCCGCGGCGCAGCTGGCCCGGCTGGCCGAGGCCGGGGTGCGGGGGGCGCATCCGGACCAGTGGTGGGGGCTGGCACCGCTGTCCGACGACCGGCCGCTGGTCGACGACTCGGAGCCGGTCCGGGTCACCCCGTCGGCGATGGAGTCGGCGCTGCGGTGCAGCCTGCGGTGGCTGCTGGAGCGGCACGGCGGGGCGGCACCGGCCACCGCCGCCCAGGGAGTGGGCAACCTGGTGCACGCCACCGCGATGCTGGCCGACCGGGCCAGTGTGGACCGGGAGGCGCTGCTGGACTGGCTGGACGGCCGGTTCGACGCGATCGAGCACGCGGCCCGCTGGCTGGCCGGCCCGGAACGGGAGCGGGCCGAGGCGATGGTCGACAAGCTGGTCCGGTGGGTGACCGGCAACCCGCGGCGGTTGCTCGCGATCGAGCAGGACTTCGTGGTGGAGCTGGGCCAGGTGCAGCTGCGCGGCCGAGTGGACCGGCTGGAGCTGGACGAGGCCGGGCGGCTGGTGGTGGTCGACCTGAAGACCGGCAAGGCCGCCCCGACCGGCGAGCAGATCGCCGCCCACCCGCAGCTCGGCGCCTACCAGGCGGCGGTCGAGGCGGGCGCGTTCGCCGAGCACGGGGTGGAGCCCGGTGGCGCCTCGCTGGTGCAGCTGGGCACCCCCACCAGGGAGGCGAAGGAGCAGGTCCAGCCGCCGCTGGTCGCCGCCGACGACCCGGGCTGGGCGGCGGCGCTGGTGCGCCGCACCGGCCAGGTGATGGCGGCGGCCAGCTTCGCTGCGGTCCGCAACGACCGGTGCCGGGTCTGCCCGGTCCGGACCAGCTGCCCGATCACCGGGCAGGGCCGGCAGGTGGTGCAGCCGTGACGGTCCACGACGCGGGTCCCCGGTTCACGCCGTACGAGCTGGCGAAGCTGCTCCGGCTGCCGCAGCCCACCCGGGAGCAGGCGGCGATCATCGCCGCGCCGCTCGGGCCGATGCTGGTGGTGGCCGGGGCCGGTTCGGGCAAGACCGAGACCATGGCCGGCCGGGTGGTGTGGCTGGTCGCCAACGACTACCTGCGGCCGGAGCAGGTGCTGGGGCTGACCTTCACCCGCAAGGCGGCCGGCGAGCTGGCGCACCGGGTGCGGGTCCGGCTCGGTCAGCTGCGGCGGCGGGTCGACGGCGGGGCCGGTCAAGCGAGCGGAGCGAGTCAGTCCCGCGGCGGCCCAGCTGGCTCTGCCGGCGACGACCTGCACTCCAGCGAGCCGACCGTGTCCACCTACCACGCGTTCGCCGCCCGGATCCTGACCGAGCATGGGGTCCGGGCCGGGTTCGAGCCGACCGCCCGGCTGCTGACCGAGGCGGCCCGCTGGCAGTTCGTGGATGCGCTGGTGCGCGCGTACGACGGCGACATGGCCGGCGTCACTTTCGCCCCGTCCACCGTCACCGACGCGGTGCTGGCGCTCGCCGCCGAGCTGGCCGAGCACCTGGCCGACCCGGACGACGTGGCCCGCTGGACCGGCCGGTTCGCGGCCGAGCTGGGTGGGCCGCCGGGCCGGGTCTACGCCCCGGTGCAGGCGGCGCTGCAGCGGCAGCAGGTGCGGCTGCGGCTGCTCCCGCTGGTCCGCGCGTACGAGCAGCGCAAGCGGGACACTGAGGCGCTCGACTTCGGCGACCAGCTGGCCCGTGCCGCCCGGGTGGCGCGGGACCATCCGGAGGTCGGGGAGGTGGAGCGGGAGCGGTTCCGGGTGGTGTTGCTGGATGAATACCAGGACACCAGCCACGCCCAGATGGTGCTGCTGCGGTCGCTCTTCGGCGGAGCCGGTCAAGCGAGCGGAGCGAGTGAGGCGGCGCCGAGCGGCCAGCGCAGCGACCCGCATCCGGTGACCGCGGTCGGTGACCCCTGCCAGTCCGTCTACGGCTGGCGCGGGGCCAGCACCGGGACGCTGGACCGGTTCCCGGAGCTGTTCCGCACCGCCGCCGACGAGCCGGCGCCGGTGCGCAGGCTGACCACCAGCTGGCGCAACCGCCCGGAGATCCTGGCCGTGGCGAACCGGCTGGCCGAGCCGCTGCGGGCGGCCGGCGCCCGGGTGGCGACCCTGACCGCCGCGCCCGGCGCCGCCGCCCCGATGGGGGACGCGACGGTCCGGTGCAGCCTGCGCGAGACCTACCTGGACGAGGCCGCCTGGATCGGCGACCAGCTGCGGGCGGCCTGGGACGCGGCGCCGGAGCCGCCGACCGCCGCGGTGCTGATCCGCCGCCGGGACCAGATCGCCCCGATCGAGGCCGCGCTGCGGGAGCGCGGCCTGCCGGTCGAGGTGGTCGGGCTGGGCGGGCTGCTGGACACCCCGGAGGTCCGCGACGTGGTGTGCACCCTGCGGGTGCTGGCCGACCCGACCGACGGCGCGTCGCTGGTGCGGCTGCTGACCGGGGCCCGGTGGCGGATCGGCCCGCGCGACCTGGTGGCGCTGTATCGGCGGGCCCGAGCGCTGGCGGCCGAGCGGGCCGGGCCGGCGGCGCCCGGCGCCGATCCGGAGATCATGCCGGACCGGCTGGCGGAGGCGACCCTCTCCGAGGCGCTGGCCGACCTGGGGGAGCCGTCCGGCTACTCCCGGGCCGGGCACCACCGGCTGCGCGGGTACGCGCGGGAGCTGGCCGGGCTGCGTCGCCGGCTGGACCAGCCGCTGCCGGACCTGGTCGCGGACGCCGAGCGGACCTGCGGCCTGGACGTGGAGGTGGCGGTGCGGGCCGGCACCCACGCCGCCGACGCCGGGCTGGCCCGCGGCCACCTGGACGCGCTGGGGGAGGTGGCGGCGCGGTTCGCCGCCGAGGCGCCGGGTGCGACCCTGTCCGCGTTCCTCGCCTACCTGGCCGCGGCCGAGGAGGAGGAGCGCGGGCTGGCCCCGGGCGAGGTGGAGGTGGTGACCGGGGCGGTGCAGATCCTCACCGCCCACGCTGCCAAGGGCCTGGAGTGGGACGTGGTGGCGGTGGCCGGGCTGACCGCGCAGGTGTGGCCGGCGCCGCCCAAGAGCGCCGACCACTTCCTGCAGGGGGTGGGGAAGCTGCCGTTCCCGCTGCGCGGCGACGCCGGCGGGCTGCCCCGGCTGTCGCTTCACGGGGTGACCGACCAGAAGGGGGTCGAGCAGGCCCGGAAGGCGTTCGAGGCGGGGTGGAAGGAGCACGACGAGCGGGAGGAGCGGCGGCTCACGTACGTGGCGGTGACCCGGGCGCGCCGGCTGTTGCTGGCCAGCGGCTACTGGTGGGGGGGCGGGGTGCGCAAGCCGCGCGGCCCGTCCGGGTTCCTGCGGGAGCTGGCTGACCGGTGCCGGGCCGGTGCCGGGCTGGTGGACGGGTGGGCGCCGGACCCGCCGGAGGGCGCCGAGAACCCGACCGACGCGCTGGTGGCCACCGCGGTCTGGCCGGCCGACCCGCTCGGCGAGCGCCGGCCCCGGCTGGAGCAGGCGGCCGGGCTGGTGCGCGCCGCGCTCGCCGACCTGCGGGCCACGACCGGCGCCACGCCGGACCCGGGCGGGGTCCAGCCGGCGCTGCCCGGGCTGGGCCTGGCCGACGCCCCGGCCGACCCGGACGATGAGAGCCGGCGGTGGGCCGAGGAGGTGCGGCTGCTGCTCGCCGAGCGGGCCAGCCGGACCGCCCGGGCCGGAGCGGTGGAGGTCGTGCTGCCGGGGCACCTGTCGGTGTCCCAGCTGGTCGCGCTGCGCCAGGACCCGACCGGGCTGGCCCGGGCGCTGCGCCGGCCGATGCCGACCCGCCCGGACCCGTACGCGCGCCGGGGCACCGCGTTCCACGCCTGGCTGGAGCAGCACCTCGGCGGGGACCGGCTGCTCGACCTGGACGAGCTGCCCGGCGCGGCCGACCAGGACGCCGCCCCGGACGAGACCCTCGAGCGGCTGCGGGAGGCGTTCCTGGCCAGCCGGTGGGCCGACCGGACGCCGGTCGAGGTGGAGGTGCCGTTCGCCACCCAGGTCGGGGGCGTGGTGGTGCGCGGCCGGATGGACGCGGTGTTCCGCACCGACGACGGTGGCTTCGAGGTGGTGGACTGGAAGACCGGCCGCCGGCCGTCCGGGGCCGCGGCGCAGGCGGCCGCGGTGCAGCTCGCCGCCTACCGGCTGGCCTGGGCGGAGCTGGCCGGGGTGCCGGTGGCCTCGGTGCGGGCCGGGTTCCACTACGTCGCGGACGGGGTGACGGTCCGCCCCGCCGACCTGCTGGACGCCGACCAGCTGACCGAGCTGATCGGCGGGCTGCCCGAGGCATCCCAGGAGCCGGTCGCCGGGTAACCGGAGATGAACGTGCATCGAAGGCTGTTGATCTTGCGGGTGCAGTCCGGATCCGCCGTGAGCAGCTCGGCCTGCGGCAGGCCGAGCTGGCCGCGCTCGCAGGCTGTTCCACCCGGTTCGTGCACGCCATCGAGCACGCCAAGGCGACCGTCCAGCTCGACAAGCTGCTAGCCGTCCTGGAGGTGCTCGGGCTCGGCCTGGTGGTCGGCCCCGGGCGGGGTGAGATCCGGCTGGCGACGCCGTGACGCCGCTCCCCTTGGCCGACCTTCCCAGGGTGGATGCGGCGGACGTCTACAAGCTCGGCCGGATCTGCGGCCAGCTCCTGCGCCGGCCAGCGGGGATCGAGTTTCGATACCCGGAGGAGTATCTGGCTCAACCGGGCCCGGCGGTCGCCACCACCCTGCCGGTCACACCTGACCGGCAACGGCGATGCGCATGCGAAGAACCTCGCGATCGTGCACCAGCCGCCTGGTGAGTGGCGAGCTTCCCCCGCGTTCGACCTACCGTCGTCCTATCTGTACGGCGATCGGACCGTGGCCCTGCCGGTCGCCGGCCGGAGCGGGGCGGACCTCCCGCGTCGCGCGTTTGTCGAGCTCGGTGGGCGGCTGAACCTGCCCGAACCGGCGATCGGCTCGGCGCTCGACGATCTATGCGACCGGGTCGACAGCTGGCTGCCGGACCTGGAGTCGCTGCCGTTCCCGGCCAGTCAGCTGCGCAAGCTGCGCCGCACCATTGGGTACCGCCGCCGGCTCCTGCGCGGTCTGGCCGCATGATGGGCACGCGGCCCGGCCGTCGCCACCTGCTACCGTCAGGCGCGTGTCCGCTACCCAGGTTCCGCCACTGCCCACGTCGCTAGCCGCGGCTGGTCCGGCGCTGGCGACCAGCTACCCGGTGGAGCGACTCACGCTGGCCAACGGGTTGCGGGTGGTGCTGGCCCCAGACCGCAGCGCACCGGTGGTGGCGGTGGCGGTGGTCTACGACGTGGGCATCCGCTCCGAGCCGCCCGGCCGGACCGGGTTCGCGCACCTGTTTGAGCACCTGATGTTCCAGGGCTCGGAGAACCTGGAGAAGCTGGCCCACTTCCGGCACGTGCAGGGCTCCGGTGGCACCTTCAACGGCTCCACCCACTTCGACTACACCGACTACTTCGAGATCCTCCCGGCCCGGGCGCTGGAGCGGGCGCTGTTCCTGGAGGCCGACCGGATGCGCGCCCCGGTGCTGACCGAGGCGAACCTGCGCAACCAGGTGGACGTGGTCAAGGAGGAGATCCGGGTCAACGTGCTGAACCGCCCGTACGGCGGGTTCCCGTGGCTGAAGCTGCCGCCGGTCATGTTCGACACGTTCCCGAACGCGCACGACGGCTACGGCTCGTTCGCGGACCTGGAGTCGGCGACCGTCCCCGACGCGGCCGAGTTCTTCGAGACCTACTACGCGGCCGGTAACGCGGTGCTCTCGATCGCCGGTGACCTGGACCCGGACCGGGCCCGCGCGATGGTCGAGCGGCACTTCGGGGACGTGCCGGCCCGGCCGGCTCCGGCCCGCCCCGACTTCGCCGAGCCGGACCTGACCGCCCAGCGCCGCAGCTCGTACGAGGACAAGCTGGCCCCGCTGCCGGCGGTGGCCGCGGCCTGGCGGGTGCCCGACCCGATCCGGGATCTCGCCGGTTACCTGCCCTACGTGGTGCTGGCCGAGGTGCTCACCGACGGCGACGCCTCCCGGCTGGTGGAGCGGCTGGTGCTGCGGGACCGGACGGTCACCAGCGTCGGCGGCTACCTCGGCTTCATGGGCGAGCCGTTCGCGGTGCGGGACCCGACCGCGTTGGTGCTGCAGGCACACCTGCCGCCGGGCGGGTCGGTGCCGGCGGTGCTGGACACGATCGACCAGGAGCTGGACCGGCTGGCCACCGACGGGCTGGCCCCCGGGGAGCTGGCCCGGACCCAGGCCCGGATGGTCACCCACCTGCTGCGGGACACCGACGCGATGATCGGGCGCGGGCTTACCCTGGCGGTGCTGGAGCTGCAACGCGGTGACCCGGGGCTGATCAACGAGCTGCCGCGGTGGGTGGCCTCGGTGACCGCCGACCAGCTGGTGGCGGCCGCCGCGACGCTGCGGGCCGACCGCCGGGCGGCGGTCGAGGTGGTCGCCGAAGGTGCCAAGTGACCGTCGCCGGAGGTAAGCGGGAGCTGCCGGAGCTGGCGCCGCCGGGCGCGCTGCAGCTGCCGGACACCGTGGAGGCGACCCTGCCGACCGGGCTGACCGTGCTGGTGATCCGGCGCCCGACCGTGCCGCTGGTGGAGCTACGGCTGCGGGTGCCGTTCGCGCAGGCGGAGACAACCAACGCGGCGGTGCTCGCGCAGACCCTGCTGTCCGGCACGGCCACGATGTCGAACGTGCAGATCGCCGCGCAGCTGCAGACGATCGGTGGGGCGCTGTCGGTCGGGGTGGACCCGGACCGGTTGCTGGTCTCCGGCAACGGGCTGGTGTCCGGGCTGGACCGGGGGCTGGCGATCCTGGCCGAGGTGCTGACCGGCGCCAGCTACCCGGCCGGCGAGGTCGCCACCGAGCGGGAGCGGCTGGCCGACCGGATCCAGGTCGCCCGCAGCCAGCCGTCCCACCTGGCGCGGGTGGCGCTGCTGCGGCGGATGTACGGCGGCCACCCGTACGCGGTGCAGACCCCCGAGCCGGAGCAGGTACGCGCGGTCGGCAGTGAGCAGCTGCAGGAGCTGCACGCCGTCCGGGTGCAACCGGCCGGCGCCACCCTGGTGCTGGTCGGTGACCTGGACCCGGCGGCAGCTCTGGACTCGGTCGCGGCGGCGCTGGGCGGCTGGGACGGGGCCGGCCGGCCGGTGGAGCTGCCACCCACCCCGCCGCTGGCGCCCGGGCCGCTGGTGCTGGCCGACCGGCCGGACGCGGTGCAGTCCTCGCTGCGGCTGGCGCTGCCGGCGGTTGGCCGGACCCACCCCGACCACGCCGCGCTGCAGCTGGCGAACCTGGTCTTCGGCGGCTACTTCTCGTCCCGGTGGGTGGAGAACATCCGCGAGGACAAGGGCTACACGTATGGGCCGCACTCGGCGGTCGAGCACGCGGTCGCCGGGTCGGCGCTGGTGGTCGCCGCCGAGGTGGCCACCGAGGTGACCGCACCGGCGCTGCTGGAGACGACCTACGAGCTGGGCCGGCTGGCCACCCTGCCACCGACCGCGGCCGAGCTGGAGCAGGCCCGGCAGTACGCGCTCGGCACGCTCCAGCTCGGAATGTCCACTCAGGCCGGGTTGGCCAGCCTGGCCAGCACGTTCGCGGGGTTCGGCCTGCGGCTGGACTACCTGGCCCGGCACGCGGAGGCACTGGCGAAGGCGACTGTGGACGACGTGGCCGCCGCGGCCACGGCCCACCTGGCCCCGGCGAAGGCGGTCACCGTGGTGCTCGGCGACGCCACCCGGGTGGAGGCCGGGTTGACCGGGCTCGGCCCGGTGACCCGCGAGCCGGCGTGACCGAGGCTCGGTTGGCCGGCACCGGCGGTCCCGCCGCCGACGCCGGTGGCCCGCCGCTGGCCCGCTCCGCGGTGGACCGGGCGGCCGCCCGGCGCACCGACCCGCAGTGGCTGGCCGCCGCCTGGCAGCGGTGCCGGGTGCTGGTCATCGACCCGGCCGGCCATGTGCTGTGCGCCGCCGAGCCGGCCCCCGAGCTGGTGCTGCTGGACCCGTCGGACGCCCCGCCGGCCGCCGAGCCGGACCGGCTGTTCCTCGGTCTCGGCCCGGACGGCACGCCGTACTTCGCCGTGGTCGCCGACCTGCCCGAGCAGCCGGCGCGGCCGGGCTGCCGGGCGGTGACCCTGCGGGAGATCGGCGCCGCCCTCGACGACCTGCACGCCGGCCTGTTCACCACCGCCGCGGCGCTCGTGAACTGGCACGCCGCCCATCCGTACGCGCCGTCCACCGGCGAGCCGACCACCGCCAGCGACGGCGGCTGGCTGCGGGTGGACCGGGCCGGCACCCAGATCTTCCCGCGCACCGACCCGGCGGTGATCGTGCTCGTCCACGACGGGGTCGACGGCCCGGACGGGCGGTGCCTGCTGGGCCACAACGCCGCCTGGCGGTCCCGCGCCGCCGGCCGCCGGTTCTTCTCCACCCTGGCCGGGTTCGTCGAGCCCGGCGAGTCCGCCGAGGCGGCGGTCGCGCGGGAGGTCTACGAGGAGGTCGGGGTGCTCGTGTCCGGGCTCCACTACGAGGGCAGCCAAGCCTGGCCGTTCCCGGGCTCGCTGATGCTCGGCTTCACCGGGTACGCAGACCCGGCCCAGCCGGTCCGCCCGGACCCGTCCGAGATCGCCGACGCGCGCTGGTTCCCGCGTACCGAGGTCGCGGCCCTGTTCTCCGACCAGCCGGACCCGGCCGGCGCCCCGCACGGCGCCCCGGCTCCGGGCGGGGACGTCGCTCTCCCCGGCCCCGCCTCGATCGCCCACCACCTGATCCGGACCTGGCTCACCCGCTGACCGTGGGTGAGCCCGCGTCGGTGCGCTTCGGCGGTCGGAAGGGCGAGCTGTCATAGAACGACGCTGACTTCGCCGACCCGGATCCCGACATCCAGCGGATGTTCTACGGCGACAGCGACGATGCTGCTGCTGCTTGACAGCCAAGCCTCTCCTCCGCCACTGCGTGGGCCCGGCCCCGCCTCCGGCACCGCTTCGCAACGTCCGCCATGCCCGCCACCCAGATTCGCAAGAAAGTCTTCAAAATAACTCTTGCAAAAGAGTGCTCTCGAAAGCTACCCTTCGACTATGAGCGAACCAGACACGCAGCCCGCGACCGGGATCGCGCGCCGCGTCCTGCGGGATCCCCGGGCGCTGCGAGCGATGGCCCATCCGGTGCGGCTCCGGATCATGGAGGAGCTGGCCCGGGCCGGCCAGGCGACCGCGACCGAGCTGTCCGAGTGGATCGGGGAGTCCGCCGCCAACTGCTCCTGGCACCTGCGCCAGCTCGCCCAGTACGGCTTCATCGAGGAGGCCGGCGGCGGCACCGGCCGACAGCGACCCTGGAAGGTCGTGGTCCAGAGCAACACCTTCGGCTGGCCGGAAGCCGCCGAGTCCGAGCTGGCCTACGCGAGCGACGCCGTCACCGAGGTGGTCCTGGAGCGGGAGCTGGCGGCCTACCGGGCCTGGCGGGCCACCCGGCACGAGGAGCCGGACGCCTGGCGGGACGTCTCGTTCCTGGCCCAGTCCTGGGACTGGTTCACCGCCGAGGAGCTGGCTGCGTTCAAGGCCGACTTCGATGCCCTGATCGAGCGGCACCTGTCCCGCGAGCGCGCGGCCCGGGCGGACCCGGCCAACCGTCCACCCGGTGCCCGGATGGTCCGCCTGGTCACCTGGGTCATCCCCGACTGACGCTTAGCCCCTGCGTTGATCATGGACTTCCGTCGGCGTGTCCCCGGCGTGTCGTGCCGTAGGTCCATGATCGACCCGATCGACACGGAGGAACCCCCGTGCTTCTGGAGATCGACAATCTCACCAAGGTGTACCGGCGCGGGGTACGCGCCAACGACGGCATTTCGGTCCAGGTGGACGCGGGACAGGTGCTGGGCCTGCTGGGCCACAACGGCGCCGGTAAGAGCACCCTGCTCAACCAGGTGGTCGGGTCGGTCAAGCCGACCGCCGGGACGATCCGGATCGACGGCCACGACCCGGTGGCCGATCCGGACCTGACCCGCCGCCTGTGCTCGCTGCAACCGCAGGCGCAGCTGCCGTTCCAGGGGATCACTCCGCGACAGGCGATCGAGATCATGGCCCGGATCCGGGGCGCCAGCCGGCGGCGGGCCCGGCAGCGCACCGGCGAGCTGCTGGCGGCGCTGGACCTGGAGCCGTGGGTGGACCAGGTCGGGCAGCGGCTGTCCGGCGGGGTACAGCGGCTGACCGCGTTCTGCATGGCGGCCGCGGAACCCGGCCGGCTGGTGATGTTCGACGAGCCCACCAACGACGTGGACCCGGTGCGGCGCCGGCTGCTGTGGGCGCAGGTCCGGGCGCTCGGGGAGGCCGGGTGCGCGGTGGTGCTGGTGACCCACAACGTGGTGGAGGCGGAGCGGGTGGTGCAGCGGCTGGTGCTGCTCGACCAGGGTCGGGTGGTGGCACAGGGTACGCCGAGCGAGCTGCGCGGCGACTCGGTGGACCGGCTCCGGCTGGAGCTGGTCGCCGTCGACGAGGCGACCGCGCGGCGGCTCGCGGGGGAGCTCACCGGGGCCGAGCCGGCGGTGGTGGCCGGCCGCCGGGTGGCGGTGCCGATCGAGCCGTCGGCCGTCGCCACGATCCTTACCTGGGCGCAGCAGGAGCGGGAGGCCGGGCGGGTGGACGAGTTCGCGGTCACCCCGGTCAGCCTCGAAGATGTCTACATCAGACTGGTTGGTGCCGAGAACAGCGGGACCGAGGAGGTAGACCATGCGGCACTGGCTGCGTAGCTACGGGTTGCTGCTGCGGTGGAACCTGCTCCGGATGCGTACCGTCCTGCCGGTGTTCATCAGCATCCAGGTGCTGATGTCGGTCGGGATCGTGCTCGGGTTCTCCTTCCTGATCCCGCGCCACGACCAGGTCACCGCGCTCTACCTGTCCACCGGGGCGCCGACCGTCTCGCTGATCGTGGTCGGCATGGTGCTCGCGCCGCAGCTGGTGTCGCAGATGAAGGCACGGGGCCTGTTCGACTACCAGCGGGCGTTGCCGGTCCCGCGGCTGGCGATGCTGGCTGCCGACGCGACGGTGTGGATCCCGATCGCCCTGCCCGGCCTGGCCGCGGCACTGGTGGCGGCGGCGCTGCGGTTCGACCTGAGCTTCGCGATCAGCCCGCTGGTCGTACCGGCGGTGCTGCTGGTCATGCTGGTCGGGGTGGCGGTCGGGTACGGCATCGCGTATCTCGCCAGCCCGGAAGTCACGTCGGTCGTGACCAATCTGATCATTCTGATCGCGCTGATGTTCTCGCCGGTGAACTACCCGGCCGACCGGTGGGCCTGGCCGTCACCTACCGGATCATGACCCGGCGCGCCTGATCCGGTCCCCGGCAACGCTCAGGGGGCGAGGCGCTGCTTGACCTGGGTGATGGTCGGGTTGGTCAGGGCGGTGCCGTCCGGGAACTGCACCGTCGGGACCGTCTGGTTGCCGCCGTTGACGCCGGTCACGTACTCGGCGGCCGCGAGGTCCTGCTCGATGTCGACCACCGTGTAGCCGATTCCGGCCCGGTCGAGCTGGGCCGCGAGCCGGCGGCAGTAGCCGCACCAGGTGGTGGAGTACATGGTGAGCATGGCGGGGAGGACCTCCGAGGTTCCGAGGGGTCGGACGACAGGTGCCAATCACCTCAACGTCGCACCGGGCTGAGATGATGCCCGCGTGGCGGACGAGGCGGTGCGGCGGGTGCTGGCAGGGCTTGATCCAGAGCAGCGGGTCGCGGTGACCGCCCAGGCCGGGCCGGTGTGCATCCTGGCCGGTGCCGGCACCGGCAAGACCCGGGCGATCACCCACCGGATCGCCTATCGGGTGGTGACCGGGGAGATCGCGGCCCGGCATGTGCTGGCGGTCACGTTCACCGCCCGGGCGGCCGGGCAGCTGCGGGAGCGGCTGGCCCAGCTCGGTGCGGACGGGGTGGTGGCCCGCACCTTCCACGCCGCGGCGCTGCGGCAGGTCCGCTACTTCGCGCCCCGGCTGCTGTCCGGCCAGGCGATGCCGGAGGTGGTGGAGAGCAAGGCCCGGCTGGTCACGCTCGCCGCGGCCCGGGCCGGGCTGCGGGCCGACCGGACCGCCGCCCGCGACCTCGCCGGCGAGATCGAGTGGGCCAAGTCCAACCTGGTCGAGCCGGGGGAGTATCCGGCGGCCGCGGCCAAGGCCACCCGGGAGCCGCCGTACGAGGCGGCCACCGTGGCCGACGTCTTCACCGCGTACGAGGAGATCAAGCGCAACCGCGGGGTGATCGACTTCGAGGACATGCTCCGAGCCGCGGTCTGGGGGATCGAGGAGCACCCGGACGTGGCCGAGCAGATCCGGGCGCAGTACCGGCACTTCGTGGTCGACGAGTTCCAGGACGTCAACCCGCTCCAGCACCGGCTGCTGGAGGCCTGGCTGGGTGGGCGGGACGACCTGACGGTGGTCGGTGACGCGAGCCAGACGATCTACTCGTTCACCGGGGCGACATCGTCCTATCTGGTCGAGTTCCCGCGCCGGCACAGCGCCGCGGTGGTGGTCCGGCTGGTCCGGGACTACCGGTCGACGCCGCAGGTGGTGGGGCTGGCCAACGCCGTGATCCGGCAGGCGCGCGGCGGCGAGGCCCGGCTGCGGCTGGCGCTGCAGGGGCAGCTCCCGCCGGGTCCGGAGCCGGACCTGCGGATCTTCCCGGACGAGCCGGCCGAGGCGGGCGCGGTGGCGGCCCGGTGCGCGGAGCTGGTCGCGGCCGGCACCCCGGCCCGGGAGATCGCGGTGCTGTTCCGCACCAACGCCCAGTCCGAGGCGTACGAGGCGGCGCTGGCCGAGGCCGGCGTGCCGGCGGTGGTGACCGGGGCGGCCCGGTTCTTCGAGCGGCCGGAGGTGCGGCAGGCGTTGGTGGCGCTGCGGGCGGCGGCGAAGTCCGACCCGGGGCCGGGCGGGCTGCCGGAGCAGGTGGCCGGCGCGCTGGGCGCGGTCGGGTGGCAGCGGGACCAGCCGCCGCCGGGCGGGGCGGCCCGGGAGCGCTGGGAGGCGCTGGCCGCGCTGGTCACGCTCGCCGAGGAGCTGCCGCTGGGGTCGCTGGCCGAGCTGTCCGACGAGCTGGCCCGCCGGGCGGCGATCCAGCACACCCCGACCGTCGACGGGGTGACCCTGGCCAGCCTGCACTCGGCCAAGGGGCTGGAGTGGGACGCGGTCTTCCTGGTCGGGCTGGCGGAGGGGACACTGCCGACCTCGTACGCGAAGACCGACGACGCGGTCGAGGAGGAGCGCCGGCTGCTGTATGTCGGGGTGACCCGGGCCCGGCAGTGGTTGTGGCTGTCGTACGGGCAGGCCCGCGCGCCGGGCGGTCGGGCGCGCCGGCCGAGCCGGTTCCTGCCGCAGCTGGCCGGCGGCGGGGCAGCCGGTTCCGCCGGCGAGCCCAAGGCGCGGGCCGGGCGGCGGCGGGCCGGCCAGCCGGTCCCGTGCCGGATCTGCGGCGCCACCCTGCTGGCCGGCGCGGACCGGAAGCTGGGCCGGTGCGCCGGCTGCCCGTCGGACCGGGACGAGGAGCTGTACGAGCGGCTGCGGGAGTGGCGGCGCGGCACCGCCGCCGAGCAGCAGGTGCCCGCGTATGTGGTGTTCACCGACGCCACCCTGGCGGCGCTGGCGGAGCGGAAGCCGACCACCGATGCGGAGCTGGCGGTGATCGGCGGGATCGGGCCGCGCAAGCTGGCGCAGTTCGGCCCGGCGGTGCTGGCCCTGGTCGGCGGTGCCGGCGTGTCTCAGGTAACAAGTTCGGCACCAAACCAGTAATTCGATTGCGCTGGAAACTCCGCCCGGCGTAGCCTGGCGCTCGACCTAACCCGGCGGCGCATGCCGCCAGCCGAGCCCAGAGCAGGAGGTGGCCACGGTGGAGATCAATCTGAGCAAGCAGCGGCCGTCGGCGCCTGCTGCCTGTGTCCCGGCCACCCACGAGTCCATCGTGGGTCGTTCCGGTGCGTGGGCCCCGCCGATGCCGGATGCGTCCGTGCGGCGGCTCATCGCGCCCGTCCCGACCGGCGGCTACGGGACCACTGTGTCCATCGACCGCACGATCGCTGGGGCCGGCGTCCCCGTCGTGAACGGCCAGTTCACGGGAGATGCCCGCGGCGTTCCACCTCGAGGTAGACCGGTCTAGAAGACCGACCGGCTCACCTTGAGGCCGCGGAACCCGCAAACCGGGATCCGCGGCCTTAGTTATTGCCCAGCAGAAGACCGATGTCGAGCAAGGAAGAGGTGACCGGAACATGAGCCTGGCACTGGCGCCGCCGTCCCGGCCCGCACCGCGGGTCGAGCCGGATGCGCTACCCTGCCGGAACTTCGACCCTGACCTGTGGTTCTCCGACTCCCCGGCCGAGCTGGAGCTGGCCAAGTCACTGTGTGGTGGCTGCCCACTCCGGTTGGAGTGCCTGGCCGGCGCGGTGGAGCGGCAGGAGCCCTGGGGTGTCTGGGGTGGAGAGATCTTCGAGCACGGCCGGGTGGTGGCGCGCAAGCGCCCGCGTGGCCGACCCCGCAAGGAGGACCTCGCCCGCGACGCCGAACTGCGCACCGAGGCGGCCGCCCGGGTGGAGGCGGCGGTCGGAGCGGTCGAGTCACGAAAGGCACTACGGCTCGCCGCCTGAGCGACGAGTCGACCATGACGAGTCAACTATCTGGAAAGAGGAAAGACCATGTTCCACGTACCCGAGCTCTATTTACTGCCTGAAGCTCTGTCCCGGGCCCGAATGCCCGGCTCGCGCGAGCGGGTGAGCCGGCCGGCCCGGCAGGTCGCCGCGGCGGCGCGGCACGCGTACGCCCGCCAGCTGGGCAACCGGTAGCCAGCGCGCCGGTCGGGGGCGAGTCACTCGCCCCCGACCGGCGTGGGCGCGGGGGCGGCGAAGCCGGGCAGCCAGCGTTCCAGGATCGCCCGGTACCGCGCCTTCGCCTCGAGCTGGCACAACACGCCGATCGACCCGAGCGTCACCCGGTGGATCAGCAGGTACGCGGGGGGGAGGCTGAGCTGCCGGCCCAGCGCGTACGCGGGGCTGCGGGGCGAGGCGATCCGGCCCGCCTCGCCGCGCAGCCAGGCCCGGCTGAACCGGAACTCGTCGGCCCTGATCGGCTCCAGCATCGGCAGCAGGTAGGCCAGCACCTCGGCCGGGTCGATGTCCAGGTCCGGCTTGATGAACCCCTCGTGCCGCAGCCCCTCGAGCACCGCCTCCGCGTCGCCGGCCAGCGCCAGCCGCACCAGCCGGCCGATCGGCTCCGGATGCCCGTCCGGGAGCCGGGCGACCGCACCGAAGTCGAATACCCCCAGCCGTCCGTCCGGGAGCATCCGGAAGTTGCCCGGGTGCGGGTCGGCGTGCAGCAGCCCGACCCGCTGCGGGGCGGAGAAGTGCAGGGTGGCCAGCAGCTCGCCGGCCCGGTCGCGCAGCGCGGTCGGGCCGGTCGCGATCACTGTGGACATCGGGGTGCCGTCCAGCCACTCGGTGACCAGCACCCGGTCGACCGCGGCCACCACCGGCGGGACGACGATCTCCGGGTCGCCGGCGTAGGCCTCGGCGAACGCCTGCTGGGCGGCCGCCTCCAACCGGTAGTCCAGCTCCTCGGTGACCCGGTCGCGCAGCTCGGCGATGAGTGGCTTGACGTCGATGCCGGGCTGCAGCACCCGGAACAAGCCGGACAGCCGGGTCAGCTGCCCCAGGTCCGAGATCAGCGCGTCGCCGGCGCCCGGATACTGCACCTTCACCGCGACCTGCCGGCCCGGGCCGGGACCGGCGTGCTCCTTCCACACCCCCCGGTGCACCTGCCCGATGCTGGCGGCCGCGGCCGGCTGGTCGTCGAACTCCACCAGCCGGGTCCGCCAGTCCGGTCCGAGCTGCTCGGCGAGCACCCGGTGCACGGTCGTGGCGGGCATCGGCGGCGCCGCCTCCTGCAGCCGGGTCAGCGCGTTCCGGTACGGCCCGGCGAGCTCGGCGGGCAGCGCCGCCTCGAACACGCTCAGCGCCTGGCCGAGCTTCATCGCACCGCCCTTCAGCTCGCCGAGCACCCGGAACAGGTGCTCGGCGGTGCGCTGCTGGACCTCGGTGGAGATGACCTCGGTGGCCAGTCCGGTGACCCGCTTGCCGAACCCGAGTGCCGCCCGACCGGCGAAGCCGAGCGGGAGCCCGGCCAGCCGGGCGGTCCGGCTCACCGCCCGGCGTGGGATATCGCTCATCCGTTCATTGTCCCGTACCGCCGGGACAAGCCGACCGTGATTCGGGTCCCGTTTCAGCGGCGGGCCGGCCGGCGGCGCAGACATGGGCAGCGCGGATGCGGCGGCCAGCTGCGCCGGCGCAGCTGGCCGGGGCCGATCACCTCGACGCTGGCGCCCAGCGTGGTCGGTGTCTCCCCGTCCAGCCAGGCGAGCACCTCGCCGGTGGCCAGCCCGGCGGCGGTGAGCACCGAGGCGGCGGCACAGGGATCGTGACCGGGCAGCGCCAGCTGCGCGGCCAGCCCCGGCCAGCCCGGGTCCCGGTCCCGCCTGTGCAGGTCGACGCAGTTCAGACAGGGCGCGCCGGAGGGCGGCACCAGCGGACCGATCACCGGGGTACCGTCCCGGACCGACACGGCGAGGTGCGCCAACCGGTGCCGGGCGTAGCCGGCGGCGGCCAGGTTCGCCGGTCCCACCGCCCCGACCTGGACCACGAAGCTGGCGTCGCGGCGGTGCACCGGTCCGGTCCGGGTGCCCGGGGCGGCCCGGCGCACCGCCTCGGCCAGCCGGCGGCTGGTCGGACCCGCCTCCGGTGGGGGTGGCGCGTCCCGGGTTGTCGGCGGTTCGAGCGCGGGCGAGACGTGCCCCACCCCGGCCTGTGCCAGCGCGACCGACACCGGGACGGTGAGCTGCCCGTGGCCGGCGACCACCACCCGGGCGGCCGAGCGTCGTCGAAGGATCGTGGCCGGGGTGGTCGGCGAGGCCGGTCCGGCGCCACGGTGCCGGGCGGAACCGCCCGGCGTACCGGCGGGCCCGCCGGCCGGGGCGGTGCGCAGTGCGAGCGCGGCCGCCTCGTCGGCCAGCCGCCGGCGGACCGGGTCGGGCAGGTTGTGGGGGAGCAGGGTCTGGGCGCCGACGACCAGCCCAGCCGCGCGCAGCGTGGCCAGCAGGGCGCGAGCGTCGGGCTCGCCGATCCCGCACCGCGCCGCGTGGGCGATCACGGTTCGTTCGGACCGGGTGCCGTCCAGCAGGTCGAGCAGCCGGGCGGTGCCGGCGTCGGGCAGCTGCACCGTCACCGCTCGGGCCGGGTCGACGCCGAGCTGCAGGCGGTGCCGGTCCCGCCAGATCCGGCGCAGCCCTGGGAGCAGGGTGGGCCGGGCCAACGGTGCCGGCGGGACAGTGGTCGGGTTGCGTGTCATGAGCGGACACGCTGTCACCGCGGACGCCGTACGCGGGCGCGTTGTCCACAGGGCGACACGCCCGGGACCCGGCTTATCCACAGCTCTAGCCGGGTTTATCCACAGGCTCGCGTCCGAAGTGTCGGTGCGCCGACATCACCGCTGGTGTCGGTGATGCGACACGATGTCGCTGTCGAGGCTAGGCTTTGCCGAGGATCCGGTTGACGGTGGTCCCGCAGACCGGGCACTTGCCCTTGGCCATCCGCATGCCGGTCTTGGAGACGGCGACCGTCCCCTCGAAGTCTCGCTTCGCCTTGCACTTGACGCAGTAGCCGTTGTACGTCTGGGCCGTTTCGGCCACGTTTCCCACCCTTTCATCCGTTTCGGCGGGCGTCACCCACCCCTCCAGCAGTGTGCCCGGCGGGGCTCGCTGGACAAGTCAGGCTAGCAGGGACACGCCGGGCAACTCTCGCGTAAGGCCCCGCCGACCGGGCTTTGGCTGGCGCGGGCGGGCGGGTGACGATAGCGTGCGGTGGTGAGCAGCAACCCTGCGCTGACCGCAGGTACGCCTCGCTGATGGCAGCCGGCGAGCCGACGACCAAGTCGGAGCGGTCACGCGAAGGCGGTGGCGCCGGGGGTGTCGCCGTCGAGGTGCGGCGCAGCCGGCGCCGGCGGCGCACGGTGTCCGCGTACCGGGACGGCGAGCGGGTGGTGGTGCTCATCCCGGACCGGTTCTCGCGGGCCGAGGAGAGCGAGTGGGTCGAGCGGATGCTGGCCCGGCTGGCCGCCCGGCATGCCCGCGCCCGCCGCTCCGACCGGGACCTGGCCGCCCGGGCGGACCGGCTGGCCGGCCGCTACCTGGCCGAGTACGAGCTGGCCCCGGCGAGCGTGCGGTGGGTCTCCAACCAGCAGTGCCGGTGGGGGTCGTGCACCCCGGAGGACGGCACGATCCGGATCTCGGAGCGGGTCCGGGGGATGCCGGAGTGGGTGCTCGACTACGTCGTGCTGCACGAGCTGGTGCACCTGATCGTGCCCACTCACGGCAGTGTCTTCTGGGCGCTGGTGGGCCGCTATCCGAAGGCCGAGCGGGCGCGCGGCTACCTGGAGGGGGTCGCGGCGGCGGTAACCCCCGGCTAGCTTCCTAATTCCGGCAGGTCCGGGAAGTCGAGGTCGGGCGGGTTCTGCGCGAACGCCTCCGGATCCGTGAAGTCCGCCTCGGTCGGCAGCAGGTCGGGATGGTCCCAGACCGAGTCTCGGCCGCCGATGCCCCGGTGGGTGGTGAGCGCGGCCCAGAGGGCGGCCGCCTCCCGCAGCCGGCGGGGGCGTAGCTCCAGCCCGACCAGCGCCGCGAACGTCTGCTCCGCCGGCCCGCCGGCCGCCCGCCGGCGCCGGAACGTCTCGGCCAGCCGGACCGCGTTCGGCAGCCGGTCGGTCGCGGCGGTGTCCACCACGTGGCAGACCCAGCCCTCGACCAGCGCCAGGGCGGTCTCCAGCCGGGTCAGCGCGGCGGTCTGCGCCGGGCTCGACTCGGGCGAGAAGATCCCCTCGATCTGGAGCTCGCGCATCGACTCCGGGTTGGCCGGGTCGAACCGGCTCATCGCCTCCTCGACCGCGTCCCGATCCACCCGGATCCCGGCCGCGTAGCTCTCGACCGCGTGCAGCACATGCCCCCGCAGCCACGGCACGTGCCCGAACAGCCGCTGGTGGGCGGCTTCCCGCAGCGCCACGTAGAGCCGGACCTCGCCGGCATCGATCGACAGGCCGTCCCCGTACTCGGTGATGTTCGCCGGCACCAGCGCGGCCGTGCCGGCCGGCCCGAGCGGCAGCCCGATGTCGCCGGCGGAGAGCACCTCCGCGGCCAGGGTGCCGAGCGCCTGGCCGAGCTGGCCCCCGAACAGCGCCCCGCCCAACGCCTTCACCATCGTCTGCATCGGGCCGATCGTGCTCTGCGCCTCCTGCGGCACCAGGTCGTTCATGGCCCCGACCATCCGGGAGGCCACCGGGTCGCACAGCTTCTTCCAGACCTCCAGGGTGTGGTAGACCCACTCGTTGCGGTTCCAGGCCTCGCTGGTGTGCACTCCCGACGGCAACGCGCTGGTCGGGTCGAGCCACAGGTCGGCCAGCTGCAGGGTTTCGACCACGTTGTCCCGTTCGTCCGGGGTCACGGCCGGGTCGCCCACCGAGGAGAGGTGGCTGGCGGCGACCTGCCGGGCCAGGTCCCAGTTCACCGGGCCGGTGGCGCCGGGCGACGCCAGCAGCTGCTGCAGCTGGGCCAGCAGCTGCTGCATCTGCTGCGGGTCAGTTGGATCGGGTGGCTGTCCGCCGGGCACGGCGAAGCCGAACGGGTTGTCAGGCACCCTTCCACGGTACGCCCCGAGGCGACGGGCAGCGCGCGGCTACGCTGGCCGGTATGCAACGCCGAGGGATCACCGTGCTGGTTGGTGCGGTCTTCGTCCTGCTGCTCAGCCTCGGGGTGATGGTGGCGCCGGTGTCGTACGTGGTGCTCAAGCCCGGCCCGACCTGGGACACCCTCGGCGAGCAGGCCGACGGCCTACCGGTGATCGAGATCGACGGCGAGCAGGTCACCGAGTCGGCCGGCGAGCTGCACCTCACGACCGTCTCGGTGGAGCCCGACATCAGCCTGCTGGACGCGATCAACGGCTGGTTCGACCGCCAGGACGCGGTGGTCCCGGAGGAGCTGGTCTACCCGCCGGACCAGACCCGGGAAGAGGTCGACGAGCGCAACGCGGAGCAGTTCAGCCAGTCCCAGAGCTCGGCCCAGACCGCGGCGCTGCGGCAGCTCGGCTACCCGGCCGAGGTGTCGGTGGTGTCGGTGGTCGACGGGACGCCGGCCGCCGAGCGGCTGGTGGCCGGCGACGTGCTCGAGACCGTGGACGGTGCCGAGGTCACCGACGTGGAGACGCTGCAACAGCTGGTGGCCGCCGAGCCGGTCGGCGCCACGTTGACCATCGGCTACCGGCGGGACGGCGAGCCCGGCACCGCCGAGGTCACCACCGAGGCGATCGGCGACGACGGCACCCCCCGGCTCGGCGTCCAGGTGACCTACCGGGTGGAGGCGCCGTTCGAGCTGACCATCGGGCTGGAGCGGATCGGCGGCCCGAGCGCCGGCCTGATGTTCGCGCTCGGCATAATCGACAAGCTCGAACCGGAGGACCTGACCGGTGGGCGGGTGATCGCCGGGACTGGCTCGATCGACGAGCAGGGCAACGTGGGCGCGATCGGCGGGATCTCCCAGAAGCTGGTCGCGGCCCGCGCGATCGGGGCGGTCGCGTTCCTGGTCCCGGCGCCGAACTGCGCCGAGGCGGTGGCCAACCCCCAGCCGGGGGTGACGCTGGTCCGGGTGGAGACCCTGGACGGGGCGCTGGCCGAGCTGGCGGCGCTGCGCGCGGACCGGGAGCCCACCACCTGCTAGGCCGAAGGGTAGGCTCAGACCTGCCCTGAGACGTTTACGACAGTTGCGGAGCTGGTTGGTTGTGGTCGTACGCGACGGACGGCCCTTGCCTGGCCTGAGCCGACGCGCCAAGGTGACCATCGGTGTGGTCGTCGGCGTGATCGTGCTGTTCATGCTGCTAGGCACGATCGTCGACCTGTGGACCGACGTGTTGTGGTATCGAGAGGTCGGCTTCACGGAGGTCTTCACCCGGATGCTGTTCACCCGGTTCGGGCTGTTCCTGGTGGTCGGGCTGGGGATGGCGCTGATCGTCGGGCTCAACCTCTGGCTCGCGTACCGGTTGCGCCCGCTGCTGCGGCCGCACTCGCCGGAGCAGGCCTCGCTGGAGCGGTACCGGATGGTGCTCACGCCCCGGATCGTGCTCTGGATCGTGCTGCTCTCGGTGCTGGTGGGGCTGTTCGCCGGCCTGACCGCGCAGGGCCGGTGGGAAGAGTGGATGCTGTTCCGCAACGGCGGCTCGTTCGGGTACGACGATCCGCAGCTCGGTGTCGACGCCGGCTTCTACGTCTTCCAGTACCCGTTCTACCGGTTCCTGCTCGGGGTCGGGTTCGCCGCGGCGGTGCTCTCGCTGCTCGGCGCCCTGTCGATGTACTACCTCTACGGTGCGGTCCGGCTGCAGGGCCTGGGGGACCGGATAAGCACCGCCGCCCGCGCCCATCTGTCCATCCTGGTGGCGCTGTTCGTGCTGCTCAAGGCGGTGGCGTACTGGCTGGACCAGCGCGGCTTGATGGTCGAGCTGAACGAGCCGCTCCAGCTGTACGGGGCCGGGGCCACCGGGGTGAACGCGCTGCTGCCGGCCAAAGAGATGCTGATGTGGATCTCGGTGATGGTGGCGATCGCGATCCTGGTGTTCGCCAACGCGGTGTTCCGCAACGTGACCTACCCTGGGATGGCGCTCGGGCTGCTGGTGCTGGCGGCGATCGTGCTGGGCGGCGTCTACCCGTGGGCGGTGCAGACCTTCGACGTCAACCCGACCCTGCGGGACAAGGAGGAGCAGTACATCTCCCGCAGCATCGAGGCCACCCGGTACGCCTTCGACCTGGAGGACACCGAGATGACCCCGTACCCGGGTCGCGGTGACGCCCCGCCGCCGGAGCTGACCGAGGACGAGACCCTGCAGGACAGCATCCGGCTGCTCGACCCGGAGGTGCTGCCGCAGACCTACACCCAGCTGCAGCAGGTGCGTGGCTTCTACGGCTTCGGGGAGAAGCTGGACGTGGTCCGCTACCAGGGCGAGGATGACCAGCTGACCGACTACGTGGTGGGGCTGCGCCAGATCTCCGACGCCGACCTGACCGACCAGCAGCAGCAGTGGCAGAACCGGCACAGCTACTACAGCCACGGGTACGGGCTGGTGGGTGCGCCGGCCAGCCAGATCGTCTGCAACGGCCGCCCGTTCTTCTCCTCCGGGTTCCTGGGCACCTCGGAGGAGGAGGGAGCCGAGGAGGAGCAGGTCGGTGGCGACCAGTGCCGGGCCAGCGCGGACGTGCCGGAGCTGCGCACCGACCAGCCGCGGGTCTACTACGGCGACCAGATGAGCGAGTACGCGGTGGTCGGCGGCCGGGACGAGTTCGACCGGCCGACCGCCAGCGGCGACGACACCTACCGCTACACCGGCAGCGGCGGGGTGGACGTCGGCTCGTTCGGCCGCAAGCTGCTGTACGCGATCAAGTTCCGGGAGTCCAACTTCGTCCTGTCCGAGGTGGTCAACCCGGAGTCCAAGGTGCTCTACGACCGGGACCCGCGGCAGCGGGTGGAGAAGGTGGCCCCGTTCCTGACCGTCGACGGCGACCCGTACCCGGCGGTGGTGGACATGCCCGGCCAGGGTCGGCGGATCGTGTGGATCGTGGACGCGTACACCACCGCCGGGGCCTTCCCCTACTCGCAGCAGGTCAACCTGCAGTCGGCCACCGAGGACGCGCAGGTCGGCGAGGGGACCGTCGCCCAGCTGGAGCAGGACAACGTCAGCTACATCCGCAACTCGGTGAAGGCCACCGTGGACGCGTACGACGGCACGGTGAACCTGTACGAGTTCGACGAGACCGACCCGGTGCTGCAGGCCTGGAGCTCGGCGTTCGGCGGGGACATCCTGGTCCCGAAGGAGGAGACGCCGGAGGCGCTGATCCCGCACTTCCGCTACCCGCAGGACCTGTTCAAGGTGCAGCGGGACCTGCTGCAGCGGTTCTACGTGCAGGAGGCGAACGAGTTCTTCGCCGGCACCGACTTCTGGGAGGTGCCGAACACCCCGGCCAACCCGGACTCGGCGCTGTCCCAGCCGCCGTACTACCTGAACGCCCAGTTCCCGGGGCAGGAGCAGTCGACCTTCCAGCTCACCTCCGCGGTCAGCCCGGTGGACCGGCTCAACCTGGCGGCGCTGGTCTCCGGCGCCTACGTGGACGGAGAGCTGAAGCTGCAGGCGTGGCAGCTGCCGGAGGACACCCGAATACCCGGTCCGGTGCAGGTGCACCAGGACATGACCAACGCGGACGGGGTGCGGCAGGACATCACGCTGCTGGAGGGGTCTGCCCGGGTGACCTACGGCAACCTGCTGTCGCTGCCCTACCAGGACGGGATGCTCTACATCGAGCCGGTCTACATCCAGACCACCGCCACCGACGCGTTCCCGCTGATGCAGCGGGTGCTGATGAGCTACGGCCAGTACGTGACCCTCGCGACCTCGGTCGAGGAGGGGCTGGCCAACCTGGTGGAGCAGGGTCAGACTGGCCAGCCGACGTTGCCGCCGGACGGCGAGGAGCCGCCGGCCGAGCCACCGCCGGACGGACAGACCCCGGCGCCGACCGAGCCGCCGCCCACCGAGGCACCGCCGCCGGACCTGGCCGCGGCGCAGGCCCGGATGGACGCGGCCGAGGCGGAGCTGGCCGACGCGTACGAGTCCGGTGACTTTGGACGGCTGGCCGACGCGCTGGAGGAGTGGTCCGAGGCGCGGGCGGAGCTGGACGCGGCGCAGGCGGCCGGCGGCTGACCGGCGCCCGGTTCGCCGCTCCCGGTTCGCCGCTCCCCAGCTCGCCGCTCTCACCCGTTCGGCGGCCGAGGCTCGGACGAACGGCCTCCACCGGTGGGATGCGCTCCGTAGGCCGTCGATGGCGCCGAGCCAATAAATAGGTTCTTTCGCTTATAGCACTGCTGACTGGTTTGGCCGAGGCTGTCGAAATGGCACTCATCGACAGCACTCGCATTTCCGGCGCCTACCAGCGCCGGGCGCGCTGGTCGCGCTCGGGCTGGTTCGCGTCGCTGACCGTTCTGCTGGTGACGTTCAGCCTGACCGGCACCGCCGGGCCGGCCCAGGCCGGTCAGGTCGGAACGGCCGGCACGATCGGGTCCGCCCGGTCGGCGCCGGTCGAGCCGGCGCTGCTGGACCAGCTGACAGAACAGGGCGAGGCCACCTTCTGGGTGGTACTCGACCAGCAGGCCGATCTTTCGACGGCCGCCACGGTCGAGGGCTGGGAAGCGCGGGGATCCCAGGTCTACGACACCCTCACCACCACCGCCGAGCAGAGCCAGGCGGGCCTGGCGGCGCTGCTGTCCGACCGCGCCGTCGAGTTCCAGTCGTTCTGGATAGTGAACGCGATCCAGGTGACCGGAGACCAGGCGTTGGTGGACGAGCTGGCCGCACGGCCGGAGGTCGGCGAGATCCTCGCCGACCGGACCTACCAGATCCCGCAGCCGAGCCCGGCGCTGGCACCGCCCAGCGTCCAGGCTGTCGAGTGGGGTGTGGACCGGATCGGCGCGCCGCAGGTGTGGGACACGTTCGACGTGCGGGGCGAGGGCATCGTGGTCGGGCTGACCGACACCGGTGCGTTCTTCAACCACCCGGCGCTGGTCGAGCAGTACCGCGGCAACAATGGTGATGGCACGTTCGACCACAACTACAACTGGCACGACCCGTCCAGCGTGTGCGGGTCCCCGTCGCTGACACCGTGCGACAACAACGGTCACGGCACGCACGTGACCGGCACGATGGTCGGCGACGACGGCGGCACCAACCAGGTTGGGGTGGCGCCGGCCGCGAAGTGGGTCGTGGCCAAGGGCTGCGAGACCACCAACTGCTCCACCGGGGCACTGCTCTCGTCCGGGCAGTTCATGCTGGCGCCGACCGACCTGGCCGGCGAGAACCCGCGTACCGACCTGCGTCCGCACATCGTCAACAACTCCTGGGGCGCTGGCAACGACACCGACCCGTGGTATCGCGGGATCGTCGAGTCCTGGGTGGCGGCCGGCATCTTCCCGCAGTTCGCCAACGGCAACACCCAGGGGAGCGCGCCGTGCGCGTCCGCCGGCAACCCGGGCAACCTGCCGGAGAGCTACGCGGCCGGCGCGTTCGACATCAACAACAACATCGGGGCCTTCTCCAACCGCGGCCCGTCGGCCTTTGACGGCATCATCAAGCCGAACATCAACGCCCCCGGGGTGGCGGTCCGGTCGTCCTGGAACAACGGTTCCT
This sequence comes from Micromonosporaceae bacterium, assembly GCA_009377645.1. Lineage (GTDB taxonomy): Bacteria > Actinomycetota > Actinomycetes > Mycobacteriales > Micromonosporaceae > Natronosporangium. The sequence goes on along the minus strand of WHTQ01000059.1, from coordinate 1,127 downwards.
ATCAGGTGATCAGTGGCACCTCGATGGCCTCGCCGCACGTGGCCGGCGCGGTCGCGCTGATCTGGTCGGCGGTGCCGGAGCTGGCCGGGAACGTCGAGGCCACCCGGGACCTGCTCGACCAGACCGCGATCGACGTGGAGAACCTGACCTGCGGCGGCACTCCGGAGAACAACAACGTCTGGGGCCAGGGCCGGTTGGACGTGTTCGCGGCGGTCAGCCAGGCGCGAGGGATCGAGAACGACCCGGCGATCGAGGTGAGCCCGGACTCGCTGTCGGCCGAGCAGCCAGCCGGCCAGGTGACCGAGCAGCCGCTGACCATCAGCAACGTCGGCGAGGGTTCGCTGGACTGGTCGGTCGGCGAGGCCGAGCCGACCAGCGGCGGCGGCGACCCGGCCCGGACGGTGCCGGCCGACGTCCCCGACAGCGGCGAGCTGGACCGGGACTACCAGCAGGTGCCGGCCGCGGACGTGATCCTGGACGGTGGCTTCGAGGGCGGCTCGCCGAACCCGTTCTGGGACGAGGGGTCGACCAACTTCGGGTCTCCGCTGTGCACGGTGGCACTGTGCGGTGCGGGCGGCGGGACCGGTCCGCACAGCGGCACCTGGTGGGCCTGGTTCGGTGGCATCGACGCGGCCGAGACCGCGTTCGTACGGCAGCAGGTGACGCTCGAGCCGGGCGTGGCGGAGCTGCGGTTCTGGCTGGAGATCCCCTCTGCCAGCGGCACCGGGCAGGACTTCCTGACCGTCTCGGTCGACGACACCGAGGTGTTCTCGGTCACCGACGCCGACGCGGCCAGCTTCTCCACGTACACCGAGGTGACGGTGGACGTCAGCGACTTCGCGGACGGCGGCACCCACACCCTCAGCTTCGACTCGAGTGGGTTCGGCGGCGGCACCACCAACTTCTTCGTCGACGACGTGCTGCTGGACGTGCAGGCGCCGGCCGGACCGTGTGACACCCTCAGCGACGTGCCGTGGCTGGGTGTCTCGCCGGACAGTGGTAGCGCGGGTGCGGGGGAGTCGAGTGAGGTGACGGTGTCGTTCGACTCGTCTGGGTTGGAGCCAGGCGAGTTCGCGGCGCTGCTGTGTGTTGCTAGCAATGATCCGGTGACGCCGTTGGTGCAGGTG
>WHTQ01000160.1 GCA_009377645.1 Micromonosporaceae bacterium | reverse complement strand
GTTCCCGTGGTGAATCCCGCCGTCGACCGAGGTGACGACCGCGCCGGGCAGGCACTCGGCGACCACGGTGAGATCGGTCAGCGCCGTCCACACTGGACCGATGGGATGGTCGACCCGGAAGACCTGGCTGAGTTCCAACGCTCACCTCCGCCAGCGGCGCCACGCCGCGACGCCGGCGAGCGCCGCGGCCACGAACACCGCGAGGTGCGCCAGTACCTCGGCGGCCACGGCACTCGCCCGGCCGCGCCGGTCGGCCGGGCCCGACGGGTCCACCGGTGCCGGGGTCAGCTCCGGTGGTTCGACCAGTTCCCCGACATCCGGCCCGGTCGCCACCGCGTCCGCCCCGGGCAGCGTCGCCACGTCCTCGGCCAACACGGCCAACACCGCGTCGACGATGCCCTGGTAGCCGGTGCAGCGGCAGATGTTGCCGCTCAACCGGTCCCGCACGGCCGCCTCGTCCAGGTCCCCACCCCGGCTGGCCACCAGAAGCTCGGTCGCCGCCGTCACGAACCCTGGCGTGCAGAAGCCGCACTGCAACCCGTGCTCGGCGCTGAGCGCCTCCTGCAGCCGGGACAGCCCTGCCGGCGGGGACAGCCCTTCGACCGTCCACACGGTACTGCCGCCGGCCTGCGCGGCCAGGGTGGTGCACGAGCGGGCGGTGCGCCCGTCGATGAGCACCGTGCACGACCCGCAGACCCCCTGCTCGCACCCGAGGTGCGTGCCGGTGAGCCCGAGCCGGTCCCGCAACAGGTCGGCCAGGGTGGTCCTCGGGTCCACCCGCAGCTCGGCCGGATGGCCGTTGACCCGCAACGAAAGCTCGACCGGCTCAGCCATCGTCCTCGGCGCCTCCCCGCGCTCGGGCCGCCCGGACGGCCCGCTCGACCGCCGTCCGGCGCAGCCGCCCGTGCTCCCCGTCCTCGGGGTGCGCCAGCTCGGCCAGTGTCTCGGCCATGGTTCCGGTGCCGTCCGGCGGACGGACGCTCGCCACCCGATAGCCGGCGCCGGCCCCGAAGGTGACCGCCACGGCCGGTTCCGCGTCATCGTCCGGAAGCTGGACCGCGGCACCGGCGACCGCGAAGTCACCGGTCCGGCGGACGATCTCGTAGAAGCCGGTCCGGCCACCCCGCGGCGCCGCGACACGCAGCCAGGTGATCATCTCGTCCGGCTCGAGCACCGTCTCATATGGACCGAGCACGAGCTCCCGCGCCGGCACCTCGCGGGCGTCGGCGGCGCTGGACTCCACGAGCACCGTGGCGTCCAGCAGCATGGCCACGGCCATCAGCTCACCGCTCGGGTCGGCGTGCGCAAGGCTCCCGGCCAGCGTGCCGCGATGCCGGATCGCCGGGTGTCCTATGTGGCCGGCCGCCTCCGCCAACACCGGCACGAGCCGGGCCAGCAGCGGGTGCTCGGCCAGCACGTGGTGGCGCACCAGAGCGCCGATGTACAGCTCGCCGTCGACCACGCCGAGCCGGTTGAGCTCGGCCAGCCGCCCGATGTCCACCAGATGGCTCGGCCGGGCGATCCGCAGGTTCAGCATCGGCACCAGGCTCTGCCCGCCGGCCAGCAGGCGGGCGTCCTGGCCCGCCTCCGCGAGACGTGCCAGCGCCTCGGCCTTGGTGCTCACCCGGAGGTAGGTCAGCTCGGCGGGCTTCACGGCGCCCCCCGCAGCACGGCGGGATCCAGTGGGGTGCTGTCCAGGTGGGTGCGGCCGCCCGTCGCGTCGTCCGCGGCGCTGGCGATGGCCGCGTAGCCGGGGATTATGCCGCTCTCCCCCACCCCGCGCACGCCAAGCGGGTTCATCGTGCTTGGCACCTCGACGTGTGCCAGCTGGATACGCGGCACGTCCGTGGTGACCGGCAGCGGGTAGTCCATGAGCGTGGTGGTGAGCGGCTGGCCGGACCGGTCGAACTCGAACCGCTCGAACAGCGCGCCACCGATCGCCTGCGCGACCCCGCCCATGACCTGTCCCTCCACCATGGACGGATGCAGGGATCGGCCGCCCTCGTCGACCCCGACGTAGCGCAGCACCCGGGCGAAGCTGGTCGCCTCGTCCACCGCGACCACCGCGGCGTGCGCCCCGGCGGTCCAGGTCACCGTGTCCGGCCGCCAGGTGTGCACCCGTTCCAGTACCGGGGCGGCACCGGCCTCCCCCTGCCGCTCCCCGGCCAGCGCCAGGGCCAGCTCCTGCCAGGTGAGCTTGGTGTCGGACTCCGGATGGAAGAACCCGAACTCGTCCAGCCGCACGTCGCCGGCTCGCCAGTGCGCGCCGTACAGCCGGCCAAGCGCCTGCTTCGCCTCCGCCACCAGCTCGCCAGCCGCCGCGGCGACCGCGGGTCCGGCGTTGGCCGCGGACCGGCTGGCGTAGCTGCCGATCCCGTCCTCGGTGACGCCGGTGTCCGCGCGGGTGACCCGCATCGCCTCCAGCGGCACCAGCAGCTCGTCCGCGGCCACCTGCGCCAGCGTGGTCTCGTGCCCCTGCCCGCTCGACGCCGCGCCGGAGGACACCTCGAACCGGCCGGACGCCAGCAGCGCCACCCGGCCCACCTCGTAGGGCCCGAGGCCGGTGCCCTCGGCGAACATGGCGTAACCGGTGCCCAACCGCTCGCCGTCGCGGAGTTCCTTGCGGGATACCGAGTCCAGGTCGATCCGCCGCACCTCGGCCACGCACCGGTCGAGCAACCTCAGGTAGTCCCCGCCGTCGTAGACGATCGGCTGCCCGTCGTGGTAGAGCGCCCCGACCTGGTACGGGAGCTCGGCGGCGGTGATCAGGTTGCGCCGCCGGATCTCCACCCGGCTCAGGCCGAGCACCGACGCGGCCCGGTCCAGCAGCCGCTCCATGGCGAAGCACGCCTCCGGCCGGCCGGCACCGCGGTACTGCGTGGTCGGGGTCTTGTTGGTCAGCACCGCCCGGCCAGTGACGTCGAACGCCGGGATCCGGTACGGGCCGAGGCCGTGGATGGCGCTGTTCGCGGTGACCCCACCCAGCCAGAAGTTGTGCGCGCCGAGGTCGACCACGAAGTCGTCGGTGTAGCCCAGGATCCGGCCGTCGTGGTCGAGCATCAGCCGGTTGGTGTGCCGGCGATCCCGGGAGTGCGCGGTGGCCACCAGGTGCTCTGCCCGATCCTCCACCCACGCGACCCGGCGGCGCAGGTAGCGGGCCAGCACGCAGCCGACCAGCTCCTCGCCGTAGATGTTGGCCTTGGTGCCGAATCCTCCGCCGACGTCCGGGACGCTGACCCGCAGGTCCGAACGCGGCCACCCGGCGGCCCGGCACAGCGCGGTGCGCACCAGGTGCGGGATCTGGCTGGAGGTGATCAGGTGCACTGTGGCGGAGTCCAGGTCGAACTCGGCGATCACGCCGCGGGTCTCCAGCGGCACACCGGAGTGCCGGCCCATCCGGTACTCCCCCTCGACCACAACCGGGCCGTCTGGCACCACGCCCTTGGCGAACCGCAGCGACGCCGCGACGTTCCTCGCGCAGTCCGGTCGTACCAGCGGCGCACCATCGGCGAGCGCGTCCGCCGCGGTGAACACCCCGGGCAGGTCCCGGTACTCGACCTCGACCCGCTCGGCGGCGTCCTCGGCCAGGTACCGGTCGGTGGCCACCACGACGGCCACCGGCTCGCCGACGTAGCGGACCTGGTCGACGGCGATGGCGTCGACCCGCAGCGGCGCGGTCCGGAATCCGGTCGCCGCGACGAACCGCGGGTTGGGCAGGTAGATCGGCTCCAGCGGCCCGGCCATCCTGGCGAACGTCCGGCCGTCCAGCACCGAGACCACGCCGGGCGAGGCGAACGCCCTCGTCAGGTCGATGTCCACAATGGACGCGGAGGCCCGGGTGCTGCGGGCGAAGGCGAACTGCAGCGCGCCGCCGACCAAGTCGGCCAGGAAGCT
>WHTQ01000150.1 GCA_009377645.1 Micromonosporaceae bacterium | reverse complement strand
GCGCGGCCCGTTTCCGCTCCCGGTGCCGGAGGGCAGCGCCGCCGAGCAGGCCGCCGCCCTGCTGCCCGGTTCCCGGGTGTGTGCGGCGTTCCACCACGTCAGCGCCGAGCTGCTGATCGACCCGGCGGTGCAGCGGGTGGAGCTGGACGTGCTGGTGCTGGGCGAAGACCGGGAGGCGGTCCGGACCGTCCAGGCGCTGGCCGGCCAGATCCCCGGGGTACGTGGGATCCACGCCGGCCGGTTGCGCAACGCGCACCAGGTGGAGGCGTTGACCGCCAACCTGCTCGCGATCAACCGGCGGTACCGGGTGCACTCCGGGGTCCGGGTCACCGGCCTCTGACCGGGCCGCCTGTGTCCTCCGGGTCACCGGGTCCACCAGCCGAGGTTGATCGGGTGCTGCCGCTCTGCACCGTTCATGCGAGCGGTTCGCTGCGTGCTCCATCTGCGCTAGCAGACCGGCAGCGTTCCGCACACCCCCCGCATGGTGGTCGAGGACGACCCGACGAAACGGGGTGACGCCAGGGCGCGGGGCTAGCCGGTGCGTGGGTCCGGTGCGGGTCCGGGGCGGGCCCGGGCGCAGGGCCTGTCAGGATGGCGGGATGGCGCAGCGGCAGCCGGCCGCCCGCCCGGGCGCCGGCCGGGACGACCTGGGCGACGAGCTGGCTCTCCCGGAGCCGCCCCGGCGGGTGGTGTCGCTGGTGCCGTCGCTGACCGAGGCGGTCGCGGTCACCGCCCCGGACCTGCTGGCCGGCGCCACCGACTGGTGCACCCACCCGCCCGGGCTGGACCTGCCCCGGGTCGGCGGCAGCAAGTACCCGTCGGTGGCCGCGGTCCGCGCCCTGCGACCCGACCTGGTGCTCGCCAACGTCGAGGAGAACCGGCGGGAGGACGTGGCCGTCCTGCGTACCGCCGGGATTCCGGTGTGGGTGACCTACCCGCGGACGTTGCCCGGCGCGCTCGACTCACTGGCCCGGATGCTCGGCGCCCTGGGCTGCCCGTCGCCACCCTGGCTGGCCGAGGCGGCCGCGGCGTGGGCGGCGCCGCCGCCGGATCCGGTCCGGCGGGCGGTGGTGCCGGTGTGGCGGCGGCCATGGGTGGTGCTCGGCCCGGACACGTTCGCCGGGGACCTGCTGCGGCGGCTCGGGGTGCACAACCTCTACGGGGACGATGTCGGCGGCGACCGGTATCCCCGCCCGCCGCTGGCCGAGCTCCGAGCCCGTCGGCCCGACCTGGTGGTGCTGCCGGACGAGCCGTACGCGTTCACCGCCACCGACGGCCCGGAGGCGTTCCCCGGCGTGCCGTGCGCGCTGGTCTCCGGTCGCCACCTGACCTGGTATGGCCCGTCGCTGGCGCAGGCCCGGGCCGAGCTGGCCGGCCAGCTCGACCCGGACGCCTGGGTGCGGGCGCCAAACCCGACCGGTCAGCGGTAGGTGTGGTCGCTGGTCGGGAAGGCTCCGGTGCGGACCTCCTCGGCGAACCGGGCGGTGGCGTCGGCCAGCACCCCGGCCAGGTCGGCGTACCGCTTGACGAACCGCGGGGCGGTGCCGGTGTTCAGCCCGGCCATGTCCTGCCAGACCAGCACCTGCGCGTCGGTGTCCGGCCCAGCGCCGATCCCGATGGTCGGGATCGGGACCTCGTGGGTGATTCGCTTGGCGACCTCCCCGGTCACCATCTCCAGCACCACCGAGAACGCCCCGGCCTCAGCTACCGCGTGCGCGTCGGCCACTATCTCGTCGGCGGCGTCGCCACGCCCCTGCACCCGGAAGCCGCCCAACCCGTGCTGGCTCTGCGGGGTGAACCCGATGTGCGCCATCAGCGGGATGCCGGCCCGGGTGATCGCCTCGATCTGCGGGGCGCACCGCCGGCCGCCCTCCAGCTTGACGGCGTGGCAGCGACCCTCCTTCATGAACCGCGCCGCGGTCCGCACCGCCTGCGCCGGGCCTTCCTCGTACGAGCCGAACGGCAGGTCGCCGACGACCATGGTGCGGCTGGTCGCCCCGACCACCGCCCGCACCAGCGGGATCAGCTCGTCGACCGTGACCGGCAGGGTGCTCTCGTACCCGTAGACGTTGTCGGCGGCCGAGTCGCCGACCAGCAGCACCGGCACCCCGGCCTGGTCGAAGATCGCGGCCGTGTACTGGTCGTACGAGGTGAGCATCGGCCACTTCTCGCCGCGTTCCTTGGCCTGCAGCAGGTCACGGGTGCGTACCCGATGGATGGACATTGTCGTCTCCTCTCGCCTCGAGGCCGCGGCCGGTCCCGCGGTCCCCGGGTTCTGGCCCGATCGTCCCACCAGCCGAGCGCCCGCGGCGAGGGGTGCGTGGAGGATTTCACACACCGCCGAACGGCCCCGAACCGGTGAAACCCCCGCGGAGCCACTGCGGGCGGCGTAGAAACGAGGTAAGGGCGGGCGGCGCGCCCGCCTCGGATGACCCGGGGGGAGTCATGGCACGGAGCAGCACCACCCAGGCCTGGGCGGCCGGCGGCGTGGTCTTCGCCGCCACTATGATGATCATGCTGGGGGTGTGGCAGGTCATCGTGGGCATAGCGGCGATCGCCGAGGACGAGGTCTTCCTCGCCGCGCCGGAGTACACCTACGAGCTCGACACGACCTCGTGGGGCTGGATCCACCTGGTCCTCGGCGCGGTTGTGGCGGTCACCGGTTTCTTCCTGTTCACCGGGGCGACCTGGGCACGGGCGGTCGGGATTCTGCTGGTGAGCCTGTCCGCGATCGCCAACTTCCTGTTCCTGCCCTACTACCCGCTCTGGGCGCTGGCAGTGATCGCCCTGGACGTGTTCGTGATCTGGGCGCTGGCCACCGCCGGGTCCCGGCGCCGGGCGGACGATCTGGTGGCCCGGGAGTCGGCCGGCTACCGGGACCCGGAGACCTACCGGGACCCGGGTGCCCACCGGGACCCGGAGGCTTACCGGGAGCCAGAGGCGGAGACCGGCGGGAACGGCCGGACCGGGGCGCACGCCCGGCGGCCGCAGGCCGCCCGGTAGCGGCCGGTCACCGGAACCGGTTGGTGATCGGCAGGCGGCGGTCTCGACCGAACGCCTTGATAGAGATCTTGGTGCCGGGGGCGGACTGGCGGCGCTTGTACTCGGCGGCGTCGACCATCGCCAGCACCCGGTCCACGGTGGCCGGATCGTGCCCGGCCTCGACCAGACCGTCCCGGCCCAGCTCCGCGTCCACGTAGCCGGCCAGGATCGGGTCCAGTTCCTCGTACGGCGGCAGCGAGTCGGAGTCCCGCTGGCCCGGGCGCAGCTCGGCGCTGGGGGGCTTGGTGATCGTGCGCTGCGGGATCGGCGGGATCTCGCCGCGGTCGCTGGCGGCCTGGTTGCGCCACCGGGCCAGCCGCCACACCATCGTCTTCGGCACGTCCTTGAGCGGGTTGAACCCGCCCACCGAGTCGCCGTAGAGGGTGGTGTAGCCGACCGCCAGCTCGCTCTTGTTGCCGGTGGTGAGCACTAGGTGGCCTTCCTGGTTGGACAGTGCCATCAGGACCACCCCGCGGACCCGGGCCTGCAGGTTCTCCACCGCCACCCCGGACAGCGACAGGTTGGCCAGGAACGCGTCGACCATCGGCTGGATCGGCTCGGTCCGGTAGTCCAGCCCGACCCGCTTGGCCAGCTCGGCGGCGTCGTCGCGGGAGTGGCTGGAGCTATGCCGGCTGGGCATCGAGATGCCGACAACGTTGCCCGCTCCGACCGCGTCGACTGCGATCGCGGCGACCACACTGGAGTCGATGCCGCCGGACAGGGCGATCGCCACCGAGCCGAACCGGTTCTTGCGGAGGTAGTCGCGCAGCCCGAGCACCAGCGCCTGCCACACCTCCGCCACGGCGGGCAGGCGCTCGGCCACCCCGCCCTGCGCCGGCTCGCCGGGCGGGGGTGAGGGGTCCACCGGCAGCGCCACCCGTTCCACCCGCATCCCGGCCCCGGCACCGACCCCGACGTCGGAGTGATCATGGACTTCCGGTGGCGACACGCCGGGGACACGCCCAGGGAGCTCCGTGATCGACGCGGGGGGGAGTGAGAGGTCGTGGACGAGCAGGTGATCGACGAACTGGGGGGAGCGAGCCAGCAGCCGGCCGTCCGGGCCGACGATCATGGAGTCCCCGTCGAAGACCAGCTCGTCCTGGCCGCCGACCATGTTCACGTACGCCACGTGGGCGCCCGCCTCGGCCGCCCGGCCGGCCACGAGCGGCAGCCGCACGTCGTCCTTGTCCAGCTCGTACGGGGAGCCGTTGATGTTCACCACCAGGCCGACCCCGGCGGCGCGGGCGGCCGCGAACGGGCCACCGGCCTGCCACAGGTCCTCGCAGATGGTCAGCGCCACGTCGACGGCGCCGCCGGGCGGCCCGAGCCGGACCACGGTCAGGGTGTCCCCGGGTACGAAGTAGCGGTCCTCGTCGAAGACCCCGTAGTTGGGCAGGTGGTGCTTGAAGTAGCGGGCGACCACCCGGCCCCGGTGCAGCAGCGCCAGCGCATCCCGCGGGCCGGCGGTGCGGACCGCGTCGGCCGTCACCCGGGCCGGCCCGTCCGCGTCCAGGTAGCCGACCACCACCGCCAGCTCACCCAGCCCGTCGTCGGTCAGGTCGGCGGCGAGCTGGGTCAGGGCGGCCCGGGAGGCGGTCACGAACGACTCCCGGAACACCAGGTCCTCGACCGGGTAGCCGGTCAGCATCAGCTCCGGGAAGGCCACCAGCGGGGCGCCGGCCGCGGCGGCCCGGCGGCACCAGTCGCGCACCAGGGCGGCGTTGCCGGCCAGGTCGCCGACGGTCGGGTTTACCTGGGCGAGCGCGAGGCGCAGCTGCGGCATGCCCCCATCATCCCGTACCGGTTCGCCAGTCCTGGAGCGCCTCCAGGAGCCGCCGCAGCTTGCCCAGCGCCGACTGGCGGGTCTCGGTCAGGTCGCCGGCGACCGGGTCGGGCGCGCCGGGCGGGCCGAGCTGGCGCAGCACCGAGACGACCGGCCCGATCCGGTCCAGGGACAGCCAGCCCTCCCGGGTGCCGCCGGCGCTCTCGATCGTGATCGCCGCCGCGTACCCGGTCTCGGCGCCGGGTGCGGTGCCCGACTCCGGCTGCCGAGCCCCCGGGAGCCCGGCCGGTTCGGCCGGTTCGGGCGCCAGCTCCCGCAGCAGCGTGGTCACCGCCGTGCCGTCGGAGAGCGTGACCGGCAGCCGGTCGCAGCCGGCGGCGGCCTCCCGGAGCCGCCCGAACGCCGCCGAGGCCTGCTCGGCATCGAAGACTCCCAGCGTCTGGTGCAGCACGGCACCGCCGTCGCGCGGGGTCTGCTGGGTGGTGACCTCCCGCGGCGGAGTGCTCCACAGCCCGGACAGGCCGGTCGGGTCCGCCAGCAGCGCCCGGCACAGCTCGGTGAGGGCCGGCGGGCCGGACCCGGGTGGCGGAGCCGGTGGCGGCTCGGACCGGCCGGCACCCGGCGCCGCGGCCCCGGAGCCCGGGGACCGGGCCGGGCGGGGAACCTCGTCCTCGGTGAGCAGCGCCTGGCGCAGCTGGGGCTGGACAGCGGTCAGCGGGCCGAGGTGCTCGGGCACCGGCGGCTCCGGGTCGTCCGGGCGGTCCTCCACGCCACCGATCAGCGCGATCCCCAGCAGCAGCCCAGCCGCCAGCGCGATCCCACCGGTGATCGTCCGCCCGCGTACGTTGACTGCACCGGTTGGCCGTGCCGACATCCGCCGCTCCCCCGGTCGTGCCGCCCTTGTGCCCGGATCAACGCCGGCGGCGTGGCTCAGGTTGCGCTGCCGCGCGGCCTGGTGCCGTAACCTGCGGGAAACAGGACCGGGGGAGACTGGGTTGGTCGAGCCTGCGAGGAGGGGAGGCAGGGGCATGGACCGGCAGCAGGAGTTCGTCCTCCGTACCCTGGAGGAGCGGGACATCCGGTTCGTCCGGCTGTGGTTCACCGACGTGCTGGGCACCCTCAAGAGTGTCTCGGTCGCCCCGGCCGAGCTGGAGGCGGCCTTCGAGGAGGGGATCGGGTTCGACGGCTCGGCGATCGAAGGGTTCGCCCGGGTGCACGAGTCGGACATGGTCGCCATGCCGGACCCGACCACCTTCCAGGTGTTCCCGTTCGAGACTTCCCAGGCCCACCCGCCACCCCCGCCGGGCGGGGACAGCGGCGAGAGCGCCCGGATGTTCTGCGACGTGCTGCTCCCGGACGGGACCCCGAGCTGGGCCGACCCGCGGCACGTGCTGCGCCGGGCGCTGTCCCGGGCGGCCGAGCGGGGGTTCACCTTCTACACCCACCCCGAG
>WHTQ01000158.1 GCA_009377645.1 Micromonosporaceae bacterium | reverse complement strand
CCCTCGGAGGGCTGCTCCGAGGCGAACGTCCAGGCGCTCCGGGTGGCGACCGAGGTCGTCCACCATGGAGCATCCCGGTTCACGTCCAGCTCCATCCGGTAGGTGGCCGGGTCCGGGCTGAGCGGGAAGTCCCCGTTCGCCCGGGCCGCTTCGGCGATCAGCTCACCGTCCTGGAACAGCCGGAACGCGCTGGTGTCCACCGAGCTGTGGACGAACCCCCAGTGGCGCGGGGTGGTGTCCACCCACTCCGGCATCAGCAGGTCCAGCGTGTCGCCGTCCCGGACCACCGGGATGCCGCCCTGCTGTGGGGTGCCCTCGATCACCCCCGGGCGGACCGGCGACTCGAACCAGCTCTGGTCCCGCTGTTCCCGATCCTGGTAGCTGGTGATCTGCTCTATCATGGTGCCCACGAACGGGCGGAGCACGTCGATCTGCTGCCGGAACCGGGTGTCCCCGGGGGACAGGTACTCGGTCCGCTGCTGCGGCGCAGGCAAGCCCTCCACCAGGCCGATCGAGATGGACTCCCACGGCCGCCAGGAGTGGCGGACCTCGCCTATCTCGTGGTCCGGTACGCCGACGTGGAACGCGTTGTCCAGAGTGGCCAGCCGGTTGGCGTCGGCCACGTAGGACAGCTCGGCTGGGATCCGGTCCGGCTCCGCGAACACCACGTCGTACAGGAACGGCGTGACCGAGGTGCCGGCCAGGCGTACCGAGACGTCGCCCTGGTCGAGCAGGTCGCGGATCAGCTCGCCCTCCTCGCCCGGGATGGTCATGGTGTGGATCTCGGCAGCACTGCCCGCCGAGCCGGTGTAGTTGCCGACCGCGTTGTTCATCACCAGCAGCGCGGCCGCGCCGTTCGCCCGGGCGGTCGCCTCCTTGTCGGCATGGCCGGGCCCGCCGCGCATGGTCAGCACCGCCGCGCCCTCGACATCCAGGCCCTGGTAGTCCTCGGGCGCGCCGAACCCGGCCCAGACCACCGGCAGGGTCAGCTCCCCGTCCAGCGGCGGAGTGCCGAGCATCGGCCGCGGGTGCAGCTCCTGCACGACCGGGTCCACCAGGTCCACGGTCAGCGGCAGCTCGCCCAGCCGGGCCCGGGTGAAGAACTCGAACCCGCCGATGGTGACCGGGTCGGTCTCCATCGCGAAGGTCGGCAGCCAGGAGCCGGTCAGGGTGGACGAGAAGGCACTGGTTCCGGTCTGCCGGACGAACCCGACCCGGCTCATCTGGAACAGCCCCGCCTGCTCGTGCCGCGGGGTGGCGATCTCCACCGGGTTCGCCTCCCGGGCGTCCAGCACGATCGTGGTGTCCTCAGTGACCTCCAGCTCCGGCACGCCTACCATCGACCGGTTCTGGAAGAACTGGTCGTTCCCGTCGTAGGTGTAGGTGATGCCCATCACGTGGTAGGTGCCCGGCGGCACCCGGACTGACGCCACACCGTCCACGTAGGTGTTGCTGAACTCCAGGAACTCGGCGACGTCGTGCACGTTGCCCACGTGCACGCTGCTGCTCCCCCGGGCCGGCCGGCCGTCCCGGGCGAACCCCTGGACCGAGAGGTTGTACATCTCCTGCTCCTTGAAGAAGCCCACCGGGGTTCGGGTCACGGTGTCCCCGGCGCGGTTGGCCACCAGGTAGCCGCCGTACAGGCCGATCTCGCCGTGGGACACGTCCAGCGTGACCGTGGCGGTGGCGGTGCCCTGAGCCGGGACCGTCAGGGTGGCCGGCGTAACCGAGAGCATCGCCTCCGGCGGCACCGCGCCGTCCCGGCTCGCCACGTCCAGGGTCAGGTCCAGGGTGACCGCCTCGTCGGTCCGGTTGGTGTAGGTCACCTCGGACGCGGCCGGCCCGGCGTTGTCGTGCGGGAACTGGAAGTAGCCCAGGTTCAGCGGTGCCGGGGTGGCCCGCACCGGAGCATCGAGGGCCGCCGGGATGTCCAGCCGGCCCCCGCCCTGCTGGTAGACCTCCAAGTCCGGGTGAGGTACCGCGGTGGCGGCCAGCGCCGCCTTCAGCTCCGCGGCGCTCAGGTCCGGGTCCTGCTGCAGCAGGATCGCGGCCGCCCCGGACACGTGCGGGGTGGCCATCGAGGTCCCGGAGACGGTGGTGTAGAAGTCGTCCACCGGGGTCCCGAGGCCGGTGCCGGCGCCCCGGGCGGAGACGATGCTCACCCCGGGCGCGGTCAGGTCCGGCTTGATCGCGAAGTCACCCAGCCGGGGACCCCGGCTGGAGCTACCCGCCAGCTGCTCATTCTTGTTCACCGAACCGACCGTCAGCGCGGCATCGGCCGCGCCCGGCGAGCCGACGCTGCCGTCCCCGAACACGCCGGAGTTCCCAGCGGCGATCACGAACAGCGTGTCGTGCTGGGCGGTCAGCGTGTTGACCGCCTGGCTCAGCAGGTCGGTGCCGTCACTGCCGGAGGTAGTGCCGACGCTCAGGCTGATCACGTCGGCCTGCGGGGCGGCCCACTCCATCCCGGCCAGCATCCCGGAGGTGGGGCAGCTGCCGCCGCTGTTGCAGATCTTGCCGTTGAGCAGCTCGGCGCCGGTCGCCATCCCGGTGAAGGTGCCGTCCGAGGCTGCGCCGGTCCCGGCCGCGATGCCGGACACGTGGGTGCCGTGCCCGTGCTCGTCGCTGGCGTCCGGGTCACCGGTGAAGTTCTCCGCCGCCACCACCCGGCCGGCCAGGTCCGGGTGGCTGCCGTCGATCCCGGTGTCCAGCACCGCGATGGTCATGCCGGTGCCGTCGAACCCGGCCGCCCGGGCCTCCGGCGCGCCGACCAGCGGCCCGCTCTCGGCCAGCGCCACTTCGTGCAGCTCGTCCAGCCACACCTTTTCCACGCCGGACAGCCCGCCGGCGCTCCGGAAGGTAGTCGGTTCCGGTCCGCTGGTGCGCCACCAGCTGCCGTCCGGCGCGACCGTGGCGGCGTACCCGCCGATGCTGGGCAGGGTGGTGGTGACCGACATCCCGGCGGTGACCGCGGCCTGGGCCGCCGAGCCGTCCGGCTGGGTGACGAGCACCGGGATCCCGTCGGTGTAGCCGTACCGGGCCAGCTTGGTGACGTTGAACAGCTCGCGGTCGAGCTGGTCCGGGATGAGCGGCACCGCGTCGGACGGGAGGACGTAGACGTCCTCGCCGTCCTGGATGGTCTCGAACGCCGGCTGCTGCCCGGACCGGGGCGCCGGCTCGATGGTGGCGGCGAGCCGGCCGTCCGCGGCCGGCTGCAGGGCGACCTGGTCGCCGGTGAGCAGGGTCAGCACCTCACCGGCGGCAGCAGGCGGTTCCCCGCCCGGCGCCGCCGTGGCGGGTGAGCTCACGGCGACGGTGGCGGGGACAGCTATCAGGGTTAAGGCGAGGAGGGCGGCCGTCCGCCAACTCCTGCGGGGAAACCGGGGTGGCACGTTCTTCCTCCCCTGTCGGGATGGATGGCATCGGGAGCTCGCAGGCGCCGCGTCGTTTTAGCCGGCCGATCCCCTGAAGCCCCCGTTTGGAGGAGTATCGGTCGGTCGATCAGTCGTAGCTACCCGTCAAGTGCCCTAAAGTTCAGCACTGCGTGAACCTCACCTATCACTGCGGTTCGGGGTCTCGACCATCACAGCTTGGTGACCGGGTCGCTCCGGACGAGTAGCGACAGCCGCTACCGTGTGTGACCATGGCAACGGGACGGGCGCGTTCACAGGAGGTAGGTATGCGACGAGGCTTCGTCTTAGCCGCCGTGCCTGTGCTGATGATCGGACTGCTGCCAGCACCGGCACCAGCGGAGCCGACCCCCACCATCAAGAGCCGCACCCGACCAGGCGGTTGAGTCGCTTGTGTTTGATCCCCAGGAGTTCTTCGGTGCTGCCGTACTGGCACCACCCCTGCGCGGAGCCGTCCCTATCGAGGACGAGCGCGGCGGAGCCGTGGTGGCAGCTACCCGAGCGAGAATGCGCCGGTGGCGTAGCTGCCTGACCGCCAGCGGGAGGTGACCACCTTGCCGCGGGTGTGGAAGTGCACGCCGTCGAGGCCGTACGCGTGCGAGTCGCCGAACAACGAGCTCTTCCACCCGCCGAACGAGTAGTACGCCATCGGCACCGGGATCGGCACGTTGACGCCGACCATCCCGACCTCCACTCCGCTGACGAACTGCCTGGCCGCCCCGCCGTCGTTGGTGAAGATCGCGGTGCCGTTCCCGTACGGGTTGGTGTTGACCAGCTCCAGCGCCGCCTCGTACGACGGGGCGCGCACCACCGAGAGCACTGGGCCGAAGATCTCGTCGGTGTAGACCGACATCTCGGGCT
>WHTQ01000147.1 GCA_009377645.1 Micromonosporaceae bacterium | reverse complement strand
TCGCCGTCCTTGGCACCGGCCACGAAGGCGTCCCACTCGGCCTCGTCGAACACCAGCACCGGACCGTCTGGATCGGCGGCGTCCCGCATCCCGATCAGGTGGTCGACGAACGCCACCTCGATCCGGCCGGAGCTGCGCCACCGCGCTCGGGTCAGGTCGAACTCGCCTTTGAGCGGATGCGCCACCGAGCTGCGTTCGTCAGTCACCCGCCGATCTTACTGCGTCGCCGCGCCTTGCGGACCGTAGTATCTGCCTGGTGAGGTTCGGTGATGCCAGGCAGCTGCTCGCGACGGCGTCAGCGTGCGCGTAGCGACTGCCAGGATGCTGTACGAGATGAAACGTGACACCGTTCGGCCGCAGGACTGGGCCGACGCGGAGGCACTGCGCAAGCAGTTCGACCTGGAGGAGTGAGGGTGCCGGTCAGTAAGTACCGCAGCATCGCCGAGGTGGGCCGGCCACCAGCGTCAGACTCGCCGGCAGAGAACCTCCAGGCCGCGTTCGACCTGATGGAGCTGTGTCGTCGGCTGCGTCCGTGGCAGGTGCAGCGCGGTGTGCGGCGATACCGTTCCGTGGACGCACCGCCGGAGTTGCCGTTGCGGGGCGGCACCGAGGCGACGGCTTAAGCTCGCACGTCGTCGCATTCGCCCGCCCCGAACGACGGCTTCACGTCACCGGACCGCGGCCCCTCCCAGTGCTGGCAGACGTTGCTCACCTTGAGGGGAGGGATTGCGCGGAGTCGCTGGGCATCACTCGTCGCGGAGGTCGACCGCGCTGGCCGCGGCGGCGCCGATCTCGCTGGCCGCCTCGTGCAGGATGTCGGCCGGCACCGACGAGTCGACGGTCAACGCCATCAGCGCCTCGCCGCCGGCCGTGCGGCGGGAGACCTGCATGGCGGCGATGTTGACGCCGAGCCGGCCCAGGATCGTGCCGACCCGGCCGACCACCCCGGGACGGTCGGTGTAGCGGAAGAACAGCAGCACGCCCTCCGCATCCAGCTCCAGGTCGAAACCGTTCACCTCGGTGAGCTTGAGGGTCTCCCGCAGTGTGTTGCTCCACAGTGTGCCGGAAACGCTCACCGTCCGGCCGTCGGTCAGGGCACCGCGCACCGTCACCAGGTTGTGGTGGTCGGGCGACTCCTGATAGGTGCCCAGGTCCACCTCGACTCCCCGGTCAGCGGCGAGCAACGGCGCGTTCACATAGCTGACCCGCTCGTCGACCACGTCGGCGAACAGTCCCTTCGTGGCGGCCAGCCGCAGCACCGAGACATCGTGGGCGACGACCTCGCCGCGTACCTCCACCGTGACGCTGGCGGCCACGCCCCCGGCGACCGCGGTGAAGACCTTGCCCAGCTTCTCGGCCAGCGGCAGCAACGGCCGGACGTCCTCGGCGACCACCCCACCGGCCTGCACGTTCACCGCGTCCGGCACGAACTCACCCTGCAGCGCCAGCTTGACGCTGCGCGCCACCGCCAGCCCGGCCTTGTCCTGCGCCTCGTGCGTGGAGGCGCCCAGGTGCGGGGTCGCGACCACGTTCTCGAGCGCGAACAGCGGGGAGGAGGTGCACGGCTCCTTCGCGTACACATCGATGCCGACCCCGGCCACCCGGCCCTCGGCGACCGCGTCGGTCAGCGCCTGCTCGTCGACCAGACCACCCCGGGCGGCGTTGACGATCCGGACCCCCGGCTTGACCATCGCCAGCTCCCGGGCGCCGATGATCCCGACCGTCTCCGGAGTCTTGGGCAGGTGGATGGAGATGAAGTCGGCCTCCCGGAGCAGCTCCTCCAGCCCGACCATCCGGACCCCGAGCTGGGCGGCCCGGGCCGGCTGCACGTACGGGTCGTAGGCGATCAGGCGAGTCCCGAACGCGGCCATCCGCTGGGCGAACAGCACCCCGATCCGGCCCAGACCGACCACCCCGACCACCTTGCCGGCCAGCTCCACCCCGGTGTAGCGCGAACGCCGCCACTCGCCCGACTTGAGCGAGCTGGAGGCGGCGACGGTGTTGCGGGCCACCGCCAGCAGCAGCGCCATCGCCTGCTCGGCCGCGGAGATGATGTTCGCGGTCGGCGCGTTGACGACCATGATGCCGCGGGAGGTCGCGGCGGGCACCTCGACGTTGTCCAGCCCGACTCCGGCCCGGGCGATCACCTTCAGCTTCGGCGCCGCCTCGATCGCCACCGCGTCGATCTGGGTGGCGGAGCGGACCACCACCGCCTCGACCTCACCGAGCGCACCCAGCAACGCCCCCCGATCCGTCCCGTCGACGTGTCGGACCTCGAAGTCCTGCGCCAGGACATCGATCGCGGCGGGTGCCAGCTCTTCAGTGATCAGAACGACGGGAGTCATATCTCCTGCTCGGCGTGTGTGGACATGTGGGTGGGGGTGATCTGTCGATCGTAGGACTATCACCTACCGGAGGGCGCCCCATCCCTACCGTGACGGTGCTCACGCACGCCTGGCGGGTGACGCGCGCACCACGGCCGGCCTCAGGCGGCCGGCGGGCGGTCGAGCAGGGTCGCGGCGGCCGAGTCGGCCGGCACGCCGGGCACGATCTGGCGCAGGCTGTGCGCCTCGGTGGTCACCACGTCGTGCAGCCGGTCCAGCGCCAGCGTGCCGACCGGCGGGTAGATCCGCTCCGGCGGCGGCTCCACGCCCGGCGCCAGCTCGCCCTGCGCGACCAGGAAGTCGAGGATGTCCGAGCGCACCGAGGGGAGGCAGACCCGGGAGTGGTAGAGCGCGTTGAGTGCCTGCATCCGCATGTCCTGCACGTGCTCGTCGCCCTTGTTGTCGTGGAAGTGCGGGTTGCGGGTCTCGATCTGGGTCACCGAGACCGAGCGCTCCATCACGTCCGGGTCGGACGACTCGAGTACGCCGCCGAACTGCTCGAACATGTCCAGATACTCGAACGGCTCGACCGCGAACCCGCTGGCCAGCCGCAGCTTGCGGCCCAACGCCAGGCTGAACGCGTGCTCGCCGGCGTTGCCGGTGGCGACCACCTCGGTGCCGAAGCCGCAGTACTCCCCGATCACCTGGTTCAGGAACTGGTTGGTCAGCTCCGAGGTGCGGCCGCGGCGGCTGAAGAACAGCCGCCCGTCCCGCAGCTTCGGCTTGGAGTGCCAGGAGATCCGCACCATCGCGTACGGGCTGTCGGCCAGGTGGAAGGCGGCCGCGTACGCCTTGCAGTACTCGTGGACGGCTCCCGGCACGAAGTTGTCGGCGTCGATGTAGCCGAGATACCGCCGGCCGGTCAGCGACGCGATCGCCAGCCCGACCAGCATCGCCTCGCCCTTGCCCGCCCGCAGCAGCCCGGTCTCGTCGATCAGGTCGGTCGCGCCGGCCGCCTTCATCGCGGCGGCCAGCCCGGCGTCGCGCTGGTGCAGGGTCACCGCCGACCGGTCGGCGAGCTGACAGTACTGCTCGACGGTCTGGACCTCGATCTCGTACCGGTCGACCGGGCGCCGGGCGCTGTTCGAGACCATGATGATCAGGCAGTCATGCGGGATCCCGGAGAGCACCCCCTCGATCACCCGCCGGGTCTCGTTCATGCACGGGACCACGATCACCAGGTCCCGCTCGACCGCCCGGATCGCCGCCGGCTCCACCCGCAGGCTGCTCCCCGTCCGGTCGACCCCCGCGTCGGCCTCCCCGCTGTCGAGCTCGATCACCCGCTGGAGCTCGTGGATGCGGACGGCCCCGAACCGCTCAATGCGGTGCGGTCGCTCCAAACGCATGCGGCCAAGGTACCGCCGCCGGGAGTCGTCTGTACACCTCCTCCGGATGGGTGCCCGGACTTTTGCCCATATATTTCCGGATTAATCCGGGCAGATCGCGGCGGTCTCGGTCAGTCAGGCGGTCTCGGTCAGCGGCCGGTCCACCCAGCTCATCATCGCCCGCAGCGAGCGGCCAGTCTCCTCGATCGGATGCGCCGCCCCCTGCTCGCGCAGCTTGGTGAAGTTCGGCCGGCCGGCGTCGTCCTCGGCGACCCACTCCCGGGCGAACTCCCCGGACCGGACCTCGGCCAGGATCCGGCGCATCTCGTCCTTGACCCGCTCGTCGATCACCCGCGGCCCGCGGGTCAGGTCACCGTACTCGGCCGTGTCCGAGACGCTGTAGCGCATCCGGGCGATCCCGCCCTCGTACATCAGGTCCACGATCAGCTTCAGCTCGTGCAGGCACTCGAAGTACGCGACCTCCGGGGCGTAGCCGGCCTCGGTGAGCACCTCGAAGCCGGCCTGCACCAGCGCGGTGGCGCCGCCGCACAGCACCGCCTGCTCCCCGAACAGGTCGGTCTCGGTCTCCTCGGTGAAGCTGGTCCGGATCGCCCCGGCCCGGGTCCCGCCGATCGCCTTCGCGTACGAGAGGGCCAGGTCGAAGGCGGCACCGGTGGCATCCTGCTCCACCGCCACCAGCACCGGCACCCCCTTGCCGTCGGTGAACTGGCGACGCACCAGGTGACCCGGCCCCTTCGGAGCCACCATCGCCACGTCCACTTCGGCCGGTGGCGCGATCAGCCCGTACCGGATGTTGAAGCCGTGCCCGAAGAACAGCGCGTCACCGGGTCGCAGGGCCGGGGCGATCGACTCCGCGTAGATCCGGCGCTGCGCGGTGTCCGGCGCCAGCAGCATCACCAGGTCGGCCTCGGCCGACGCCGCCGCCGGGGTGGTCACCGGCAGCCCCTGCTCGGCCGCCTTGGCCCGGCTCTTCGAGGCTTCCGGCAGCCCGACCCGGACGTCCACACCGGAGTCGCGCAGCGACAGCGCGTGCGCGTGCCCCTGGCTGCCGTACCCGATCACCGCCACCTTCCGGCCGGCGACCAGCGACAGGTCGGCGTCGTCGTCGTAGTACACCTCAACGCTCATGTTTCGATTTCCCCTCAGGAACGGTTTGACACGTATGTGATCGAGCGAGAGCCGCGGCCGACCGCCACCAGCCCGGACTGCACCATCTCCTTGATGCCGTAGGGCTCCAGGTCGCGCAGCAACGCGTCGAGCTTGTCGGCAGTGCCGGTGGCCTCGATCGTGAGCGTCTCCGCGGCGACGTCGACCACCCGGGCCCGGAACAGCGCCGCGGTCTCCATCACCTGCGCGCGCAGCGGGCGCTCGGCCCGCACCTTGACCAGCAGCAGCTCCCGCTGCACCGAGGTGTCCGGGTCCAGCTCCACGATCTTGAGCACGTTGACGAGCTTGTTGAGCTGCTTGGTCACCTGCTCCAGCGGCGAGTCGGCCACGTCCACCACGATCGTGATCCGGGAGACCTCCTTGTGCTCGGTCTCCCCGACCGCCAGCGAGTCGATATTGAAGCCGCGGCGCGAGAACAGGCTCGCCACCCGGGCCAGCACGCCCGGCTTGTTCTCCACCAGCACCGACAGCGTGTGCTTGCTCATCCCGGCAGCCTCCTACAGATCGTCGTCGTCGAAGATCGGGCGGGCGCCCCGGGCGGACATGATCTCGTCGTTGCTGGTGCCGGCCGGCACCATCGGCCACACCATCGCGTCCTTGCCGACCACGAAGTCGACCACCACCGGCGCGTCGGTGACCGCCATCGCCGCCTCGATCGTGGCGTCGACGTCCTCGGCGGACTCGCACCGCAGCCCGACGCAGCCCAGCGCCTCGGCGAGCTTCACGAAGTCGGGCACCCGCTGCTTGTGCGTGCCCAGGTCGGTGTTCGAGTAGCGCTGGTCGTAGAACAGCGTCTGCCACTGCCGGACCATCCCCAGGCTGCCGTTGTTGATCACGGCCACCTTGATCGGGATGCCCTCCAGCGCGCAGGTGGCCAGCTCCTGGTTGGTCATCTGGAAGCAGCCGTCGCCGTCGACCGCCCAGACCGTCGCGTCCGGCCGGCCCACCTTCGCCCCCATCGCCGCCGGCACCGCGTACCCCATGGTGCCCAGGCCGCCGGAGTTCAGCCAGGTGCCCGGATTCTCGTACGAGATGAACTGGCTGGCCCACATCTGGTGCTGGCCCACGCCCGCGACCCAGATCCCGTCTGGTCCGACGATCTCCCCGAGCCGACGGATCACCTGCTGCGGGGCGAGCGTGCCGTCGGTGTGCTCCTCCCAGCCCAGCGGATAACGCTCGCGCAGGTCATCCAGGTACGCCCACCAGGAGGACAGGTCCGGCCGGCCCCGGGCGGCGTGCTCGGCCTCGACCGCGGCGACCAGCTCGTCGAGCACGTACCGGGCGTCCCCGACGATCGGCACGTCCACGGCCCGGTTCTTGCCGATCTCGGCCGGGTCGATGTCGGCGTGCACGATCGTGGCGCCCGGCGCGAACGAGTCCAGCCGGCCGGTTACCCGGTCGTCGAACCGGGCGCCCAGCGCCACGACCAGGTCCGCCTTCTGCAGCCCGCTGACGGCCGCGACGGTTCCGTGCATGCCGGGCATGCCGAGATGCTGGCGGTGCGAGTCCGGGAACGCGCCGCGGGCCATCAGAGTCGTGGTCACCGGCGCCCCGGTCAGCTCGGCCAACCGGCGCAGCCCGGCGGTGGCGCCGGCCTTGAGCACCCCGCCCCCGACGTACAGGATCGGCCGGGCGGCGCCGGTCAGCAGCCGGGCCGCGGCCACGATCTGCTTGCCGTGCGGGTGCAGGGTCGGCCGGTAGCCGGCCAGCTCCTGCACCGGCGGCCAGCTGAACGTGGTCGCCGCCTGCAGCACGTCCTTCGGGATGTCCACCAGCACCGGGCCGGGCCGGCCGGTGGCCGCCAGGTGGAACGCCTCGGCCAGCACCCGGGGCAGCTCGTCGGCGGTCTGCAACAGGAAGTTGTGCTTGGTGATCGGCAGCGTGATCCCGTAGATGTCCGCCTCCTGGAAGGCGTCGCTGCCGATCGAGCCGCGCGGCACCTGGCCGGTGATCGCCACGATCGGCACCGAGTCCATGTAGGCGTCGGCGATCGGGGTGACCAGGTTGGTCGCGCCCGGCCCGGAGGTGGCCAGGCACACCCCCACCTTCCCGGTGGCCTGCGCGTACCCGGTCGCCGCGTGGCCGGCCCCCTGCTCGTGCCGGACCAGGATGTGCCGCACCGAGGAGTCGAGCAGCGGGTCGTACGCGGGCAGGATCGCCCCGCCCGGGATCCCGAACACGACCTGCACCCCGAGCGCCTCCAGCGACCGGACCAGGGCGCCCGCCCCGGTGGTCGGCACCTTCGGCCCGGCCGGGTCGGGCCTGGCCGGCCCGCCGCGCTGCCCGGCCCGGGACGCGTCGCCGGCGGTGCCGGGGGCCGGGTCGACGGTGCCCGGGTCGGCCGCCACACCGGCCGGGTTCACCCCCGCCGGCACCGCCGCGTCCGGCCCCGCCCCGGCGGGTGCCCGGGCGGCCGCGCGCTGGGC
>WHTQ01000154.1 GCA_009377645.1 Micromonosporaceae bacterium | reverse complement strand
GGAGTAGCGGGTGTGCCCGATCGCGAGGTGGCCGCGCAGGCTGGCCAGGGTCGGCTCGTCGAAGACCTGGGCGACCAGCCCGAGATCCTTGTAGACCACCACGCCGGAGCCGTCGCTGACCGCGATCCCGGCCGCCTCCTGGCCCCGGTGCTGCAGCGCGTACAGCCCGAAGTAGGTGAGCTTGGCGACCTCCTCGCCCGGCGCCCAGACCCCGAACACGCCGCACTCCTCGCGCACCTCCGGTTGCTGATTCTGGAGGTCGACCTCCTCCGGCACGCTGCCACTCCTCAGGCTGGATGGGCTGGCTCGAGACAGTCTACGCGGTTGGCCGGTCACAGCGGGAGGTAGCGGGACAGGTCGGCCCGGTCGCCGCTGAGCCGGATCCGGCCGGCGGCGGCCGCCTCCGCCCACCCGAGCCGCCCGGTGGCGACCGACACCCAGGTCAGCGGGTCGGTCTCGACCACGTTCGACGGCGTACCCCGGGTGTGGCGTGGCCCGCCGACGCACTGGACCGCGCCGTACGGCGGCACCCGCACCTCCACCGAGCGCCCCGGCGCGGCCGCCGTCAGCGCCCGCAGCAGCGCCCGGACCGCGGCGGCGAGGGCCTGGGGATCCGGCGTACGGCCGGCGTCCAGGTCCTCGGTAACGGTGGAGATCGGCGTGGACTTTCCTGGCTCTCCGGACACGACGGGACGATACGCCGCGGCATCGGCGGCCGTCCACCGACCCGGGGTCGCGCGGACCCGGCCCGACAAGGCATAGTTTCCGACGGGTCTGTTACTACCGGGCCGACGTCGGAGGTTGGTGCACGTGACGGTACACCGGGTAGCGCTTCGCGCCGGTGTGGTTGCGGCGCTGGTAGCCGCCCTCCTCATCGCGCCTCCGGCCCCGGCCCAGGCCCAGGATGGCAACCTGGAGCTGGGTGGCGTCGGAAACATCGAGCTCCGGGTCGGCGAGGGCGCCAAGGATGTGCAGATCTCGGTCGAGAACCGCGGCGTCGGTCTGATCGGAGAGCCGGCCACGAACGTCGAGCTCACCATGACCGTGCCGCTGGGTGACTTCTCGGTCCACATCGCCAGTACGCCGCAGGGGTGCTCGTTAGCCAACGACTCCCGGATGGATTGCACCATTGACGAGATCCCGGCGGGCGAAACCTGGACCGGCACGGCCCAGATCGGCGTGCACGGGAACAGCCCGCTGGAGTCCGGCGAGACCCGCAACGGGAACGCCGAGGTACGCCTGAGCGGCAACCGCTCCGACAGCACGTCGTTCAACGTGCGGCTGAAAGGACCGGATCGGCCGCCGGGGGTTCCGGAGGTGTCCGGCTTCGTCACCGACCAGGCGACCGGGGAACCGGTCGAAGGGGCGAAGGTGCTCCTGGCCGACAGCCAGGGGACCACGCTCGAGACCAGGACCGACGGGAGCGGCAACTTCCGGTTCGCCGGCGAGAACATCGCCCCCGGCTCGATCGGCCTGCAGGCCAGCAAGGACGGGTACGAGGGGCAGGAGGTGATCCAGCAGGGCCAGGCTGGACAGCCGCTGGCCGACATCCAGCTGGCGCTACTCAGCACCGCCAGCCCCACCCCGAGCGCCAGCCCCACCCCGAGCCCGCCCCCCACCCCGGCCGGCACCGCGACGCCGGTGCCGGTCGCCGACACCGGAGGGGACTCCGGCGGCAGCTTCTTCACCACTCTGCTGGTCATCATCGGGATCGTGTTCGTGCTGCTGGGAGTCGGTGCGATCGTGGTGCTGATCATCCGGCGCCGGCGCGAGCGGGGCGAGGAGGACGGGCTGGCCGGCGAGGACGATCCGACCTCCGGCCCGCGCGGACCGGGACCGCGGCCGGGCAGCCACGGGGTCTACCGGCCGAGCCCGACGGCCGCCCACACCCAGGTGATCGGGGGACGGGGCGGAGCGGTGCCCGGGGTCGGACCGTCCCCGGCGCTGGCCGACGCGCCGACCATGCTGCACCCGCGGGGCGGCGCCACGGACACGACCATGCTGCACCCGCGAGCCGGTGCCGGTGACGCGACCATGCTGCACCCGCGAGCCGGCGCCGCGGACGAGACGACCACGCTGCCGCGGGCCGGCGACCCACCCGGACCCCGGCCACCGATGACCGGCGGACCGCCTCCGCCCCGTCCGGCCGCCCCGACCTACGGCGGCGCCGCCACCACCGCGTACCAGCCCACCGGCGGCTACGGCGGCCCGGCGCACGGCGGCCCGACCGACCGCACCGAGGTGGGGGGCTACGGCGCCGCCCCGCAGCCGACGGGGCGGCACGGACGCGGCGGCGGAGAGTACGGGTCGGCAGTGCCGGACGCCGGGTCCTACGGCCCGGACCCGTACACCCAGCCGTCCCCGTACGGCCAGCCGGGCCATCGGGACCAGGGGTACCACGACCAGGGGTACCACGATCCGGGTCACCACACCGAGGAGTACGGCGGCCATGCCCGCACCGGTGGGCACCGGGCCGACCCGTACGGCGGCGGACCGACCGACACCGGCTACGACCAGCCGGGTCACAGCCAGCCAGCCTACGAGCAGCCAGCCTACGACCAACCGGCCTACGAGCAGGCCGCCTACAGCCAGCCGGGCTACGACCAGCCCGGCTACGACCAGGCCGGTCATAACAGCGACTACTACGACCAGGCCGGCCGGCCGCGGTCTCGGCACGCCGCCGAACCGCCCGAGCGCCGCCGCCTCGACTGGCTGGACGACACCTAATGTGCCGTCTCTTGAATACATTGGCGAGGGGCGAGAGCTTCGGTTCGGGCGGCACGCAAGCCACTTCTGCGACACACCACTAGCCAGGGCACGCCGCGCCCAAGCGGCGGCCGCTACGCCGGTTCAGCCCCCGTAGCGGGCCCCGGCTGGGCGAACAGCGCCGGCAGCGTCCCCGACCAGGCGGTGCGCAGCTCGGCCAGCGGCACCTGGAACAGCCCGGCGACCTCCAGCGCCCCGTCCGGGCCGGCGACCACGCCCAGCGGGGTCCACGGGACGCCCTGCTCGTCGCAGACCGCGATGAACGCCCGCTCCCGCCCCAGCGGCACGCTCACCAGCGCCCGGCCGGCGGACTCGCTGAACAGGTAGCCGAACCGGCCGCCGGGAGCGTCGTCCGGGAGCTGGACGGTGACGCCGTAACCGTGCCGCAGGCAGGACTCGACCAGCGCCTGCGCGAGCCCGCCGTCGGAGAGGTCGTGCGCGGTGCGGATCAGCTCCAGCTGGTTGGCGGCCGCGACCGCCTCGCCGAGCCGCCGCTCGGCATCCAGGTCCACCAGCGGCGGGGAGCCGCCCAGGTGCTCGTGCACCACCCAGGCCCACTCCGAGCCGGACAGCTCCTCCCGGGTCTGGCCCAGCAGGAACACCACGTCACCGGCGTGCGAGAACCCGGACGGCACCCGGGCAGCTACGTCGGCCAGCACTCCCAGCACCCCGACCACCGGGGTCGGGTTGATCGCGACCGGCCCGGTGGAGTTGTAGAAGCTGACGTTGCCTCCGGTGACCGGGATGCCGAGCTGGACGCAGCCGTCGGCCAGCCCCCGCACCGCCTCGGCGAACTGCCACATCACGTGCGGGTCCTCCGGGGAGCCGAAGTTGAGGCAGTTGGTCACCGCCACCGGGGTGGCCCCGCTGACCGCCACGTTCCGGTACGCCTCGGCCAGCGCGAGCTGCGCCCCCGCGTACGGGTCCAGCCGGGTGTACCGGCCGTTGCCGTCCACCGACAGCGCCACCCCCACCCCGGACGCCTCGTCCAGCCGCAGCACCCCGGCGTCCTCCGGGGCGGCGGCGATCGAGTTGCCGCGCACGTACCGGTCGTACTGCTCGGTCACCCAGGTCCGGTCGCACAGATTCGGCGAGGCGGCCATCCGCAGCAGCGTGTCCCGCAGCTCGTCCGGTCCGGCCGGGCGGGGCAGCGTCTCGGCCCGGTCGGCCTGCAGCAGGAGCAGGTCGGCGGGCTCCCGCATCGGCCGGGCGTACACCGGCCCGTCGTCGGCGAGGCTGCCCGGCGGGACGTCGGCGACGGTCTGCCCGTGCCAGCTGACCACCAGCCGGCCGGTGTCGGTGACCTCCCCGATGGCGGTCGCCAGCACCCCCCACCGGTCCGCCACCCGCCGCACCGCGGCCAGCTGCTCCGGGGCGACGATCAGCAGCATCCGCTCCTGCGACTCGCTGGCCAGGATCTCCGGTGGGGCCATCGACGGCTCCCGCAGCGGTACCTGCTCCAACCGGACCGCCATCCCGGTGCCGCCGGCCGCCGCCGTCTCGGACAGCGCGCAGGTCAGCCCGGCGCCGCCGAGATCCTGCACCCCGACCACCAGACCGGCCGCGTACAGCTCCAGGCAGGTCTCGATCAGCAGCTTCTCGGTGAACGGGTCACCCACCTGCACGGATGGCCGCCGATGCTCGGCCGCATCTGAAAACGCGGCACTGGCTAGCACCGACACCCCGCCGATCCCGTCCCGGCCGGTCGCCGCGCCCAGCAGCACCACCACGTTGCCCGGACCGGTGGCCGCCTTGCGCTGCAGCTGGTCCGGCCGCAGCACCCCCAGGCAGAGCGCGTTCACCAGCGGGTTGCCCTGGTAGCCGGGGTCGAAGACCAGCTCGCCGCCGAGGTTGGGCAGCCCCAGGCAGTTGCCGTAGCCGCCGATCCCGGCGACCACCCCGGGCAGCACCCGGGCGGTGTCCGGATCGTCGGCGGCCCCGAACCGCAGCGGGTCCAGCACCGCGACCGGCCGGGCGCCCATCGCCAGGATGTCCCGGACGATCCCGCCCACCCCGGTGGCGGCGCCCTGGTACGGCTCGACGAACGACGGGTGGTTGTGGGACTCGACCTTGAAGGTCACCGCCAGCTCGTCGGTGATCTGGACCACCCCGGCGTTCTCGCCGATCCCGGCCAGCAGCCGCTCCGAGCCGACCTCCTTCTCCCCGAACTGCCGCAGGTGCACCTTGCTCGACTTGTATGAGCAGTGCTCGCTCCACATG
>WHTQ01000084.1 GCA_009377645.1 Micromonosporaceae bacterium | reverse complement strand
CTCTCGCCCTCGCGCAGCTTGCGGATGATCTGCTCGGGTGTGTGCCGCCTTCTGGTACCCATCGTGAACTGTCCTCCCTGCCCCATCATGGAGCATCGGACTCTCACAACAGGTGGACCACTTCACGGGGACCCGGTCACAGCCGCTGTGCAGCACGGGCCGTCGCGCCAACCCGATCTCGCGGACGCGGTCAGCGCGTCTCATCCTAAGTGTTGGCTGCCCCATGCGTATGTCGAATCCACGGCTGGCCGCGGCGCGGCTCAGCGGCCGGAAACCACGGCACCAACCTGCGACGCCCTCAGGCGGCGAATCAGCCCGGTCACACCGTCGAATCGGCAGGTCAGGGCGGGTTCTATCATGGCCGACGACGCAGGTTCGTCTCTACCCGGGGGCACGCAAAACATCCCACCCGTCTGACCGTTCGGCCGCGTCCTCACGGTTGACGATCGAGCAGCGGGTCACGTTGCCGAGCTAGTTGCTGCCTATGCTGCGTGGGACGGCGACCCTGGTGCGCCGCCTGGGTCGGGTTCATCGTGCATGTGGTGGTTGAGACGGAACTGGCGGCGCTGCTGGCCGCCCTCCGGCCGGGGTGCTGGTGGTGGATCGGGACGATGTCGAAGGCCCGGTTGAGCTGCCGGTCACTGCTGCGGTTGAGGCGGTGGCGATTCGTGTTTCCGGAGGATGCCGGCAGCGGGGCGACGCCGCCGAGCGCGGCGAACGCGGCTTCGGATCGGATCCGGCCGCGGTGGGAGTAGGCGCAGACGACCATCGCCGCGGTGACCGGCGCGAACGTAAGCACGGCGACAGTCGTCGATCTGGCCGGGTTGCCAGCGGCGGTGGGGGAGTGCGGCGGGGTGTTGCCGCTGGTCAGCCGTGGGATGGAGGCCGGGACCCCGGGTTGTGAGAGATACACCTGGTGACGTTGGTCAGGCCAGCTCAGCTCGCGGGCGGGCGCACACCGGCGCCGGTACGGCGTCGCTGCCGGAGACCAGCAGCCGCGCTGCGCAGCTCGGGCGGCTTCGGTGTCAGAGTGGCTGGCATGGCCAAGCTGTTCCCGCGCTCGACGGCCGGTTCGGCGACTGGCCGGATGTGGCGACGGTCGCCGGCCAGCAGATGTCATGGCGGCGGCACCGCGCCGGCGACTCTGCTCGCCGGGCGCCTGCGGGCACCGGGCTGTCGGATACTGACGCGGCGACTCTGCTCGGGTGAGCGGCCGGCTATCGTTTGCAGTTTTGCACGGGGGTGTTTGATCTGGGGGTGGATCGTGTCCCACCGTGCCGCCACGGAGGTGACCGCTGGACGGTCATAGGATCACGGCATGGAGCCGGTCTACGCGTACCGGTGGCCGGTGGTCTCCGCCGCCGCGACCCTGGAGGCACCGACCAGGCTGGTCCTGGTGCGGCACGGGGGCACCGAGCACACCGCGCAGCGGCGCTACTCGGGACGGGCCGACGTGCCCCTGAGCCGCGCCGGTGCGGCTGCGGCGGACCGGGTCGCGGCGCGGCTGGCGATGGAGCTGCCGGCCGTGGCCGCCGTGCTGAGCTCGCCTCTGAGCCGCAGCGTTGCCACGGCACAGCGGATCGCGGCCGCCTGCGGCAGCGCCGTTTCCATCGACAACGATCTGGTCGAGTGTGACTTCGGCGCGTGGGAGGGCCGCACGTTCGCCGACGCGCGTGCCGGTTGGCCGGACCGCCACGCCGGCTGGATCGCGTCGACGGCCGTCGTGCCGCCCGGTGGCGAGTCGCTGGACTCGGTCGCGGCGCGGGTGCGGCGGTTCGTGGTGCGGGTCCGGCTGGCGCACCCGGCGGCGAGCGTCGTCGTGGTCTCGCACGGGTCGCCCTTGAAGCTCCTGTTGCGGGACGCGCTCGGCGCGGGCGACCAGGTGCTGCACCGGATCGTCCTCGATCCGGGTGGACTGTCTGTGGTCGATGTGTGGCCAGATGGCGGTGTCGCCGTCCCGCGGGTCAACGACACCTGCCATCTGGCGTACGGGTCAGGTGGCCGCCGTGGCGGGGGTCGCGGGCGTCCGGCGGGTGGTCAGCAGGAGCCCCATGGTCAGCCCGAGCGTGCCCCAGAGGGCGGCCAGCTCGGCAAGGGAGGCGAGCCGGAACCGCCACAGCAGGGACGCGATGTCGGCGGGGATCGGGTCGGGGTTCGCCGGCCAGAGCACCAGCAGCAGCACGTATCCGGTGACGGCGGCGATGGTGGACACCACGACTGCGCGCGGCGCCGGCCAGTCTCGGCGGCGCAGGGCGTTGCGCACGGCGAACGCCAGCCAGGTGACCGCGATCGCCGCCGCGATCAGGGAGAAGTACTGGAGAGTCCGGGTCGTGACGGTGTCGGGGTCACCCACCGCCGGGGGGTTGGCTGGGTACTTCACGCCTGGCAGCAGCGCGACGGTGACGAATCCGTACGCCGCCAGCGCGCCCAACCGCCCGAAGTCGGTCCCGCCGGGGAGCCGGTGCCGCACGGCGGCGAACACGACGGCGAGCACCACCGCGAGGCAGAGTGCCACGACCACGGCGGCCAGCATGCCACCGATGACCTGCGTGGTGCGGGTGACCAGTTCCTCCTCGTGCGCGCCGGCCGGCTCCGCGGCGGCCCGGGCCTCCTCGACGACCAGGGCGTCGCGGATCACCGGCTCGACGACGAACAGGGCCACCAGGGCGGCCGCCACCCCGGCCGCCAGGCCGGCGAGCAGACCGCGGCGCAGCACGGCGCCCAGTGTCAGATCCATGACGGATGCCCGATCAGTGGCACGGCACGCCGAGCGCGTGCCGACCGTCGTGGGTGAACTCGTGCATGAAGTCGGCTGCGCCGGCCAGCAGCGCGCCGTTCTCCTGCAGCAGCAGGTAGATGAGGGCGGCGGCGACAGCGACGGCGAACCAGGCCAGCGCGGACACGCGGACCGGCGCGAGCGTGGTGGTGGGGATGGGTACGGACATGGTGGTTCCTCCTTCGTCCATTCCTCGTGGCGAATTGACCCTGCGTGCCGCAGCCGGTCTCCTGGCTCCCGGATCCTCATCCCCGGCCAGCCTTCCCAGATCGACATCGATCCGGTGGCGGAACGGACGGGGACTCCCCGGTCACAGTGGCGAGGACCGCGCCGGTTTCGCACCGGCTTCCCGAACACTGCGGCGTACGCAGTGTAAGCTAGATCAGCGCCGGTCACAATGGGCTGGCCGGCTGGAGGCGGGTTGCGGGTGCTGATACTGGGCGGCACCGCTGAGGCGCGGACGCTGGCCGCGGCCCTGGCGCAACGCCCGGATGTGGAGTGCGTCTCGTCGCTGGCTGGGCGGGTCAGCCGGCCCCGGTTGCCGGTGGGCAAGGTTCGCGTCGGCGGCTTCGGCGGCCCGGGCGGGCTCACGGAGTGGTTGCGGGACAACCACATGACGGCGCTGGTCGACGCCACCCACCCGTACGCAGAGGGCATCCGTGGGTCGGCGCTGGCCGCCGCGCCGTTGGCGGGGGTGGCCTATCTTCGGCTGGAACGTCCCGGTTGGACGGCGGGACCGGGCGACCAGTGGCACCGCGTGGCCGGCTACGCCGCCGCCGCGACGACCATGGCGGCGCTGGGACGGCGGGTCTTTCTCACCATCGGCCGGCAGCACCTCCACGCCTTCACCGGGCTACCGGAGTGCTGGCTGCTGGCCCGGGTGGTGGAGGAGCCGGGCCCGGTGCCGCGGCACGTGACCGTGCTGCGCTCGCGCGGTCCGTACACCGTGGGTGGTGAGACCGCCGTCCTGCGGGAGCACCGCATCGACGTGCTCGTCACCAAGGACAGCGGCGGGTCGCTTACCGCGCCGAAGCTCGCCGCGGCCCGGGCGCTGTCGGTGCCGGTGGTGATGGTCGACCGGCCGGCGCCCCCGCCCGAGCTGGCGGGCCAGGACGTGGTCCACGACGTCATCGCGGCGCTGCGGTGGGTCGATCGGCTGGCCCGGACCGGTCCGGGTAGCCGCGCGGGGTCCACACGACCGCCGCCTCGCCGCCACGCCGGTGGGCCCGGGTCCGGCTCGACCCGATGATCAGCAGGCACCGCATGTCGACCGAGTCCGGGTCCAGGCCGGCGAGGTCGGTCACCACGATCGACTCGTCGCGGTCGCCGACGGCGCGGGCGACCACCACCGGCGTGGTCGGCCGGTGGTGCCGCAGCAGCACGTCGCGGGCGGCGGCGACCTGCCACCGGCGGCGGGTCGACGCCGGGTTGTAGATTGCGATGACCAGGTCGGCGGCGGCGACCGCGGCGAGCCGGGACTCGATGACGGACCACGGCTTGAGCCGGTCGGACAGGGACAGGACCGCGTAGTCGTGGCCGAGCGGTGCCCCGATGCGGCTCGCGGCGGCGTGCGCGGCGGTCACACCGGGCAGGACGCGCACCGGCACGGCGGCGAACCGTTGGTCGGTGCCGGCCACCTCGGTCACGGCGGTGGCCATGCCGAAGACGCCGGGGTCACCGGAGGACACGACCGCGACCCGGGCGCCACCCAGCGCCAGCTCCAGCGCGTGCCTGGCCCGCTCCACCTCCACCTGGTTGCCCGAGGTGTGCCGGTGCTGCCCGGGTCGGTGCGGGACCCGGGCGAGGTACGGCCCGTACCCGACGATGTGCTCGGCCACCCGCAGCACCCCGGCCGCCTCCGGGGTCAGCCAGGCCGGCCCCGCGGGGCCGAGGCCGATCACCGTCACCTCACCCCGGGGCCGGCCGGCGGCGGGGGCGGTGGCCGCCGCCGCGCCAGCCGGGCTCGGCACGATCGCCAGCGAGAAGTACGGTACGGTCCGCGGATCGACCTCGGCCAGCGGCAGCTGCCGGCCGGTGGGCGCGGTGGCGCGCTCGACGTACCAGGCCCCGTCGAGCCGGCCGGCGTCGGCCAGCGCGGCTCGGACGTTGCCAAAAGTCCGGCCCAGCTTGAGCACGGCCGCCGCGTCCGAGCCAGCCAGCCGGCGGGCCAACTCCGGGACGGGCAGGGTGCCGGGCAGCACGGTGAGAACCTCGTCGCGCTGCACCAGCGGCCGCCCCAGCACGGCGGAGGCGGCGCTGACGGCGGTGACCCCGGGCACGACCGCCGCCGGGAACCGCCGCGCCAGCCGCTCGTGCAGGTACATGTAGGACCCGTAGAACAGCGGGTCACCGGCGCAGAGCACGACCACGTCCCGGCCGGCGGCCAGGTGGGCGGCGAGCCGCCGCGCGCACTCGTCGTAGAACTCGGTGATGGCGGCCTCGTACCCGCCCGGGTGGTCGGTCTCCTGCGTCGTCACCGGGTAGACCAGCGGCTCGTGGACCTGCGTGTCGTTGAGGTACGGGGCGGCGATCGACCGGGCGATGCTGCGCCCGTGCCGGCCGGAGTAGAACGCCACCACGCCGGCCGCCCGGATCAGCCGGGCCGCCTTCACCGTGAGCAGCTCCGGATCGCCCGGCCCCACGCCGACCCCGTAGAGCGTCCCGGTGCTCACTCCGCCTCGCTCGCGATCGCGTTGACGGCCGCGGCCGCGAGCGCGCTCCCGCCCCGCCGGCCGCGGACCACCAGGTAGGGGACCTCCAGCGGATGCGTGGCCAGGGCCTCCTTGGACTCCGCCGCGCCGACGAACCCGACCGGCAGCCCCAGGATCGCGGCCGGCCGGGCCGCACCCGCGTCGAGCATCTCCAGCAGGTGGAACAGCGCGGTCGGCGCGTTGCCGATCGCGACGACTGACCCGCCGAGCCGGTCCCGCCACAGCTCCAGTGCCGCCGCGCTGCGGGTCGTGGACAGCCGGGCGGCCAGGTCCGGCACCCGGGGGTCACCCAGGGTGCAGATCACCTGGTTGCCGGCGGGCAGGCGGGTACGGGTGACGCCGCTGGCGACCATCGCCGTGTCGCACAGGATCGGCGCACCCGCGGCCAGCGCCGCCCGGGCGGCGGTGACCACGTCCGGGGAGCTGTCGATGTCGGCGGCCAGCTCGACCATGCCGGATGCGTGGATCATCCGGACCGCCACCGGCGTCACGCTTGCCGGCAGCCCGGTCAGGTCGGCCTCGGCCCGGATGGTGGCGAACGAGCGCCGGTAGATCTCCGCACCGTCGCGGAGGTAGGCGTAGCCCGGCCGGGTCATGCGGCCTCCCGGGACGGCGCCGGGCGGGGGGTGCGCGGCGCCGTCCCGGCGCTCCGGCGGCGCCACCGGGCGGCGAACGCGCGCGCCGCGGCGGCGGAGCCGACGGTGACCGGTGCTCCGGCCGGGGGATGCAGGCGGTAGCCGGTGCCGGTCGCGACCGCGACCAGCACCGGCCCGACTGGCTGCCCGCAGCGGCGTTCGCAGCCGGCCCAGTGCACGACGCCGCCGGCGGGTGCCGGTTCGCCGGGCGCCCCGCCAGGAGGGGGCCGGCGGCCGGCCGGTGCCGCGGCCAGGACAGTGGCCGGCCGGGTGGCCACGACGGTGGCCGGCGGGGCGGCCAGTGCGGCGGCGTCGGTCCGGACGTCGGCCAGCGCGCTGGCGCAGCCGGTGGTGCCTGCGCAGGCGGACAGGCCGACCCACGGCGAACCAGGATCGTCCACCAGCCCGGCGCCGGTCAGCCGCAAGAGCTGACCGGCGGGGTCGGCCGGGTCGAGATCGACCACGACCGAGCGCCAGGGGGTGACCACGACCGCGCCGCCGGCCGCGTCCGCGGTCGCGGCCAGCAACGTCGCCTGTCCGGCGGACAACCGGCCCAGCGGGACGGCCAGCACGGCCCACGGTGACGCACCCGCCGGTGGCAGACCGACCGGGGGAGCCGGCGCGGGCCGTTCCCGCGCCGGGGAGCCCGGGACGGCTGGGGAGCCCGGGAGGCCGAGCGTGCGCGGGGCGCCGAGGGCGTCCGGGGCGGGCGAGGCCACGGCCGGCGAGGCCAGTCCGCGAGCGGTCAGGGCCGCCCCGACCCGCTCGGTCCCGCCGTCCAGATCGGACATCCGCCAGCTCCCCTCCCGCCCGCCGCCCTGCGCCAGGAACTCCCGGGCGGCGGCGAGCATCGCGGCCACCGCCCGGTCGCCGGCCACCCGCAGGCCGGTGCCGCGGCCGGCCAGCAGCAGTGTCCCGGTGCCAGCCTGCCAGGCGACGTCGGTGTCGAACCCGGTCACGTCCGCGCGACCGTCGTCCACGGCGAACAGGAACCGGCCCGGCAGCGCGGCCAGGGCCGGGTCGGCACACAGCGCGGCGTCGAGCTGGCGGACCAGCGGACGGATGTCGGCCGCGCCCAGACCGTCCCGGCCGGACAGCGGCGAGCCGAGGATGTTGCGTACCCGCTCGTGGGTGGCCGAGGGCAGCAGTCCGGCGCCGGCGCACTGGTCCGCGACGCTCTGCACCGCCCCGGCGGTGAGACCGCGAAGCTGCACGTTGCCGCGTGAGGTCAGCTCCAGCCAGCCGTCACCGGACCGGTGCGCGGCGGTGGCGAGCACGCGCAGCGCGCCGGGGTCGATCTGTCCACCCGGAAGCCGCAGCCGCACCAGCGGGCCATCGGCTGCCTGGTGCGGGCGCAGCGCGCCGGGGCACCGGTCCGCCGGCGGCCGGAGAGGCGACGGTGAGGAGACGGGCGGCACCCACCCATCGTAGAGTCGGGTCAACCGGCGCGGCTGCGCGCCGGGATGCCACCACACGGCGGCGCGGGAGGAACCCGGTGCGAGTCCGGGGCGGTCCCGCCACTGTCACCGGAAAGCGCCCCCCGACGCGACGCGGCCTGGGAGA
This sequence comes from Micromonosporaceae bacterium, assembly GCA_009377645.1. Taxonomy (GTDB): domain Bacteria; phylum Actinomycetota; class Actinomycetes; order Mycobacteriales; family Micromonosporaceae; genus Natronosporangium. Next base: position 13,965 of record WHTQ01000084.1, on the reverse strand, counting down.
CCGCGACCTGGCCACGGCTCAGGTGGAGCGGGAAGCCGGGGAGCGTGCCGATCCGGAAGCCAGGAGACTCCGGCCGCCGTCCCGACGACCACGGGCGCGGACCCGGGGAGGAGTCACCATGATCCTGCTCTTGTCGACCTCCGACACCGACCTTCTCAGCGCGCGCGCCAGCGGCGCGCGCTACCGACTCGCCAACCCGGCCCGGGTGGCGCCGCCCGACCTTCCGGCGCTGGTCGAGGGCGTGGACCTCGTGGTGGTACGCGTGCTCGGCGGCTACCGGATGTGGCAGGAGGGTCTGGACACGCTGCTCGCCGGCCGGACCCCGGTGGTCGCCCTCGGCGGGGAGCAGACCCCGGACGCCGACCTGATGGCCCGCTCCACGGTGCCGGCCGGCACCGCCGCGCAGGCCCACGCCTACCTGGCGCAGGGCGGCCCGGACAACCTGCGGGAGCTGTACGGGTTCCTGTCCGACACGGTGCTGCTGACCGGGCTCGGGTTCGCCGAGCCGGCGGCGCAGCCCGACTGGGGGGTGCTGCCCCGGCAGCCCGGTGGTGCCGGTCCGGTCGTGGCGATCCTCTACTACCGGGCCCACCACCTCAGCGGGAACACCGGCTTTGTCGAGACGCTCGCGGAGGCGGTGGAGCGGGCCGGCGGGCGGCCGTTGCCGGTCTTCTGTGCCAGCTTGCGCACCGCCGACCCGGAGCTGCTCGCGGCGCTCGGCAGCGCCGACGCCCTGCTGGTCACGGTGCTGGCGGCCGGCGGCACCACCCCGGCGGCCGCCGCCGCCGGTGGTCAGGAGGATGCTTGGGACGTGGGTGCGCTGGCCGCGCTGGACGTGCCGGTCCTGCAGGCGCTTTGCCTGACCTCGAACCGGCAGACCTGGGCCGCCAGCGACGAGGGACTCTCGCCGCTGGACTCGGCGACCCAGGTCGCGGTCCCGGAGTTCGACGGCCGCCTGGTGACGGTGCCGTTCTCGTTCAAGGAGCTGGACGCCGAGGGGCTGCCCCGCTACGTGGCCGACCCGGAGCGGGCCGACCGGGTCGCCGGGATCGCCGTCCGGCTCGCCCGGTTGCGGCACACCCCGCCGGCCCAGCGCCGGATCGGGCTGGTCCTGTCCGCGTACCCGACCAAGCACGCCCGGGTCGGCAACGCAGTCGGCCTGGACACCCCGGCCAGCGCGGTCCGGCTGCTGCGGGCGATGCGGGAGCGCGGCTACGACCTCGGGCCGGCCGACGGCCCGGACGCCCTGCCCGGGCTGGTGCCGGCGGCCGGCGGTGACGGCACCCCCGACGGTGACCGGCTCATCCACGCCCTGATCGCCGCCGGTGGTCAGGATCCCGAATGGCTCACCGAGGAGCAGCTTGCCGGCAACCCGGTCCGGGTCGGGTCGGCCACCTACCAGAAGTGGTTCGACGCCCTGCCCGCCGACCTGCGGGAGGCGATGACCGCGCACTGGGGGCCGCCGCCGGGCGAGCTGTTCGTCGACCGGTCGCGTGACCCGGACGGCGAGATCGTGCTGGCGTCGCTCCGGGCCGGCAACCTCATCCTCATGATCCAGCCACCGCGGGGCTTCGGGGAGAACCCGATCGCGATCTACCACGACCCGGACCTGCCGCCGACCCATCACTACCTGGCCGCGTACCGCTGGCTCGACACTGAGCTCGGCGCCCACGCGGTGGTGCACCTCGGCAAGCACGGCTCGCTGGAGTGGCTGCCCGGCAAGAACCTGGGCCTGTCGGCGGCCTGCGGACCGGACGCGGTGCTCGGGTCGCTGCCGCTGGTCTACCCGTTCCTGGTCAACGACCCGGGCGAGGGCGCGCAGGCCAAGCGACGCGCGCACGCGACCATCGTGGACCACCTGGTGCCGCCGATGGCCCGGGCCGAGAGCTACGGCGACATCGCCCGGCTCGAACAGCTCATGGACGAGCACGCCAACATCGCGGCCATGGACCCGGCCAAGCTGCCGGCGATCCGGGCCCAGATCTGGACCCTGATCCAGGCCGCCAAGCTCGACCACGACCTCGGCCTGGACCAGCGCCCGCACGACGCCGAGTTCGACGAGTTCCTGCTGCACGTCGACGGCTGGCTGTGCGAGGTCAAGGACGCGCAGATCCGCGACGGCCTGCACGTGCTCGGCGAGCCGCCGGCCGGCGAGGCCCGGGTCAACCTGGTGCTGGCGATCCTGCGCGCCCGGCAGATGTGGGGCGGGCAGGCCGGTGCCGTCCCGGGCCTGCGGGCCGCGCTCGGACTCGACGAGGCGGACGCCGGGTCGACCCACGCCGTCGACCGGGTCGAGGCGGTGGCCCGGGAGCTGGCCGGCCAGCTGGAGGCGCGCGGCTGGGCGGCCGACGCGGTGCCGGCGGTCACCGCCGCGGTGCTGGGCAGCGACCATCCGCGGCGCGAGGTGGTGGGCCGGGTGCTGGAGTTCGCGGCCGGCGAGGTGGTGCCCCGGCTGGCGCGTACCACCGACGAGATCGACGCGGTCCTGCACGCCTTGGACGGCGGCTACGTCCCGGCCGGGCCGAGCGGTTCGCCGCTGCGCGGCCTGGTCAACGTGCTCCCGACCGGCCGCAACTTCTACACCGTCGACCCGAAGGCGATCCCGAGCCGGCTGGCGTGGGAGACCGGCCAGGCGATGGCGGCCTCGCTGCTCGACCGGTACCGCGCCGACACCGGCGGCTACCCGCGCTCGGTCGGCCTGTCGGTGTGGGGGACCTCGGCGATGCGCACCGCCGGCGACGACATCGCCGAGGTGCTGGCCCTGATCGGGGTCGCGCCCCGCTGGGACGAGGCCTCCCGGCGGGTCAGCGGATTCGAGGTCGTCCCGCTGGCCGAGCTGGGCCGGCCCCGGATCGACGTCACGGTCCGGATCAGCGGCTTCTTCCGGGACGCGTTCCCGCACCTGTTGCTGCTGCTCGACGACTCGGTCCGGGCGGTGGCCGCGCGCGACGAGCCGGACGAGGACAACTACCTGCGCGCCCACGCCCGGGCCGACCTGGCCCGGCACGGCGACGAGCGGCGGGCCACCATCCGCATCTTCGGCTCCAAGCCGGGCGCGTACGGGGCCGGGCTGCTGCCGCTGATCGACAGTGGCAACTGGCGCGACGACGCCGACCTGGCCGAGGTCTACACCGTGTGGGGCGGCTTCGGCTACGGCCGGGACCTGGACGGCCGGGCCGCCCGGGAAGACATGGAGAACGCCTATCGCCGGATCGCCGTCGCGGCCAAGAACACCGACACCCGCGAGCACGACATCGCCGACTCGGACGACTACTTCCAGTACCACGGCGGCATGATCGCCACCGTGCGGGCGCTGACCGGGCGGGCACCGCGGGCGTATGTCGGCGACAGCACCACCCCGGACGCGGTACGGACCCGGTCGCTGAGCGAGGAGACCGCCCGGGTGTTCCGGGCCCGGGTGGTCAACCCGCGGTGGCTGTCGGCGATGCGCCGGCACGGCTACAAAGGTGCGTTCGAGCTGGCCGCCACTGTGGACTACCTGTTCGGCTACGACGCCACCGCGGGCGTGGTCACCGACTGGATGTACGAGTCGCTGGCGCGCAGCTACGTCCTCGACAAGGAGAACCAGGAGTTCCTGAAGCGGTCGAACCCGTGGGCGCTGCGCACCATCGTGGAGCGCCTCACCGAGGCCGCCGATCGCGGCCTGTGGGGGCAGCCCGATCCGGACCTGCTGGCCGCCCTGCGCGAGGTCTACCTCCAGGTCGAGGGCGACCTGGAGGACGGCGGCTGACTGGCTACGGGTGCCGCGGCGCGGGTGCTCCGGGCGGGAGCACCGGCAGGTCCGCGGGCGGCCCGTGCGCGATCAGCCGGTGCAGCGCCGCCGTGTCCAGGTGGTGCGCGACGGCGTCGCCGAGCCGGTCGAGCATCGCCGCGCGGTGGGCCGCGAACCCGGCCGCCGCAGGCGCCGGCCGCCAGCCGACGCCGGCCTGCCCGGCGACCGTGGTGAGCCAGGCGCGGCGGAAGTCGTCGTTCTCGAACGCGCCGTGCCAGGTCGTGCCCCACAGCGGGCCGCGCCGCCAGCCGTCCAGGAACGGTTCGAGGTCCGGCGCCGGGGGACCGGCCGCGGAACCGGCCGCGCGGCCGGCGGCGGGGTCGGCCGGGCGGGCGACGCCGTGGTGGATCTCGTACGCCTCGACCGGGTGCCCGGACCACTCGCCGGTGGGCCGGCCCAGGTGCTTGACCGGGTCGAACCTCACCCGCAGCGGCAGCAGGCCCAGCCCGGGCACCTCCCCGGCGCCGGACTCCACCGGGTCGTCGAGGCGCTCGGCCAGCATCTGGTAGCCGCCGCAGATGCCGAGCACCGGCCGGCCGCGCGCCACCCGCGCCCGCACCGCGTCGGCGATGCCGCGCTGCCGGGCCCAGCCGAGGTCGGTCACGGTGGCCCGGGTGCCGGGCAGCACTGCGAGGTCGGCGGCGGCGACCACGTCCGCGTCGGTGGTGACGGTGACCGACACGCCCGGTTCGGCCGCCAGCGCGTCGAGGTCGGTGGCGTTGGACAGCCGGGGGAAGCGCACGGCCGCGATCCGCAGGGTGGCGCCCGGGCCGGGCCGGTGACCGGCCCAGCCGGCGAGCGCGAGCGCGTCCTCGGAGTCCAGCCACACGCCGTCCAGCCACGGCAGCACCCCAAGCACCGGCCGGCCGGTGGCCGCGGCGATCATGTCCAGGCCAGGTGCCAGCAGGGCCGGGTCGCCCCGGAACTTGTTGACGATCCAGCCCGCCAGCAGCGCCTGGTCGGCCGGGTGGAGCAGGGCCAGGGTGCCGTACATGGCGGCGAACACGCCACCGCGGTCGATGTCGCCGACCACCACCACCGGCAGCCCGGCCTGGCGGGCCAGTCCCAGGTTGACGTAGTCGCCGGCGCGTAGGTTGATCTCGGTGGGGCTGCCGGCGCCTTCGCAGACCACCACGTCGTACCGGGTCCGCAGGTCGGCCAGGGCGGCGTACGCGGCTTCGGCCAGGTGCCGGCGGCCGGTGGCGAACTCACCGGCGGCCAGGTCCCCGTGCGGGCGCCCGAGCAGGACGATGTGGCTGCGCCGGTCGGTGCCCGGTTTGAGCAGCACTGGGTTCATCGCCGCCTCCGGCTCGGCGCCGGCCGCGAGCGCCTGCAGCCACTGGGAGCGGCCGATCTCGGCGCCGTCCCGGCAGACCATCGAGTTGTTGGACATGTTCTGCGCCTTGAACGGCGCCACCCGTAGGCCCTGCCGGGCCAGCCAGCGACAGATCCCGGCGGTGACCAGGCTCTTGCCGGCGTCGGAGGTGGTGCCTGCGACCAGCAGGGCACCGGGGTGGGCGGCCACGTTACGACTCTAGCCAGTGCGACTCTAGCCAGTGCGACTCTAGCCAGCGCACTCTGGCCGCGGTGACTCCGGGCGTCGGGGTCCGGTCACCGGGCCCCGGGATACCGCCTGGGCAAGCACCGCGGCGACCGCGAGCCCGCCGGCTCCGACCAAGCGGGAGAGCCGGACGGCCCGCGGGATGTCGGCGACCATCGGGGCCGGCCCGTCGCCCAGCCTGCCCCGGTCCTCCACCCGGTCGCCGTACCGGTTGGCGCCGCCCAACGTGACCCCCAGCGCGCCGGCGAAGGCCGCCTCGACCGGCCCGGCGTTCGGGCTGGGGTGCCGGGCGGCATCGCGCCGCCAGGCCCGCCGCGCTGCCCCGGGCGTGCCGCCGACCAGTGGTGCGGCCGCCGCGGCGAGCGCCGCGCTGACCCGGGCCGGGAGCAGGTTGGCCAAGTCGTCCAGCCGGGCTGCGCCCCAGCCGAACCGGGCGTAGCGGGCGCGGCGGTGGCCGACCATCGCGTCCAGCGTGTTGGCGGCGCGATAGCCGACCAGACCGGGGACGCCGGCGACCGCGCCCCACAACAGCGGGGCCACGACCGCGTCGGAGGTGTTCTCCGCCAGCGACTCGACGGTGGCGCGGGCCAGCTCGCCGGGACCGAGCTCGGCCGGGTCGCGGCCGGCCAGGTGGGACAGCCGGCGGCGGGCGCCGTCGAGGTCGCCGTGGTCGAGCAGGCGGTGCATGGCCCGACCCTCGGCGGCCAGGCTCCGTCCACCCAGGACGGCCCAGGTGGCCGCGGCGGTCACCAGCGTCTCCGCGACCGGATGGTGGGCGGTCAACCGCCGGGCCAGCAGGCCGGCACCGGCGGTGGCGCCGACACACAGCGCGGCGTACGCCACGCCACGCCGCCGGGAGTCGGCCCACAGCCGGCGTTCCAGCGCTGCCGCCAGCCGCCCGAACCCGGCCACCGGGTGTCCCCGCCGCGGGTCGCCGAACGCCAGGTCAGCGGCGAAACCGAGCGCCAGCCCGGCCGTCCGCGCGCCGGTGCACCGCCACCGCCCCGTCATCCCCGACACGATAGTGGCTGTGCCAGGCTGGACCGACCAGTGACCGGGAAGGGAGGCGCCGTGCCGACACGTACCTTGGTCACCGGTGGCGGGCGGTCCGGCAAGTCGCGGTTCGCCGAGCGGCTTGCCGGCACCGGTCGGGTCCGGTTCGTCGCCCCGGGCTACCCGCCCGGCGATGACGCGGACTGGGCCGCCCGGGTGGCCGCCCACCAGGCCCGCCGGCCGCCGCGGTGGGAGACGGTCGAGACGACCGACGTGGCGGCCGTCCTGGCCGGGGCCGGGCGGGGCGAGGTGCTGCTGGTCGACTGCCTCGCCACCTGGCTGGCCCGGCAGCTCGACGAGGCCGGCGCGTGGCAGGATGCGGCGGGCTGGGCGGGCCGCGTCGACGAGGAGACCGACCGACTGTCGTCTGCCTGGCAGGAGACGGTCGCGTCGGTGATCGCGGTCACCAACGAAGTCGGGCTCGGAGTGGTGCCCGCGACGCCCGCCGGACGGCTGTTCCGCGACCGGCTGGGCACGCTCAACCAACGCCTCGGCGCGGCCAGCGACCGGCTGTATCTGGTGGTCGCCGGGCGGGTGCTCGATCTCAGCACCGCCCCCACCGTCTGACGTCCGCGCATCCGCAGGTGCCACACCGAGGGCCACACGCAGGACTGCCCTACCGCCGGCGGCGCTGCCGGGCCGGCACGGGAGGTGCACCGGTCGCCGGCGGTGCTGCCGGGCCGGTCGGTGCAGGGGAGGGGCACCGGTCGCCGGTAGTGCTGCCCGGGCGGAGCCTCAGGCGACCGCGAGCACCACCAAGCCGGCCGTGACCGCGAGCTCCACGCAGCCGCCGAGCACGTCGCCGGTGACCCCGCCCAGCCGCCGCAGGCAGCGGCTCAGCAACCACCCGGCCGCGGCGTAGCCGGCGACGACCGCCGCCGCCCCGTGCCACCACGGGCTCACGACCGCCGCCGCCAGCCCGGCGGTGGCCGCCGCGACCGCCGCCGCCGCGACCGGCGGCACCGAGCCGGCCACGGTCGCCCCGAGCCCCTCGCCCCGAGCCGCGGGAACTCCCCGGGCGCACGCCAGCGAGAGCACCGACCGGCCGGTGACCACCGCCACCAGCACCGCCACCGCCGCGTCCGGCCGGGCAAGAACCGCCGCCAGCGCCGCCACCTGGACCAGCAGCACCAGCCCGAGCGCCGCCAACCCGGCCGGGCCGGTGTCACCGCGCCGCATCACCGCCAGCGCACGCTGGCGGTCGTACGAGGCGGCGAGGCCGTCCGTGGTGTCGGCGAGCCCGTCCAGATGCAGGCCCCGGCTGGCCAGCGCGGTCGCGGCCACCGCCAGCGCGGCAACCAGCAGTGGCTGCGCGTCGAGCCAGCGGCCGGCCAGGACGAGCCCGACCGCCGGTGCGGCGACCAGCCCCCCGGCCAGCGGGGCCAGCACCATCGCCATCCCGGCCGTCCGCCGGTCGACCCGCGCCGGCGCCGGCGCCCGCAGCGCCGTCAGCGTGCCGACCGCCAGCCACAGCGGGCTCACCTGCCGGCACCCGCCGGTCCGGGACCGGCCCCGAGCTCGCTCAAGGTTCCCATCCCGGCGATGAGCGCCTGGGCGGTACGCAGGACCGGCACCGCGGTCACCGCACCGCTGCCCTCACCCAGGCGCATGCCCACGTCCAGGATCGGCCGCAGGCCGAGCGCGTCGAGCGCGTACCGTTGGGACGGCTCGGTGGACCGGTGCCCGGCCAGCCACCAGTCGACCGCGGCGGGAACGGCCCGCCCGGCCACCAGGGCGCAGGCACTGGAGAACACGCCGTCCAGCAGGACCGGCACTCCGCGCGCCGCGGCCCGCAGCAGGAACCCGACCGTGGCGGCAGCGTCGGCGCTGCCCAGCGTGGTCAGCGACCCGACCGGGCCGGGCGCGCGGGGCCGGGCCAGCGCGGCGCCGATCACGGCGGTCTTGTGCGCCAGCACCGCCGCGTCGATGCCGGTGCCGGTGCCGGCGACCGCTGCCGCCGGAAGGTCCAGTGTGGCGGCTACCAGCGCCGCCGCGACCGTGGTGTTCCCGATCCCCATGTCGCCGGCGATCAGCAGGTCGGCGCCGGCCGTGATCTCCTCCTCCGCGATGGCCGCACCGGCCACCCACGCGCGGGCCGCCTCGCCCGGGGCGAGGGCGTCCTCCCGGCTGATCACGCCGCTGCCGCGCCGCACCTTGTACGCGGTCACCTCGGCGGGCGCCGCCGGCAGGTCGGCGTCCACGCCGATGTCGAGGACCCGCACCGGGATCCCGTGCTGGCGGGCCGCCACGCAGACGCCAGCCAGCCCGGCCAGGAACGCGCCGATCATGGCCGCCGTGACCTCCCGCGGGTACGCCGACACGCCCTCCCGGGACACGCCGTGGTCGCCGGCGAGCACCACCACCCGTACCCGGTCCAGCGGTGCGGGCGGGCACCGGTCCTGGGCGCCGGCCAGCCAGGCGGCAAGCTCCTCCAGCCGGCCGAGCGCGCCCCGCGGCTTGACCAGCGCGTCGAGCCGGGCGCGGGCGGCCGCCTCGGCGGCGGCGGACCGCGGCGCCACCGGTGCGCCGAGGCCGGCCGGCAGCCCACCTCCGGCCGGCAGCCCACCTCCGGCGGACGGCTCACCGCCGGGTGGCCCGGCGGCGGTCTCCGCGTCGGTGCCGGTCACGGTTTCCGCGCCGGGGGCCGCGGCCGGGACCCGGGGCGGGGCCGGGGCGGTGGCTGCGAAGGACGCCACCGGACCGATCACGGTCACGGCCGGCGCCCGGACCCGGCCGGCCCGGGCGATCTTCGCGATCTCGTCGAGCGGCCCGGCCAGCGTCCGCTGCCGCGGGGTCGCGCCGTTCTCGATGCAGACGGCCGGCGTCGCGGCGGGCATCCCGTGCCGTAGCAGCGCGGTGGCGATCTCCGGCAACGTCCGCACCGCCATCAGCAGCACCAGCGTCGTGCCGGACCGGGCGACCGCCGCCCAGTCCACGGTGCTCGCCGGGTCGCCCGGCGGCACGTGCCCGGACAGCACCGTGAAGCCCCGGGTCATGCCCCGGTGAGTCAGCGGAACCCCGGCCAGTGCCGGCACCGCCACCGCGCTCGACACGCCGGGCACGACCTCGACCGGCACGCCAGCGGCGAGGCACGCCTCGACCTCCTCCCGGCCGCGGCCGAACACGTACGGGTCGCCGCCCTTGAGCCGCACCACCCGGCGACCGGCCAGGGCGTGGTCGATGACGAGCCGGTTGATCCGGTCCTGGCCGGTCGCCGGTGCGCCGGGGACCTTGCCCGCGTCGATGAGGGTCACCCCGGCCGCCAGACCGTCCAGGAGCGACGGCGGGATCAGCCGGTCGGCGACGACGACCTCCGCCTCGGCGAGGCGCTGGCTACCGCGTACGGTGATCAGCCCGGCGTCGCCCGGACCGGCGCCGACCAGCGTGACCCGGCCCGTGCCGGCCCGCGCGGCCCGGTCCGCGCCGCTGCTCAGGCGGGCGCCGGCGGGTGGGTCGGCGCGGTCCGGCCCGGTGCTGGTGGCCGCGGCCGCCGCCAGGACCGGTGCGCTCCGGGCCGGGCCGGCGGCGAGCATCCGCGCGCTGGCGTGGACGCTGGCGCGGGCGTGGGCCAGGACCGGGGTCAGCGCGGCGAGGAACCGGGCCGTCACCCCCGGCTCCCGCACGGCCACCCGGAGCCACTGTGGACCGAGACCGGGGAAGGTGTCGCCCCGGCGCACCGCGTAGCCGGCCTGACGCAGCTGCTGCCGGACCCGTTCCCCGTCCGGCAGCCGGAGCAGCACGAACGGCGCGCGGGCGGGCCGCACCACGGCTACGCCGAGCGCCGCCAGCCCGGCGACCAGCTCGTCCCGCCAGGGTACGGACTCCTCGGCGATCCGGCCCGCCTCGCCCACCGCCTCCGGCGCCAGGCAGATCCGCAGCGCGGCCAGGGCCGGGGTGGATACCGGCCACGGCGGCTGCACCCGCGCCAGCTGGGCGATCACCGCCTCGTCGCCGACCACGTATCCGGCCCGCAACCCGGCCAGGCCCCAGGTCTTGGTGAGGCTGCGCACCACCAGCAGACCAGGCAGGTCGGCACCGGCCAGCGACTCCGGCTCGCCCGGTACGGCGTCCATGAACGCCTCGTCGACCACCAGCACCCGCCCGGGCCGGGCCAGCCGGCGCAGCTCCGCGGCCGGGTGCAGCACCGAGGTCGGGTTGGTCGGGTTGCCGATCACCACCAGGTCGGCCGCCGGTGGTACGGCGTCGGCGGTGAGCCGGAAGCCGCCAGCGTGGTCGAGCAGCACCCGGTGCACCCGGTGCCCGGCCTCGGCCAGCGCCACCTCAGGTTCGGTGAACTGGGGATGGACCACGACCGCCTGGCGGGCGCCCGGTAGTGCCCGCGCGACCAGCGAGAATGCCTCGGCCGCCCCGGCAGTGACGAGCACCTCGCTGACCCGCCGGTGGTGGCGGGCGGTGACCGCGAGCCGGCCGGCGGTCTGGTCCGGGTAGGCAGCGATGCCGTCGAGGCTGTCGACCAGCCGCTGCCGCAGCCACCCGGGCGGCCGGGCGAGCTGGACGTTGACGGCCAGGTCGACCAGGCCGGGCGCCAGGTCCTGGTCGCCGTGGTGGCGCAGGTCCGGCCTCATGACCGCGCCCCGGCGAACCGGCGGGCGGCGGCGGCGAACCGCCGGGCAGCGCTCGGATGGCCGGCCCAGTGCACGTGCAGGTAGGCCGCGTGCAGTGAGCCGCCGGCACCGACGAAGCCGTGCGGCACCCGCGCGCCGTCGGTGCCGCGCAGCTCCCAGGCCGGCCGCTGGCCGTGGCCGGGCGTGACCCGGGTGCGGTGGAACTCGTGGCCGGCGACCGCCGCCCCGGCCCCGGCGACCACACTGGACCCGGGCGCTACCCCGGTGCGGTAGCCGAGGGTGAGCGCGGTGGTCATGGTCGCGTCGGCGTCGATCGCTGCGACCATCGGCCGCCCGTCGAGCCGGCGGCACAGGTACAGCAGGCCGGCGCACTCGGCGACGATCGGCATACCGGCGGCAGCCGCCGCGGCCACCGCGCCGCGCAGCGTTGCGTTCGTCGACAGCTCGGCCGCGTACACCTCGGGGAAGCCGCCGCCGAGATAGAGGCCGGCGCAGGCGGTGGGCAGCGCCTCGTCCCGCACCGGGTCGACCGCGACCGTTCGTACGCCGGCTGCCGCCAGCAGCTCGTCCGTCTCGGCGTACCGGAACGTGAACGCCGGCCCGCCCGCCACCGCGACCACCGGCTCCGGGCCGGCCGGGCGGCTGCCGGCGCCGAGGGCGGCGGCCGGGTCCCAGGCCGGGCCGGGCAGGTCGGGCGCCTGCCGGGCGGCGGTGACGACTGCGGCGAGGTCCACCGACCGGGCGACGTGGGCGCCGAGCAGCTCCACCGTGCGGGCGGCGGTGGCAGCCTGCTCGGCGGCCGGCACCAGGCCGAGGTGGCGGCTCGGAGTGCGCAGGTCCGGGTCGCGGCGCAGCGCACCGAGGACCGGTACGCCGGTGGTCGCCACCGCCGCGCGTACCTCGGCCTCGTGTGCAGGCGACCCGACCTGGTTGAGGATCACCCCGGCCAGCCGCGGCGTGAGTGCCGGTGCCGGTGTCGACGCCGGTGCGGGCGCCGGTGCCGGCGGGGCGTACGTGGCGAACCCGTGCACCACCGCGGCGACGCTGCGGCCGGCGGCCGAGACGTCCACGACCAGGATCACCGGCGCGCCGACCAGCGCGGCGACGTGGGCGGTGGAGGCGAACCCGTCCCGGCCGAGCGCGCCGTCGTGCAGGCCCAGCACGCCCTCGATCACCGCCAGGTCGGCCGGGACCGGGCGGGCGGCGCCGTGGGCGAGCAGCGGCGCGACGAGTGCCGGGTCCTGTAGGTGCGGGTCGAGGTTGCGACCGGGCCGGCCGGTGGCCAGGGCGTGGTAGCCCGGGTCGATGTAGTCCGGACCCACCTTGTGCCCGCTCACGGCCAGCCCCCGCGCCCGCAGCGCGGCCATCAGTCCGGTGGCGACGGTGGTCTTGCCCTGCCCGGAGGCCGGGGCCGCGACCACCACCCGGGGCAGGCGGGTCACCATTCGATGCCCCGCTGGCCCTTCTGGCCTGCGTCCATCGGGTGCTTGATCTTCGTCATCTCGGCGACCAGGTCGGCGGCGTCGACCAGCCGCGGGTCGGCGTCCCGGCCGGTGATGACGACGTGCTGGTGGCTCGGCCGGTCCCGCAGCGTGGCCACCACCTCGTCGACGTCGACCCAGCCCCACTTCATCGGGTAGGTGAACTCGTCCAGGACGTACAGGTCGTGCCGGGCCGTGGCCAGCCGGCGCTGGATCTCGCGCCACCCCTCCCGGGCGGCCACCGCGTGGTCGGCCTCCGAGCCGGCCTTGCGTGACCAGCTCCAGCCGGCACCCATCTTGTGCCACTCGACCGGGCCACCCTCGCCGGTCTGGTCGTGCAGCCGCCCGAGCGCGAGCAGGCCGGCCTCCTCGCCGACCTTCCACCGGGCGGACTTGACGAACTGGAACACCGCGATCGACCAGCCCTGATGCCAGCCCCGCATGGCCAGCCCGAAGGCCGCGGTCGACTTGCCCTTCATAGCTCCGGTGTGGACGATGATGAGCGGGCGCTGGCGGCGCTGCCGGGTGGTCAGTCCGTCGTCCGGGACGGTCTCCGGCTGGCCCTGTGGCATCAGGCGGCCCTCCTGCTCCGGTGGGGGATGGTGCGTGTCCGCACCGCTGCGGTGAGCGTGTCGGCGGCGACCTCGGTCAGCGGCAGGAGCTCGGCGCCCAGCGCGGCGGCGAGGTCGGCCGCCAACCCGAGCCGGAGCCGGCCGGACTCGCAGTCCAGCACCACGCCGGCGGTGTCGGCGGCGGCCAGCCGCCCGGCGGCGGTCAACGCCCGCGGCACTGGCCGCGGGCCGGCGGTGGCCCGGCCGTCGGTGACGACCACCAGCAGTGGCCGGCGGCGGGGGTCTCGGATCCGCTCTACCCGCAGCACCGCGCCGGCCCGCAGCAGCCCCTCGGCCAGCGGCGTGCGCCCCCCGGTCGGAAGCTCGGCCAGCCGGGCGGCGGCGGCCTCCACACTGGATGTGGGCGGCAGCGCCAGTTCCGCGGCGGTGCCCCGGAAGGTCACCAGGCCCACCTTGTCGCGGCGCTGATAGGCGTCGAGCAGTAGCGACAGGACGGCGGTCTTCACCTCCCGCATGCGTTGCCGGGCGGCCATCGAGCCGGACGCGTCCACACAGAACAGGATCAGGTTGCTCTCCCGCCCCTCCCGGACCGGCATCCGGAGGTCGTCGGGGTGGACCAGCAGTCCCGGCCCGGTGCGGCCCCGGCTCCGCTGGTGCGGCGCGGCGGCCAGCAGGGTGGCGACCAGGTGTGGCCGGCCGGTGGGGGCGCCGAGCGGCCGGGTGGTCCGGACGGTCTGGCCGGTGCCGGTCAGCGCCCGGGACCGCCGCCCGACGGTGCCCACGCCGACCCCCGGGACCGCCAGGAGCCGCGGCCGGTACGGTTCCCGGGCGCCGACCGGGGTGCCGTCGCGAGCGGGCTGGCCAGGCAGGCGGTCGGGAAGGCGGTCGGGCGGCCGGCCGTCGCGCCCGCCGGCGGGCG
>WHTQ01000211.1 GCA_009377645.1 Micromonosporaceae bacterium | reverse complement strand
GCCGGAGGGAGATCGGTGAGGCCGTGAGCGGCGCCCGTGCCGCCGGCCTGCTCGCCGGGCTGCTGGCCGACGTCGCGGCCGGGGATCCGCGCCGGGGTCACCCGGTGGCCGTGTTCGGCGCCGCCGCCCAGCGCGCCGAGCAGGCGTGCCACCGCGACGACCGCCTGACCGGGGCGGCCTACAGCGCCGTCCTCGTGGGCGTGCCCACCCTGGCGGCCTGGGTCCTGGAGCGGCGGTTGCCCCGTGCCCGCGGCATCGTCCTCGCAGTCGTGACCTGGGCGGCGCTGGGCGGACGCTCGCTGGGGCGGGAGGCGCTGGCGGTGGGCGAGGCCGTGGCCGCCGCCGATCTGGTCACGGCGCGCCGCCGCGTCCCGGCGCTGGTGGGCCGCGACCCGGCCAGCCTCGACGGCCCCGAACTGTGCCGTGCCGCGGTGGAGAGCGTTGCGGAGAACACGGCTGACGCGATCGTCGCACCGCTGCTGTGGGGTGCGGTCGCGGGCCCGGCCGGGGTCGTCGCCCACCGCGGCGCGAACACCCTCGATGCGATGGTGGGTCACCGGAGCCGGCGGTATCTCCGGTTCGGGTGGGCGTCGGCCCGGCTCGATGACGTGCTGGCCTGGGCGCCTGCGCGGCTGACGGCGGCGCTGGCGGTGCTGCTCGCCCCGCTGGTCGGCGGTGAGGTGCGTGCCGCGGCGCTCGTCGCCCGTCGTGACGGCCGCCGCTCGCCCAGCCCGAACGCCGGCCACGCGGAGGCCGCCTTCGCCGGCGCGCTCGGCGTCCGTCTCGGTGGGGTCAACCGCTACGGCTCCGGCCCCGACGCCCGGGTCGAGGTGCGCGGCCCCCTCGGCGAGGGGCCATCGCCCACCCCTGCCGACGTCACCCGCGCCGTGCGTCTCTCCCGCGCCGTCGCCGCCGGGGCCGCCCTCGTGGCAGCCGCCACGGCCGCCGCCGCAGGGCGCGGCTCGAAGGAGGCGGGCGCGTGAGTGGCGAATACCTGCAGCCGCTGGGCCCTGACATGAGGGGGGCGCTGCTGGTCGCGGGCACCACGTCGGATGCCGGCAAGTCCGTGCTGGTGGCCGGGCTCTGCCGCTGGCTTGCCCGCCAGGGCGTGCGGGTCGCGCCGTTCAAGGCCCAGAACATGGCCTTGAACTCCGGCG